>NZ_JBEOXO010000025.1:0-163509 GCF_040296605.1 Streptomyces sp. NPDC002088 | reverse complement strand
GTCGACACCGACGAAGCCATCGTCGACGCCGTCCAGAAGATCGCCGACGCGCACGGTGTCCCGATGGCCCAGGTCGCACTGGCGTGGGTACTGAAGAACCCTGTCGTGTCCGCGCCCATCGTCGGCGCCACCAAGACCCACCACCTCACCGACGCCGTCGCCGCGCTCGACCTCACGCTCACCGCGGACGAGATCGCCGCACTGGAAGACCCCTACACCCCGCGCCTGCCCACCTTCTTCTGATCCGGCCAACCACGGCCGGGCGTGGGGAGAAGCGGTAGCCGAGCATCTTGAAGATGCCGAAGACCATGCCGGAGTACGAGGCGTTGTCGGTGGCGACCACCTCCGGCTTCACCCCGCCGTCCAGGTTCAGCAGGGCGTCCACGATGAATAGGGAGTCGCGCGGGGTGCCGGGCACCACCATCTGCCCGATGCCGATGACCTGGGCTACCCGGCCCCGTCGTCGCGGACGCCCTCGGCTACCACGACAAGACCACCAGCCGCCTCATCAGAGAAACCGGCGGGACATGGAGCCGATACGCCCCAGGAGATCACGCAAGGCCACCAACAGGCTGGGTTCCTCGGGGAAGCAGTGACACTTGGATACGAGGGCCCACAAGTTCCGAGGGCTTGAGAGCGCGTGAGTGCTTGCTTCGGGGGCGCTGGGACGACTACCCCTGGCGGAAGAATTTTTGCACGTCGGCAGCGACAGTCGTCAGCTCTTCACCAGCCTCAATCACGGTCGTCACGGTGGACTCCCAGCCGCCGGAGAAGACCCCAGCTCGCAGGGTCCAGCTCAGATACACATGACCGCCCGAGCCGAACGTCGCTGCCACGACCAGCTCGTTGTTGGTCCATGACCGCTCGCCCTCCCAACCGCGGAAGTCGCGCGCAAGACCGTCGAGGAACTCGGTCAAGTATCCCGCACCGTCCCAGGCAGACACGGTCACAGTCTCGATCCGTGCGCGCAGGCCGTCATCAACAGCCTCAACGGCGAATACGACCTCGAACTCATCTGTCCGCGACCAGTCGAACAACCGGACAGAGGCCGCCGACGACCCCGACCCCCGAACGACGAGTTCGACCTGCCCAGGAACCACCTCGATCAGACTCACCCACTGAGGATACGGACGCCAACACGCCGGCGTCATCGCCGTCCCGACGCGCAGAGGTCGGTGCTACTCCTCGTCAACGTTTGGGGCTCCAGACCCAGGTCCCCGCCAGGAGTGTCACGGTCAGTAGTGATTCCGGAGCCAGATAGGTCAACTGACGACAGTGGAATACGAGAGCCCACCAGTACCAACGCCGGGATTCGAACCGGCGTGTCCGCCCTGATAAGGCGGCGAGTCTGCCTCTGCTCTACGGGACCATGAACGCACCCGGACGACCGGATTCGAACCGGCGTGTCCGCCTGAGCAAGGCGTGCGCCTACCTCTGCGCTACGTCCGGATGCGCCCCCGGATCCTAGCCGCACTCCTACGCGCCGGTCGCCCGGATTTCAGCGGGACGTACGCCTGAGCTGCAGCCGTTCCTTCTCGGACAGGCCGCCCCAGACGCCGAAGCGTTCGTCGTTGGCGAGGGCGTAGTCGAGGCAGGCGGAGCGCATCTCGCACATGCCGCAGATGAGCTTCGCCTCACGCACCGAGCTGCCCGGCTCGGGAAAGAAGAAGTCGGCCCCGGTCTGCGCGCACAGGGCCCGGGCCTGCCAGGCGAGGTCGGGCGTGGCGATGGTGTCGATGTGCATGGCCAGGATCGTGCCGGGCGGCGAAAAACGTTCGATCAACGCGGGATCAACGCGGCGGTTTCAGGGCCCTTGGCCGCCCCGATGATGCCCCCGCGGGGCGCCGCGGCGCACGGCGGCGCGCGGGGCGCCGGGAAACAATCGGAACGCCCGCCGTCACGGACGGCGGCTGCCGTGTCCGCCGGCCTCCCGCTGCCTCCCGCCGCCTCGCGTCCCGGTGCTCCGGCAGCGAGTGTCAGTGGGCGGTGCAAGACTCGGCTGTGCAGGCAACGGGACCCCTTCAAGGAGTGCGCAGATGCTCACCACCCGTTTCGTCAACGGCTCCCCGAACTGGCTCGACCTCGGCACGCCCGACATCGAGGGCGCCACCTCCTTCTACGACGCTCTCTTCGGCTGGCGGTTCCAGTCGGCGGGGCCCGAGGCCGGCGGCTACGGTTTCTTCCAACTGGACGCAAGAACCACGGCCGGCGGCATGCAGACCACGGCGGAACAGGGCCCGCCGTCGTGGAACGTGTACTTCCAGAGCCCGGACGCGGAGGCCACCACGAAGGCCGCCGAGCAGGCGCACGGCAGCGTGCTCTTCCGGCCGATGGACGTCATGGGCCAGGGCCACATGGCGATCCTCGCCGATCCGGCGGGGGTGCCGTTCGGCATCTGGCAGCCGGGGCAGACCAAGGGCGTGGACGTGGCGAACGAGCCGGGTTCGCTGTGCTGGGTCGAGCTGTACACGCCGGACATCGCGGCGGCGGCCGCGTTCTACAACAAGGTGCTCGGCCACGAGACCTCGGCCGTCGCCTTCCCCGGCGGCACGTATACGTGTATCAACCCCGCCGGTGCCGGGGAGGATGCCATGTTCGGCGGGCTGGTCCCGCTGGCCGACGACCCGACGGAGGCGGAGAGCGGCCCGTACTGGCTGCCGTACTTCGAGGTCACCGACACCGACGCGGCCGTCGCCAAGGCGCAGGAACGGGGCGGCAAGGTCCGTATGCCCGCCACGGACGTGCCGGACGTGGGCCGCATCGCCAAGCTCGCCGACCCGTACGGAGCACGCTTCGCGGTGATCAAGAGCGTGCCGCAGCAGGCCTGAGACGCCAGACCGGGCGGAGGCGGCAGTCTAGGCGGAGGCTCGGCGTACCAGGGTCGTCGGCAGGACCACGGCGGCCGGTGCGCCTGCCTCTGCCTGGTGTGTGAGGCCGCGGTCGAGGCGGCGCAGCAGGAGACGGGCCATCAGCCGGCCCATCTCCTCGATGTCCTGACGGATCGTCGTGAGCGGCGGGTCGGTCTGTTCGGCGACGGGCAGCATGTCGTCGAAGCCGATCACGGCTACGTCCTCGGGCACGCGCCGCCCGCGCTCGCGCAGGACGCGCAGGGCGCCGGAGGCGGTGAGGTCGTTGGCGGCGAACACGGCGTCCAGGTCGGGGCGGCGGTCGAGGAGTTCACGCATCGCGCGTTCACCTCCGGCGGGGGTGAAGTCGCTCTCGACGACCAGCCTCGGGTCGGCGTCCACCATGACGTCCCGGAACCCGTCGAGCCGGTCCGCCGCGGACGTCTGGTCGAAGGGGCCGGTGATGTGCGCGATCCGGGTCCGGCCGAGGCCGATGAGGTGGCGCACGGCCTCGCGGGCGCCGCCGCGGTTGTCGCTGTCGACGTAGACCGGACCGGGCGTGCCGTCGCTCCAGCCCGGGCGGCCGCCGAACACGGTCGGTACTCCGGCACCTTGGATCAGCCCGGGCAGTGGGTCGTCGAGGTGCAGTGAGAACACCAGAGCCCCGTCGACGTGACCGCCGGCGAGATAGCGGCCGACGCGGGCATGGTCGTCGCGGCCCTCGGTGAGGAGCAGGACCAACTGGCTGTCATGAGCCGTCAGTTCCTTGCTGATGCCGCGCAGTTGCAGTGCAAAGAAGGGATCGGCGAAGACGCGGGTCTCCGGTTCGGCGATGACGACGGCGATCGCCTCATGCCGTTTGGTCACCAGGCTGCGGGCGGCCTGGTTGGGAACGTACCCGAGTTCCTCCACCGCCCGCCGGACCCGCTCGACGAGGGGCTCCCGCACCCCGTCACCGCCGTTGACCACACGGGAGACGGTGGCCCGGGACACACCGGCCCGCGCGGCCACGGCCTCCAGCGTGGGACGGGCGGCTGTCTCGGTCACTTCGGGGCTCCTCACCGGCGGTTGCCGATCAGGATAGCCCCGGCGCAGGGGCGTCCGTGAGAGCGCTCTCGCGCCCTCGGAAGCCCGCTTCCGCAGGGCGTTCGACGGCGGTTTGCCGCGGCGTCACCGAGCAGGAGTCACAAGTCGGTGCCCCCCCTGGCACTCACCCGAGGCGGCCGTCGCCGGTCAACGGGTGCGGTCCGGCGGAGCGGGCGGCCGCTCCTCGCTTCCGGCCCCGCTCGGCTCCTCCCGCCTGGCCCGGCTCGGCTGCACCCGCTTGGGCTCTCCCGGCATCTTGGGGTACTCCGGCGGATACGGCAGGTCGGCGAGCCCGTGGTCGCGTTCGTCCTTCGCGGCCAGATCGAGGAGCGCTTCGAGGGAGAAGGCGTGGTCGTCCATGTCGGCGTGGACGTCGCCGAGTTCGGCGAAGCGGGCGGGCATCGTCGCGAGGTCGAAGTCCCGGGGGTGCGCGTCGCCGATCTCCTCCCAGCGCAGGGGGGCGGAGACGGGGGCGTGCGGGCGGGGTCGTACGGAGTAGGCGGAGGCGATCGTGCGGTCCCGTGCCGTCTGGTTGTAGTCCAGAAAGATACGTTCACCCCTTTCCTCCTTCCACCACTTGATCGTCACCCGGTCGGGCATCCGGCGTTCCATCTCCCGGCCTACGGCGATCGCAGCCCGTCTGACCTGGGTGAACGTCCAGCGCGGTGCGATGGGGACGAAGACGTGCAGGCCACGGCCTCCGGAGGTCTTGGGCCAGCCGCGCAGGCCGCCGAAGTCGTCGAGGACGGCGCGCAGTTCGTGGGCGGCGCGGACGGCGTCGTCGTAGTCGGTGCCGGGCTGCGGGTCGAGGTCGATGCGGAGTTCGTCGGGGCGGTCGACGTCGTCGCGGCGCACCGGCCAGGGGTGGAAGGTGAGGGTGCCGTACTGGGCGGCCCAGAGGACGGCGGCCTCCTCGGTGGGGCACATCTCGTCGGCGCTGCGGCCGCTGGGGAAGGTGATGTGGGCGGTCGGGATCCAGTCGGGCATGTTCTTGGGCGCCCGCTTCTGGAAGAAGGACTCGCCGGTCACGCCGTCGGGGTAGCGCTCCAGGGTGGTGGGGCGGTTGCGCAGGGCGCGCAGGATGCCGGGGGCGACGGCACGGTAGTACTGGGCGAGGTCCAGCTTGGTGAAGCCGCGCTCCGGGAAGAAGACCTTGCCGGGACTGGACAGCCGTACGGTCCGGCCGCCCGCTTCCAGTTCCACCGCGTCACCCATGCGGCCACGGTAGGCCTACCCCGCATTCCTCGCATACCGGGTGTTACGTGGTGAATGCGAGCAGAATCGGAGCATGGAACTGCCCGTCATGCCGCCTGTGAAGCCGATGCTCGCCAAGTCGGTGGCGAGGATCCCGCCGGACATGCAGTACGAGGCCAAGTGGGACGGCTTCCGGGCGATCGTGTTCCGCGACGGGGCCGAGGTCGAGCTCGGCAGCCGTACCGGCAAGCCACTGACCAGGTACTTTCCCGAGCTGGTGACGGCGCTGCGGGAGCGGCTGCCCGAGCGGTGTGTGCTGGACGGGGAGATCGTGATCGCGCGCGAGGGGCGGCTCGACTTCGACGCGCTCACCGAGCGCATCCATCCGGCGGCCTCCCGCGTGCGGACGCTCGCCGAACGGACCCCGGCGTCCTTCGTCGCCTTCGACCTGCTGGCGCTCGCGGACGAGTCGCTGCTCGACGTGGAGCTGAGCGACCGGCGGGCGCTGCTGACCCGGGCGCTGTCCGGGGTGACGGCGCCCGTGCACCTGGCCCCGGCGACCACGGACATCGAGGTGGCGAAGGAGTGGTTCGAGCAGTACGAGGGAGCCGGCCTGGACGGTGTCATCGCCAAGCCGCTCACCCTGCGCTACCTCCAGGACGAGCGGGCGATGTTCAAGATCAAGCACGAGCGTACGGCGGACGTCGTCGTCGCCGGCTACCGCTTCCACAAGAGCGGTCCCGTCGTGGGCTCGCTGCTGCTGGGCCTGTACGACGACCGGGGCGCTCTCCAGCACGTCGGCGTGTCCGCAGCCTTCGCCATGAAACGGCGCGCCGAGCTGGTGGAGGAGCTGGAGCCGCTGCGCATGGCGGACGCCGAAGGGCATCCGTGGGCGGCCTGGTCGGACGAGGCCGCCCACGAGACGGCTCGGCTGCCGGGCGCGCCCAGTCGCTGGTCGGGCAAGAAGGACCTGTCCTGGGTACCGCTGCGGCCGGAGCGGGTGGCCGAGGTGGCGTACGACCACATGGAGAACGGGGCGCGCTTCCGGCACACGGCCCGCTTCCGCCGCTGGCGCCCGGACCGGACGCCGGAGAGCTGCACGTACGCGCAGCTGGAGGAGCCGGTGCGCTACGACCTCGGCGAGATCCTCGGCCCCCGACCCTGAGCGGTCAGGGCCCTGGGCGGTCAGGGCCGCATGAGGACCTTGACGGCACCGTCCTGTTTGCGCTGGAACATCTCGTACGCGTGCGGCGCCTCGCTCAGCGGCACCCGGTGGGTGGCGAAGTCGTCGACGCCGAGCGGGTCCTCGTCGGTCAGGTAGGGCATGATCTCGTCGCTCCAGCGGCGCACGTTGGCCTGGCCCATCCTGAGCTGGATCTGCTTGTCGAACAGCGTGATCATCGGTACCGGGTCGGCCGTGCCGCCATACACGCCCACGATCGAGATCGTGCCGCCGCGGCGCACGAGTTCGATGGCGGTGTGGAAGGCCGCGAGCCGGTCCACGGTGAAGTGCTCCGCGAGCGGGCCGCTCAGCTTCCGGGGCAGCAGGGTCGAGGCCCGCTGGGCGAGGCGGGCGGCCGCGCTGCCGTGGGCCTCCGTGCCGACCGCGTCGATGACGGCGTCGGGGCCGCGGCCGTCGGTCTCGTCGCGGATCGCGGTGAGCAGCTCCTTCTCGCTGTCGAAGTCCCGGAGGTCGAACGTCTTCACGCCCCTCTCCCGCGCACGGCGCAGCCGCTCCGTGACCAGGTCCACGCCGAACACCTGCCCGGCGCCGCGCACCTGGGCGACGCGGCAGGCCATGTCGCCGATGGGCCCGAGCCCGAGCACGGCGACGCTGGCGCCCTGCTTGAGGTCGGCGTAGGCGACCGCCTGCCAGGCGGTGGGCAGGACGTCGGAGAGGTAGACGAACCGGTCGTCGGGCGGCCCCTCCGGGATCTTGATCGGGCCGAACTGCGCCTGCGGCACCCGCAGGTACTCGGCCTGGGCGCCCGGCACCGCGCCGTAGAGGCGGGTGTAGCCGAACAGGGCGGCGCCCATGCCCTCGCCGGTGACCTGCGTGGTCTCGCACTGTGTGGGGAGTCCGTCGAGGCACATCCAGCAGTTGCCGCAGGCGATCTGGAACGGCACCACGACCCGGTCGCCGGCCATCAGGTCGGGCACCCCGGCGCCCACCTCCTCGACGATGCCGATGGGCTCGTGTCCGAGGATGTCGCCCGGTGTCATGAACGGCGTGAGGACCTCATAGAGATGCAGGTCGGAGCCGCACAGCCCGGTTGAGGTGATGCGGATGACGGCGTCCGTCGGTTCCTGGATCGTCGGGTCGGGCACGTTCTCCACGCGCACATCCCGATTGCCCTGCCATGTCACTGCCTTCATCGTGCCGCACTCCCTTCGTGGCCGCTGCGCGTCCGCCCGGCGGTGGCGCCCGGGTACCCGGGCGCCCCGCGCCGAACCGCGGACGGGCCGACGCGCGTGGTCTGGACCGAGAGACCCGATCGACGCGTGCAGTCAGAACCGAAAGATCCGATCAACGCGTTCAGTCAGAACCGGGCGAGGTCGGGCATCAATGAACCTAATGAGCGCACAATCGATGGCACAGGACTTGGTGGCGACGGTGGGCATGGGACGAAGAAAGCGCACGCGACGCGCCGCGACGACAGCGACGCTGCTGGTCGCCACGGTGACGGTTTCCCTGGCGGCGGGCTGCACGACACCGCACGGCCCGCGCGACGACGGACGCAGCCGCCGACAGGAACCGACACAGAATCAATCGAGCCAACCCGGCCACCCCACCCAACCGGCCGGCGGCCACGGGTCTGTGCTCGCCGTGAAGATCGACAATGTGGGCGCCGCCCGGCCGCAGACGGGCCTGGACTCCGCGGACGTCGTGTACGTCGAGCAGGTCGAGGGCGGGCTGAGCCGGCTGATGGCCGTGTACGCCACCAAGCTGCCGGACGTCGTCGGTCCGGTGCGCAGCGCCCGCGAGTCCGACCTGGAGCTGCTGGGGCAGTTCGACCGGCCGACGCTCGCGTTCTCCGGTGCGCAGGGCAAGCTGCTGCCGCTGATCGACGACGCGCCGCTGCGCGCCGAACCGCCCGACGAGGTGTCCGGCGCCTACTTCCGCGGCGCCGACCACCTCGCACCCCACAACCTCTATCTGCGGCCGAGCCGGCTGATGCCCTCCGCATCAGGGACGGACGCGCTGACCACCGGCTTCCACTACGGCGCCGCACCCGAGGGCGGGCAGCCGCGCACCACGCGCACCGTCCGCTACCCCGCGGCCCGCTTCACCTTCACCTGGTCCGGGGACCGGCACCGTTGGCTGGTCGCCCAGGACGGGACACCGACGGTGACGAGCGACGGGCGGCCGGTGGCGCCCGCGACGGTCGTCGTGCAGTACGTGAAGATCCACAAGTCCGCCTACCACGACGTGCTCGGCAACTCCACGCCGTACACCGAGACGGTGGGCTCCGGGAAGGCGGAGGTGCTGCGCGACGGGCGGGCCTACGACGTCCGCTGGGAGCGGGCGACGGCCACCGACGGCACCGAGTTCACGGCCGAGAACGGCTCGCCGGTGAACTTCGCGCAGGGCCAGGTGTGGGTGGTGTTCGCCAAGGCGTGATCAGTTCTGGGCGGCCAGGGGTTCCGCGGGGTTGCGCAGCTCCTCGGCCGCGTCCGAGACCCGGCGGATCAGGTCGAAGAACAGCGTCTGCTCCTCGGCGGAGAGCGGTGCCAGGAAGACCTGGTTCATCCGGGCCGTACGGACGGTCAGCTTGCGGTGGGTGCGCAGACCGTCCTCCGTCAGGCGCAGCAGGAAGCGACGGCCGTCCTGCGGGTCGCGGACCTTGTCCAGCAGTCCGCGCCGGCCGAGCCGGCTGATCACCTCGGCGATGGTGGACCGGTCCAGTCCTACCCGCTCCCCCACCGTGCGCTGGTCGAGGCCCGGCTCGGCGACGAGCGCGTTGAGGACCGCGAACTGCGGCGAGGTGATCTCCTCGGAGACCATCGTGTTCCACAGCAGGTAGTGCGCCTGCTGCAGCCGCCGGGCCAGGTGCCCGGGGTGACTGCTGAGGTCCACCGCGGCCATGTGCGCTCCTGTGGTCGTATGCATGGGTGCATATTCGTTGGTGCACTGAACGATACCGTTCAAAGCGCGAACCGTCTGCGGGCAGGGGGAGTGCATTGACTTCGGCATTTACTGGGGTCTTGACGCCTAGGCCCGCCGGTGGCAGCGTGAGGGGAAGCTCGTAGAAATACTCAGTGCGCTGACTAATTCGTCGGTCGCTGCGCTTGGAAGAGATGGGGCTTCTAGGATGGACAAGGTGGTCGCCACGGCCCTGGAGGCGGTGGCCGACGTGCCCGACGGCGCGTCGCTGGCAGTGGGCGGCTTCGGCCTGACCGGGGTGCCGAACGTGCTGATCCAGGCGTTGCACGAGCGCGGAGTCGGCGGCCTCGGCGTGGTCTCCAACAACTGCGGGGCGATGGAGTCCGGGCTGGCCGTCCTCCTCGCCGCCGGGCGGATCGCCCGGGTGACCGGTTCCTACATCGGCGCGAACAAGGAGTTCGCCCGGCAGTACCTGGCCGGCGAGCTGGAGGTGGAACTGATCCCCCAGGGCACGCTGGCCGAACGGCTGCGGGCCGGCGGCGCCGGCATCCCCGCCTTCTACACCCCCGCGGGCGTCGGAACCCAGGTCGCCGAGGGCGGACTGCCGTGGCGCTACGACGGCTCCGGCGGGGTCGCGCTGGCGTCGCCGCCGAAGGAGGTACGGGAGTTCGACGGCACCGAGTACGTACTGGAGCACGGCATCCGCACCGACTTCGCCCTGGTCAGGGCGGCGAAGGGCGACCGGCACGGCAATCTCGTCTTCAACAAGTCGACCCGCAACTTCAACCCCCTGGCCGCGATGGCCGGGCGAGTGACAATCGCCGAGGTGGAGGAGCTCGTCGAGCCCGGTGAGATCGACCCGGACGCGGTGCACCTGCCGGGCATCTTCGTGCAGCGGGTGGTGGCGCTGACCTCGGAGCAGGCGGCGGACAAGAAGATCGAGCAGCGGACGGTGACCTCCTGATGGCCTGGACACGTGAACAGATGGCCGCGCGTGCCGCGCGCGACCTCGAAGACGGCCAGTACGTCAATCTCGGCATCGGCCTGCCGACGCTGATCCCCAACTACCTCCCGCCGGGCGTCGAGGTGGTCCTGGAGTCGGAGAACGGCATCCTGGGCACCGGCCCCTACCCCACCGAGGACCAGATCGACCCGGACCTGATCAACGCGGGCAAGGAGACCGTCACGGTCCTGCCCGGCGCGTCCTTCTTCGACTCGGCGCTGTCCTTCGGGATGATCCGCGGCGGGCACATCGACGTCGCGGTGCTCGGCGCCATGCAGGTGTCGGCGGGCGGCGACCTGGCGAACTGGGCCATCCCCGGCAAGATGATCACCGGAATCGGCGGGGCGATGGACCTGGTGCACGGCGCCCGCACCGTCATCGTCGTGATGACCCACACCGCCAAGGACGGCTCACCCAAGATCCTCCAGGAGTGCGCGCTGCCGCTGACCGGCAAGCGTTGCGTGAACCGGATCATCACCGACCTCGGCGTCCTCGACGTCACCGACGACGGCCTGGTGCTCGTGGAGTGCGCACCGGGCGTGAGCGTCGACGACATCACCGCCAGGACCGACGCCAAGCTGACCGTAGCGGAGGACCTCCGATGAAGGACGTCTACATCGTCGACGCCGTACGCACGCCGATCGGCCGCTACAACGGCTCCCTGGCCGCCATCCGGCCGGACGACCTGGCCGCGCACGCCATCCGCGAACTCCTCGCCCGTACCCCGGAGTTGGACCCGTCCCGGATCGAGGACGTGTACTTCGGCAACGCCAACGGAGCCGGCGAGGAGAACCGCAACGTCGGCCGCATGGCCGCACTCCTGGCCGGACTGCCCACCTCGGTGCCCGGCGTGACGGTCAACCGGCTGTGTGCCTCCGGTCTGGAGGCGGTCATCCAGGCCGCCCGTGCCATCGCCGTGGGCGACGCCTCCATCGCCCTGGCCGGCGGCGTCGAGTCGATGACCCGCGCCCCCTACGTCCTCCCCAAGAACGACCGCCCCTTCCCGGCCGGGCACACCGAGCTGTACTCGACCACCCTGGGCTGGCGCATGGTCAACCCGAAGATGGATCCGCAGTGGACGATCCCGCTGGGCGAGAGCGCGGAGCTGATCGCCGACAAGCACAAGATCAGCCGTGAGCAGCAGGACGAGTTCGCGCTGAGCAGTCACCGTAAGGCGGCCCAGGCGCAGGCCGACGGCCTGTTCGACGGTGAGATCGCGCCCGTGGCGATCCCGCAGCGCAAGGGCGACCCGGTCGTCCTCGGCGCCGACGAATGCGTCCGTCCGGACGCCTCCCTCGCGGCGATGGCGAAGCTCAAGCCGTCCTTCCGGACGGAGAACGGCACGGTCACCGCGGGCAACGCCTCCCCCCTCAACGACGGCGCCGCCGCTCTGCTGCTGGTCGACGAGGAGGGCCTGAAGGCCACCGGCCGCGAGCCGCTGGCCCGCGTCAGCGCCACCGGTGTCTCCGCGATCGACCCGCAGTACTTCGGGCTCGCCCCCGTCGAGGCGGTCAACCGGGCGCTCGCCAAGGCCGGCAAGAGCTTCGGCGACCTGTCGGTACTCGAACTGAACGAGGCGTTCGCCGCCCAGGTCCTCGGTTGTGTGGCCGAGTGGCCGGAGTTCGACCCCGCGGTCCTCAACCCCCAGGGCGGTGCCATCGCACTGGGCCACCCGCTCGGCGCCTCCGGTGCCCGGCTCGCCGGCTCGGTCGCCCACCAGCTCGCCCGCCGCGGCACCGGCACCGGTGTCGCCACCCTCTGCATCGGCGTCGGCCAGGGCCTCGCCCTCGTCCTCGAACGCTAAGGAAGCATCAGGAACCCCCATGGCTCTCACTCAGCAGGACATCGACCAGGAGATCGCGGCCGAGCACGCCGCGTACGAGAAGCGGGTCGCCGACGGCGCGCCCGTCGAGCACCACCCGCGACGCGACTACGCCCCGTACCGTTCCTCGGTGCTGCGCCACCCCCGGCAGCCGCCGGTCGCCATCGACGTCTCCAAGGACCCGGAGCTGGTGGAGCTGGCCTCCCCCGCGTTCGGCGAGCGCGACATCACCGAGATCGACAACGACCTCACCCGGCACCACCGGGGCGAGCCGATCGGCGAGCGGATCACCGTCTCCGGCCGGCTCCTGGACCGCGACGGGCGCCCGGTGCGCGGCCAGCTGGTGGAGATCTGGCAGGCCAACTCGGCCGGCCGCTACGCCCACCAGCGTGAGCAGCACGACGCCCCGCTCGACCCCAACTTCACCGGCGTGGGCCGCACGCTCACCGACGACACCGGCTTCTACCGCTTCACCACGGTTCAGCCGGGCCCGTACCCGTGGCGCAACCACGTCAACGCCTGGCGCCCGGCCCACATCCACTTCTCGGTGTTCGGCTCGGCGTTCACCCAGCGGCTGGTGACGCAGATGTACTTCCCGAACGACCCGCTCTTCCCGTACGACCCGATCCTTCAGTCGGTGACGGACGACGCCGCCCGACAGCGCCTGGTCGCCACCTACGACCACAGCCTGTCCGTGCCGGAGTTCTCACTCGGCTACCACTGGGACATGGTGCTCGACGGACCGAACGCCACCTGGATCGAAGAGGGACGCTGACCCGCCATGACGAAGATCGACACGGGCAGGCCGGAGAGTGTCCTGCCCACCCCCTCGCACACCGTCGGCCCGTTCTACGGGTACGCCCTGCCCTTCCCCGGCGGCGGTGACATCGCACCCGTCGGCCACCCCGACACGATCACCCTCCAGGGGTACGTGTACGACGGCGAGGGCAAACCGCTGCCCGACGCGTTCGTGGAGCTGTGGGGCCCCGACCCGGACGGCCGTCTGCCGCAGGTGGACGGCTCGATCCGGCGCGATCCCTCGACCGGCGGCTACCTGGGCCGCAACGGCGTGGAGTTCACCGGCTGGGGCCGCATCCAGACCGACGCCAACGGACACTGGTACGCGCGCACCCTGCGCCCCGGCGCGCGCGGGCAGAGCGCGCCGTACGTCAGCGTGTGCGTCTTCGCGCGCGGGCTGCTCGTCCACCTGTTCACCCGGATCTACCTGCCGGGCGACGAGGCGGCACTCGCAGCCGACCCGCTGCTGGCGCGGCTGGAAGCGGAGCGCCGCGACACGCTGATCGCCCGGGACGGGGGCGACGGCACGTACCGTTTCGACATCCGCCTTCAGGGCGAAGACGAGACGGTCTTCCTGGAGTTCCAGTGACAGCTGCCGAACCCGACAGCGGCCTGCTCGCCCCCGGGTGGGCAGGCTCCCCCGCCGCATCCGCGACCGGCGACACCGCCTACCTGCGGGCGCTGCTGGACGCGGAGGCCGCGCTGACCCGTGCGCAGGCCGCGCTGGGCCTGGCCCCGGCCGCGGCGGCGACGGCGGTGACCGAGGCGGCCGACGGCGCCGGCTTCGACGTACGGGACCTGGCGCTGCGCGCCCGCGCCGGCGGGAACCCGGTCATCCCGCTGGTCGCCGACCTGACGAAGGCGGTCGGCCAGGAGTACGGCCCCTACGTCCACCGGGGTGCGACCAGCCAGGACATCATGGACACGGCGACGATGCTGGTCGCCGTGCGGACGCTCGGCCCCGTCCTCGCCGACCTCGCCCGCACGGAACGGGCGCTGGCCGAACTGGCCGCCGGTCACCGCGACACCCCGATGCCGGGGCGGACGCTCACCCAGCACGCCGTGCCGACGACGTTCGGGCTGAAGGCGGCCGGCTGGCGGTCGCTGGTGCTCGACGCCCGGGACCGGCTGACGGCCGTACGGGACCGGCTGCCCGCCCAGCTCGGGGGCGCCGCAGGGACGTTGGCGGCCTTCTCGGTGTACGGCGCCGACGACGCCCTCGCCCTGCCGGCCGCCTACGCCCGTGAACTCGGGCTCAGGGAACCGCTGTTGCCCTGGCACACGCTCCGCACCCCGATCGCCGACCTCGCCGGAGGCCTGGCCTTCGCGGCCGGGGCGCTCGGCAAGGTGGCCACGGACGTACTCACCCTCGCCCGCACCGAGGTCGGAGAGGTCGCGGAGGGCAGCGGCGGGGGGTCGTCGGCCATGCCGCACAAGGCGAACCCCGTACGGTCCACCCTGATCGCCGCGGCGGCCCGCCGGGCGCCGCAGCTCGCGGCCACGCTCTACGGGTCGCTGGTCGCGGAGGACGAGCGGCCGGCCGGCGCCTGGCACGCGGAGTGGGAGCCACTGCGGGAGCTGCTGCGGCTCGTCGGAGGCGCCGCCCGCGACGCCGCCGAACTGACGGAGGGGCTGCGGGTGCAGCCGGACGTCATGCGCCGACACCTCGGCCTCACCCACGGGCTGATCGTCTCCGAGCGGCTTTCGGCCGAACTGGCCGGCGTACTGGGCCGGGCCCGCGCCAAGGAGCTACTCACGGACCTCGCCCGGCGGACCTACTCCGAGCGACGCACGCTCGCCGAACTCCTGGCCGAAGAGCCGGAGTTGAAAGACGTAGACCTCGACGAGCTCACCGATCCCGCCCGTTACACCGGCTCCGCCGGAGCCCTCACCGACCGTGCCTTGGAGCGACGTTGACCGCCAAACTCCTCAACCACCGTACCGAGGGGCCCGCTTCCGCTCCCCCGCTGCTGCTCGGGCCGTCCCTCGGCACGTCGTACGCCCTGTGGGACACAGTGGCCCCCGAACTGTCGATCGCCCACCGGGTGGTCCGCTGGGACCTGCCCGGACACGGCGGCTCCGCGCCGGACCTCATCGGCCCCGGCGCCACCGTCGGGGACCTCGCGGATCTGGTGCTCGCACTCGCCGACTCGCTCGGGATCGAGCGGTTCGCCTACGCGGGGGTGTCGCTCGGCGGCGCGGTGGGCCTGCACCTCGCCCTGCACCACCCCGAGCGGGTCTCGTCCCTCGCCGTCATCTGTTCGTCGGCGCACTTCAACGGCGCACAGCCGTGGCAGGACCGGGCCGCGCTGGTACGGCGCGAGGGGCTGGCCGATCTGGCGCAGAGCGCGGACGCCCGCTGGTTCACCCCCGGGTTCACCGTGCCGCGGCTGGTCCAGGACCACCGGGAGGCCGACCCACAGGCGTACGCGGCCTGCTGTGACGCGCTGGCCGCGTTCGACCTGCGGGAGCGGCTCGGCGAGATCTCCACGCGCACCCTGCTGATCGCCGGCCGCGAGGACCCGGCGACCCCGCCCGCACATCTGCGGGAGATCGCGGACGCGGTGCCGGGCGCCGCGCTCGTCGAGCTTCCCGGCGCCTCGCACCTGGCGCCCGCGCAGTGCCCGGAGGCCGTGCTGACGGCGCTGCGGACCCACCTCGACGGTGGCGCCAGGCGTGGGATGGAGGTACGCCGCGAGGTGCTCGGGGACGCACACGTGGACCGGGCGCAGGCCCGGCAGACCCCGTTCACCGCGCGCTTCCAGGACTTCATCTCGCGCTACGCGTGGGGCGAGATCTGGACCGACCCGACGCTCAGCCGCCGCGAACGCAGCATGATCACGCTGACGGCGCTGGTGGCGCACGGCCACTACGACGAGCTGGCCATGCACGTACGGGCGGCACGGCGCAACGGACTCACGCCCGAGGAGATCGGCGCGGTGCTGTTGCAGACGGCCGTGTACTGCGGGGTGCCGGCGGCGAACTCGGCGTTCGCGACGGCGCAGCGGGTGCTGGCCGAGGAGGACGACAGCCGAGGGTGACCCTGCTGGTGGTAGTTTCAACGGCACCTCGCGGACTCCCCCGCGGCATGCCTACGGTGGAGACATGTCCACCATCCTGATCACCGGTGCCACCTCCGGACTCGGCCGGTACGTCGCCTTCGAGCTGGTCCGCTCCGGACACGTCGTCCTCGCCCACGGCCGCGACCCGGACCGTACGCGGCGGCTCGTGGCCGAACTGCGCGCCGAGGGCGAGGCCGAGGGGTTCGTCGCCGATCTGGCCTCGCTGACGCAGGTGCGCGAGTTGGGCGCTCGGGTCGCCCAGACGCGCCCCGAGCTCGACGTGCTGGTCAACAACGCGGGCGTGGGCGGGGGTGCGCGCGGCTTGGGCCGGGAGACGAGTAGCGACGGCCACGAACTGCGGCTCGCCGTGAACTACCTGGCGCCGGTCGCACTCACCCGCGCACTCCTGCCCGTACTCCGGGCGAACGCCCCCGCCCGGATCGTCAACGTCGGCTCGGCCGGCCAGGAGCCCCTCGACCTCGACGACCCCGAACTCGGCCGCGGCTACAGCGGCGTCTCGGCGTACTGCCGCGCCAAGTTCGCGCTCGCGGCCCATACGTTCGCGCTCGCCGAGGAGCTGGAAGGCACCGGCGTCGCGGTGAACGTGCTGCACCCGGCGACCTACATGGACACGGCGATGGTCCGCGAGGCGGGCGTCGCGCCCTGGAACTCGGTCGCCGACGGAGCGCCCGGCGTCCTGGCGCTGGCCACCCGGGACCTGGGCACGGGCGGCTACTTCGACGGCACACGGCCGGCGCGGGCGCACGAGGCCGCCTACGACCCGGAGGTGCGCAAGCGGCTGGCGGCCGTGACCGACCAGCTGCTGGCGAAGTGACCCGGAGGTGACCTAGCGCAGCCCCCGTCCCGTGTCCAGCACCTCCCGCGCCTGCGCCACCAGCCCGTCCGCACCGCACGAACGGGCCAGCGCCAGGCCACGGTTGAGATCGGCGACCGAACGGGCGGCGATGCCGTATTCGACGCGGGCGGCCGCGTGTTCGTACTGGCAGGGCGACGACTCGAGGTAGGCGACCGCCTGGCCGGCCAGGCGGACCGCGCGCTGGCCGGTCTCCAGGGCGGCGGCGCAGCGCAGCGCCTCGCCGATGGCGGTGTCCGTGCCGAAGCGTTCGGCCTGGCGGCGGGCGTCGGCGCCGAGCCGGGCGGCACGGGCCGGATCCTCGACGGCCAGGGCCCTGGCGAGGTCGACGGTCCACGGCGCAAGAACCGGGTTGTGACCGCCGCGGGCGGCAGCCGCCTTCTCGGCGGCCTCCAGTTCGTTGATGCCGTCCTTGGTGCGGCCGACGGCGAGCAGCAGGCGGCCGCGCACGGAGCGGGTGTCAGGCAGCACGATGGTGGACGGGTAGGGCGGTGCGAAGCCGTACTGCTCGGCGACCGACCAGGCCTCCTCGACATGGCCGCGGGCCAGCAGCGTGTCGACGAGTCCACAGGTCGCCGACCAGTACAGGGGCAGGCCGCGGCCGACCCGTTCGGCCAGGCGCACCGACTCGCGCAGGATGGTCTCCGCGTCCCTGAGGCGGCCCTGCCTGCGGTAGGCGAGGCCGAGGAACGCGTTGGACAGGGCGAGGTGGCCGCCGCTCCAGCCGGCGATGGTGTATGTGCGCAGGGCCTCGGCGAACAGGCTCTCGGCGCGGTCGAGGCGGTCGGCGTAGGCGTACGAATTGCCCAGCATCATCAGCAGTTCGCTGCCCCACTCGGTGTCGGTCCAGCCGAGGCCGGGGGCGAGACGGCCGTTGACGAGGGCGCGGTCGGCGACCTCGACGACCTCCTCGGCGTTCTCACCGTGGGCCATGGCGTCGAAGGCGCGCAGGATGAGCAGGGCGCGCTCGGAGTTGTCGCGGCCGGTGCAGGTGCGGGCGAGCTCCGCGAGGCGTTCCGAGCGGCCCGGTGAGGTCGCCTCGCCGTGGATGCCCTCCCACATGTACTGCACGGCCTGCAGCCGCATCCGGGAGGGCCCGGCCCGGTGCCGGGCGGCCTCCGCCTCGACGGTGCGGACGGCCTCCTCCAGCTGGTCGTTGTGGAGCAGGGCCTGGGAAAGGCGGAAGACGGCGTCGACGCGTTCGCCGCCGTCGAGGCCCGGCATGGCGAGCGCGGTCCGCAGATGGCCGATCGTCCGGGCGGGCGCGGTCAGCAGGGTGGCGCAGCCGAGTTCGTAGAGCACGCGCGCGTGGACCTCGGGCCGGGGCGGTTCCAGCAGGGCGCGTTCGAGACAGCGGCGGGCCGCGTCGGGGGCGCCGACGGCGATGTGTTCACGGGCGGCCTCACGCAGCTGCTCGACGAGTTCCTCGTCGTCGTCCGGGTGGACCTGGAGGAGGTGGCGCGCGGCGGCAGCCGCACCCCGTCCGGAGTCGGTGACGACCTGGGCGGCGATGCCGTGCATGGCGGTGCGCAGGGCGTCCGGGATGGAGTTGTAGACGGCTGAGGCGATCAGCGGGTGGAGGAACTGGAGGTCGCCCTCTTTCGCGGGGCCCGCCGTGGGGTCGGGTTCGGTCAGGATGCGGGCGCTGCGCAGCAGTTCGGCGCAGCGCCCGGCGTCGTCGCGGCCCATCGTGGCGAGCCTGGCCACCAGGTCGACGGAGATGCCGGTACCGAGGATGGCGGCGGCCCAGGCGAAGCGGGTGGCGTCGACGCCGAGCTGTTCCAGGCGGGCGACGAGGCCGCCGCCGCGGGCCGAGCGGTTCAGGGCGCGCAGCTCACCGGCCGAGGACTCGGCGGGCTCGAGCTCGCTGTCCTGCACCTTGGCGAGGAGTTCGTTCGTCTCGTACGGGTTGCCGCCGGTGACGGCCCACACCTCGCGGCAGAACGGGGCGTCGGCGTGGGCACCGAGCCTGGCGCGGGTGAGGCCGGCGACCGCGTCCGGGGTCAGGGCGCTGATGTTGGTGACGGGGCCGCCCACGGCGGCGGCGACGCTGTCCAGGTGGCGGGCGCTCTCGCCGCTGACGTCGCCGGGGCGGCGGGCCACGACGACGAGGACGGACAGGTCGTCGAGACGTTCGGCGAACGCGCTGAGCCAGCGCAAGCTCTCCTGGTCCGCCCAGTGGGCGTCGTCGACGAGCAGGACGAGCGGCCAGTCCCGCTTGGCCAGCCGGCGCACGGCGGCGACAAGACCGTCGCACACGCCTTGCGGGTCGGCACGGGGTTCGCTCGGTTCCGTTATGCCGAGGGCGGGGCCCGCGATGTCGTACCAGTCGCCGAGGTACTCGCGGGCCTCCTCCGGCAGCAGCGACACCAGGGCGGGCTGCAACAACTGCCGTACGACATTGAAGGGGACGGACCTCAGAGTCTCGCCGCCACGGGCGGACCACACGGTGCAGCCACGGGCTTCGGCGATGCGATGTGTCTCGGCCAGCAGCGCGGTCTTGCCGAGTCCCGCCTCGCCCCGGAACACCAGCAGGCTGCCCGGGGACGACCGGTCGGCGCACAGGGTGTCCACCGCCCGTGCGATGGCGGCGACTTCCTTGTCACGCTCCCACAGGGAAGCCGAGGCGGCCGCCGTGGGCCTGACCTCCGTCATCCCGCTACCTCCCCAAGTCGCCCGAACGACGTGCAGATCTCGAGCGTAGCCGCCCGGCCCACGAAGCGGAGGCCGGTCCGCGCACCTGTTGCCGTGAAGAGTGACGGCGGATGCGCCCGGACGGCGCGGAAGGCCTGCGGGAGCCGCCCCGGGGCGTCAACGTCGGTTGCCGGATGGTGAATTGACGGCGGGATCACGCCAGTGGAGCGGGGCCCCCGGGGCGCGGGGGCACCGGCTCCCCCACGTCCGTCCGCGCCGGAGCGGCCTGCGTCGAACCGAAGACGGGGCCCTCTCATCCCCCTTTCACCGACGCCTCATACGGTGGGGCCATGACGCAGGTGACTCCTCCCGGGTGGTACCCCGACCCCGGGCAGAAAAGTGACGGTCCCGCCACCGAGCGCTGGTGGGACGGCAAGACGTGGACGGACCAGACCCGCCCCGCGGGGGAGGCCGCCGTATGGGGTCCCCCGACGCAGCCGCCGACCGACGGGGCATACCCGGATTCTCCGCCCTACCCGGCGTATCCCGCCCAGCCTCCGGCGGGCGGACAGCGGCGCGGGCTGCGTACCGGCATAGCCGTCGGCGTCGCCGTCGCGGTGCTCGCGAGCATCGGTGTCGGCGTGTACGCGCTGACCAAGGACGGCGGCGGCGGCAACACTGCCACGCAGCAGGGCCAGGGCGCGCCCGGCGGGCAGAACGGCTCCGGCGGCCAGGGCGGCCCCTTCGGCGAGTCGGGCGGCCAGGGCGGCCCTGGTGGTTCCGGCGGCACCGGTGGTTCCGATGGCTCCGGCGGCACCGGCGGGCAGTCGCCCGCGCCCGACCAGTCCGAGGCGCCGAAGATCGAGAGCGGTTCGGTCACCGACGCGGTGAGCGGGATCAGCATCCCCATCCCGGACGACTGGTACGGCCAGGAGATCACCGTGGGGGCGCAGGTCACATCGAACGACTCCTACAAGTGCCCCGGCGACACCTCCAAGTCGTGCACCAAGGGCGGCGCCTACTCGGCACCCGCTCTGGCGCTGGGCACCAGCGGTTCCACGGCCGAGGCGGTCGCCAAGGCGGACATCTCGGCGAACGCCGAGGAGTCCTACGGCGGCACCACCTACGGCAAGATCACCTCGCACCAGGTGCTGGCCTCCAAGGCGGTGACGGTGGCCGGTCAGAAGGGCTACCTGGTCCGCTGGAAGGCAGTCACGAGCAAGGGCGCCGACGGCTACGTCGAGTCGCTGGCGTTCCCCTCCCCGGCGAGCTCCTCGCAGATCGTCGTGGTCCGCTTCGGTATCGACGCCGACCAGAAGGTGTCGGTGATCGACGACATAACCAAGGGCATCAAGGTGTCGACCGGAAGCGGCAGCGGCCAGGACGTCTGACATCTGATCGACCCCGGCACACCAGTCGGCCGGGTGGGGCGCCTCTCCGCTCAAGAGGAACCCCACCCGGCCGGGGGGTGCGCGCCGCCCCCGTCCCCACGGTGCGGCGCGAGCAGGTCACCGTCCAGTCATCCCGTGGACGGCGGCCTGGGTCTCAGGCGAGGCCGAGTGCCGGCAGCACGGCGGCCTCCACGAACCGGACGAGGTAGTCCGAGTCGGCGTACTCGCCCATCAGGATGGGGCGCACGCGCAAGATGCCGAACATCATGGCGGGCACGAACTCCAGCGCCGGCTGGTCGGCGGCGACCTCGCCGCGCTCCACCGCACGCCGCAGGATCTCATGGAGCGCACAGACCTCCGGCTCGACGAGCGCCTCGCGCAGCGCCTGCTGGAGCTCCCTGTCCTGCGTGACCGCGTGGGCGAGCGCCTGGAGCAGCTTGGTGTCCCTGCCCGACCAGTCGCCCGCGGCCCGCGCCACCTCGCGCAGGTCGCCGGCGAGCGATCCGGTGTCGATGCCGACGAAGCGCACCTGGCGGTTGGCGCGCAGCGCCGCGGCCACGAACTGGGGCTTGGTCTTCCACTGCCGGTAGAGCGTGGACTTGCTGCACCGGGTGCTCGTGGCTACGCCGTCCATGGTGAGGGAGTCGTAGCCGCACTCGCGGATCTGTTCCAGAACGGCGTCGAAGAACTCCTGCTCGCGCTCGGGCGTGAGCTTGGAGCGGCGCGAGGCGACGACCGTCTCCGGTTCGTCCGCGGCCTGCGACGTCATCGGCACTTCTCCTCACTGGTGTCCGGCGGGCCCCCGAGGGCCCCACTCAAGTGTGTCGCATGTCAATCGATACGCCAGTGTACCGGTACTCCAACGTATCGGTACACTGACGTATCGGTACGACGCCGTATCGATGCCATGTACAGATTCGCGTACGCAGAAAGACGAGCCCGAGGCTCGCCCGCACCAGCACACGCACCACCGTCAGCAAAGGGGCCGGGGGATGAATGCCCGAACCGAGCCTGCAGAGGCGGAGCCCGACACGATAGCGCGGCCACCGCTCGTCCGTGAGCTCCTGCTCGTCGCGGGACTCTTCCTCGTCTACAAGTTCGGCCGGCAACTGGCGACGGGCCACACCGGCGAGGCCTTCCACAACGCACACCGCGTGTGGGACCTGGAACGAGCGGTCCACCTGCCCGGCGAGGGCTCCGTACAGGCCGTACTGCTGCACGGCGACACCCTGGTGCACATCGCCAACACCTACTACGCGACCGTCCACTTCCCCATCACCGTGGGCTTCCTCGTCTGGCTCTACCTGCGCCGCCCCACCCACTACGTCTGGGCCCGCCGAGTCCTGGCCGCGCTCACCGCGGCGGCCCTGGTGCTGCATCTCACGTTCCCACTCGCCCCGCCGCGGATGCTCGCGGCGACGGGCCTCGTCGACACCGCACAGCTGTACGGCCCATCGGTGTACGGGCCACCCGGGAGCGACCACCTGTCGAACCAGTTCGCCGCGATGCCGTCACTGCACTTCGGCTGGGCACTGATGGTGGCCATCGGCCTGATCGCCGCGACCCGGTCCCGGTGGCGCTGGCTGTGGCTGCTGCATCCGCTGGTGACCCTGCTGGTGATCGTCGGCACGGCGAACCACTACTGGCTGGACTCGATCGCGGCCGGCGCCCTGCTCTGCCTGGCGCTCGCCGTGATCCACCTGCCGCACCGCACGGCGACGACCGCGGGACGCACCCACGAGGACCTCGCACCGGCCGAGGAACACGTACTGGCGGGGGCGGGGGCAGGCCGATGAACGCCACCCTGCTCTCCGTCGTCCTGTCCCTGTTCTCCGCCGTCGCCTACGCGGCCGCGGCCGTCGCCCAGGAACGTCTGGCCTCCCGCTCCTCCGGTTCGGGCACACTCGGACTGCTGGTCAGCGGCGCATGGTGGAGCTCGGTAGGACTGAACGCCTCCGCCGCCCTGCTGCACGTCGTGGCCCTGAAGTACGGCCCCCTCACCGTGGTGCAGCCGCTCGGCGCGCTCACCCTGGTCGCGGCGGTGCCGTTGGGCGCCCGGATCGCAGGACGCCGGGTCAGCGCGAACGAGTGGCGAGGCACCGCCTACACCCTGGCCGGACTGAGCGCGATCCTGGTCACCGCGTCGGGCTCCGCACCCGACGAGGTACTGAGCGTGCCCGAGGCACTGACGGTCGCCGCGGCGACGGCGGCGGCCATCGGCCTGCTGTCACGGCCGGGCGCGCGGCCCGGTCTGCGGCACGCGACCGCGTCCGGCTTCGCCTCCGGGGTCGCCTCGGCACTCACACAGACGGTGACGGTGGCCGCGACCGACCGCTCGGGCCCGGTGCTCAGCGTGCAGGTGATCGGAGTGGCACTGCTCGTCGCAGCCTTCGCCACCGGCGGGCTGCTGCTGTCACAGACCGCCTACCGGGGCGGCCTGGGCGCGCCGCTGGCGGTCGTGACGCTGGCGAATCCGATGGCCGCCGCGGCGATCGGGCTCGTACTGCTGGGCGAACGCCTGCAAGGCGGCGCGGCAGGAGTACTGCTCGCGCTCGCGGGAGCAGGGCTCGCATCGTGGGGCGTCGTGCTGCTCTCACGCACCGCACCGGATCGGCCCGAACTGCCCGATCCACTCGAGGAGCACCCCGTGGCCGCGGTACTGGCACTGGAACCGGAAACGGCGTCGGCCGAACCGGCATTGATGCCCCGGCAGTCGGATCCGGGGCATCTGACCTCGCTGTAAGCGTGCGTGTGCGGGAATCCGGGATGCGGTATCCCGCACACGGCGCGAGTGCGGCGTACGGCATACCGGATACCGCGTGGATGCGGTGTACGGGATCTCGTATACCGTCCCCATACGGCATACGGGATCCCGCATGCCGGGTGCCTACGGCATACGAGATACCGCCCACCTCGCACATACGGTATGCAGGATCCCCCGCCCGCCCTGCCTAAGCCGTCCGCCGTCACCGACCTCAGCCCAGACCCCGCGAGTCCTGCTTCAGGGCGGTGTCCACGGTCAGGGCTGTCGCCACCACGAGGCTCAGCAGCGGCTCGGGCAGCTGGTAGTGGATCTGCAGGACGTAGTTGTCCGCGGTCGTGAACAGGGTCTTGGCGAGGCCTTCCCAGGTCTTGGTGATCCGGGCGACCTCGTTGTCCGCGTGGTCGACGATCGCGAAGTTCCACGCCCGCCAGTTCTCCGCCTTGATGGCGCCGACCTTCTGGCCGTTGGCGTTGATGGCGAAGTTGATCTTCCCGAAGACGTTCTGCTGGACGATCTCGCCGACCGGCTGACCGCCCGGACGCTCCACGATCACCCGCGACTTGAATATCTTGCGCGGGCGCGTGAGCAGCAGGACGGGCTGGCCGTAGGCGTCGCGGATCTCCAGCTTGTGTGTGAGGAACTGGTCGATGCTGGCGACGAAGCGCAGGATCTTCCTCAATGCGCTCTGTCCGACCTGGACGACCGAGCCGAGCGCGTTGCCGTTCTGATCCATGACCTTGTACTCGTTGGTCAGCTCGATCAGCTTGGCCTTCTGGTTCACCACCAGGACCGGCTCGGAGAACAGCGTGCCGCCGCCGGCGCCGCTCGGAGCGACGCCGGCTTCCTGCCTCACCTGCTGCTGCACGCGCGGGTCGGGACCGCCCTGTTGCTGCGGCACCTGGGCCTGGCCCGCACCCTGTTGCTGATCGGGGTTGGTGTGCTGGGTCCACTGCACGCCGTCCCAGTAACGGAGCGTCTGGGGCGCCCCGTGCGGATCGGGGTACCAGCCTGCAGGAGTGTTCGATTGCGTGGTCACCGGGGCACACTACCGTGCGCGCACGGGGCCCTGACCAGTCCCCAGGATGCGCTGTTCATCGCGCTTTTACACCTTGTCACCCCGTGATGATCGCGGGGTCGCTGACGCCGGGGCGGCCGTTCTCGACATGTCCGGCAAACCGTCGCAGGTAGGTCGCGTCAGCGGCGGACGTGACGGTGAGGTCGTACCAACGCCTGCTCGCCGTCAGGTCGACGGTGTGCCGGACGGTGGCGCCGGGCCGCACTCCGACGGTTCGCGCGCGGCCACCGTAGCCGTTCGTCACCTTCAGTTCCACGGTGGCGGAGCCCTTGTTGGTGAGGGTCAGTTCGATGTCGTCGCCGGTGTGCCGCGCGGTGACCTCGGGACCTGCCGCGCCCTTGCCGGGGCCCTTGAAGGTGCGCAGGAAGCCGTTCGGGCCGTGCACCGTCAGGTCGTAGGAGCCGCCGGAGTACGTGGTGTTCCAGGTGTCGGAGAGGGACTTGCCGGCCTCGGTGGTGTAGGTCCAGGGCCCGTCCGTGCGGTTGCCGGAGGTGACGAGGAAGGCCGCGCCGGCGTGGGCGCCGGAGGCGAAGGTGAGCGTGAACTTCCCGGCGGCCGGGTCCGCCGATCCGTCCACCACCGGGGTGTACCTGAGCGGTCGGGTGGGCCGCGAGCCGCGCTCCTGCCCGGGCAGGACGGGGTTGGCGGGCGGGGTGGGTACGTAGTCGGGGTGGCGGTCGCCGTCCGGGGGCCGGTAGCCGTCGGTGTCCGGGAGGGCGACCGGCCTGGTGTCCCCGCGGGAGAAGTCGAACGCCGAAGTGAGGTCGCCGCAGATGGCGCGTCGCCAGGGCGAGATGTTCGGCTCGTGCACGCCGAAGCGGCGTTCCACGAACCGGACGATGGAGGTGTGGTCGAAGGTTTCGGAGCAGGCGTATCCGCCCTTGCTCCAGGGGGAGACGACGAGCATCGGCACGCGCTGGCCGAGGCCGTACGGGCCGGCGATGTGGCCGCTGTCGCCCTTGAACAGGTCGGGGCCGACGTCGACGGTGGACTTGCCCTGTGCGGCGGAGCCCGGCGGGAACGGCGGTATCAGGTGGTCGAAGAAGCCGTCGTTCTCGTCGTAGGTGATGAACAGGGCCGTCTTCGCCCAGACGGCCGGGTCGGCGGTGAGCGCGTCCAGGACCTGGGCGACGTACCAGGCGCCGTAGTTGGCGGGCCAGTTGGGGTGTTCGGTGAACGCCTCGGGGGCGACGATCCAGGAGACCTGCGGCAGCTTGCCGCCCTGCACGTCGGCCTTGAGCTGGTCGAAGAAACCCTCGCCCGTGCGGGCGTCGGTGCCGGTGCGGGCCTTGTCGTAGAAGGGGTCGCCGGGCTTGGCGTCGCGGTACTGGTTGAAGTAGAGGAGCGAGTTGTCGCCGTAGTTGCCTCGGTAGGCGTCGGGGATCCAGCCCCAGCTGCCGGCCGCGTCGAGGCCGTCGCCGACGTCCTGGTAGATCTTCCAGGAGACGCCGGCCTGCTCGAGGCGTTCGGGGTAGGTCGTCCAGCCGTAGCCGGCCTCGTCGTTGCCGAGGACGGGACCGCCGCCCTGGCCGTCGTTGCCGGTGTAGCCCGTCCACATGTAGTAGCGGTTGGGGTCGGTGGAGCCGATGAAGGAGCAGTGGTAGGCGTCGCAGATGGTGAAGGCGTCGGCGAGCGCGTAGTGGAACGGGATGTCGTCGCGGGTCAGGTAGGCCATCGTGGTCGCCGACTTCGCGGGCACCCACTTGTCGTACTTGCCCCCGTTGAACGCGGTGTGTCCGTCGTTCCAGCCGTGCGGGAGGTCCTGGAGGAACGCCAGGCCCAGGTCGTCGGCGTCGGGGTGGAAGGGCAGGACGTCCTTGGCGCCGTCGGACTGGTGCCAGACCGGCCTGCCGGGCGTGGGCGACGCCGGGCGCGGGTCGCCGAAGCCGCGGACGCCGCGCAGCGAGCCGAAGTAGTGGTCGAAGGATCGGTTCTCCTGCATCAGGACGACGATGTGCTCGACGTCCTCGATGGACCCGGTGCGGTGGTTGGCCGGGAGCGCGGCGGCACGCTCGATGCTGTTCGACAGAGCCGTGAACGCCGTGGTGACTCCCGCGAGTTGGAGGAAGCGGCGCCGGTTGACCTCGGGCATGGGTGAGGGACCCTTCTCGTCGTGGCGTGCGCAACTGGCCGGAACGTGACGGAATGTGCGCGCAAGGAGTGTTCCAAGAGCACCAAACGACAGGGAAGGGTCCGATGGCGTCGACGTGAAAGTCGTCGGTACGCGAGATGTGCGATGCGCCAAGTCCTCGTCAAGGTGCGCTCCGGTACGGGCGGGCCGGAAATCACCGGATGACCCAGAACGCCTCCGCCGCACATCCGGTAGCAGGCGTTCCGCGGGATCCGGCACATCCCGTACACGCCAATACTGCCCGCCCAGGACTCGACGCCGACGGGTGTCAGGATGTCCGACCGAGCCATTCGACCACCCGGCGGGATGTCGTGCGTGTATGCGGGCAACCGCACGGCGTCACACCGTCACTGCATGCTTCTTCGCTCGTCCGGTCATGTCCCGCACGGGGCAGCGGTGGCGGTGGGCCGGTCCTTGACGGGCCCGTGGCACTCAGGCCGACGTGCGGACCACGATCCGGCCGACCGCGGGTGCCAGACCCCCCGTGTCGATGCCGAGGGCATTGCGGGCGGCAACCCGTCCGAGGACTTCGGCGTCGATGTGGACGGTGGTGAGGGCGGGCGTGGACAGCGAGCCGTACTCGGTCTCGTCGAAACCGATCACGGCCACGTCCTCGGGCACCCGCAGCCCGAGGTCACGCAGGGCGGTCAGGGCGCGCAGCGCGATGTCGTCGTCGAAGGCGGCCAGGGCGGTCACGTCCGCGCGAGCCGCAAGGAACGCCTCGACGCCGGCCGCGCCGGCCTCCCGGGGCCGCGGAACGACGAAGCGCTCCAAGGGCGGAAGTCCCAGTCGTCGGGCGGCCTCCTGGGCGAATCCGAGCCGGGCCTCGGTCAGCGGGAACTCATGATCGGGCATCGCCATGGCGATCCGGGTGTGCCCTCGTTCGGCGAGGTAGCCGATCTGCAGCGCGGCGTTGGCGGCGAACCCGTTCGACCAGTCCTGCTCGATCGGCTCATGTCCCTGCATGTAGACCTCGCCGAGCCGCAGCACCGCCCGCGGCACGATGGCGTCGAGGACCTTCTGTGTGGCCTCCGGGAGCGCGTGCCCGTGCCGGACCAGAAGAATGTGATCGTGTTCGGCCAGTTCTTCGTCCAGGCCCCGGACGTAGCTGCGGGAGAAGTTGCCCTCCATGCCCCAGTCCACGTTGAGCACGACGATGCGCGACGACCCCTCGCGCAGCGCGCGGGCGATGCCGTGCGGGACGTATCCCAGGTCCTGGGCGGCCCCCATGACCCGCTCCCGGGTGGCCGCGGAGATCGTCTGCCGTGGGTCGTCGTTCAGTACGAAGCTCACGGTCGCCCGCGACACGCCGGACGCCCTGGCCACGTCGCTCAACGTCACCCGGCCCGAACGGCCCATGCCGGCACACTCCCTCTCCGTCGACCGAGTCGTCCCGGCCGGCTGCGTCACCAAAAGTGGCGCCCAGGCTCTAGAACGATTAAGCAGCTGGGATCAGCTTACGCGACTAGATCGATTCAGTTCTCGGCGCACCTGTAGCTGTACAGATCGAGTCAGCGCCCTCTCGTGACGGCGGGCACACCGATGGCCAGGATCGGCGCCCCTCCGGCGAACTGCCGAACCCACGTCCCGCGGAGCGCTCAGGCTGCGACGGCCTCGCATTCGGCGCTCCACCGGGCGGCACGCAGCGTGTTCACCATGAGCATGGCGATGGTCATGGGGCCCACGCCGCCGGGGACGGGGGTGATGCGTTCGGCGATGCCGTCGAGTTCGTCCGAACGGACGTCGCCGGTCAGGCCGGAGGGAGTGCGGTGGATGCCGACGTCGATGACGACCGCGCCGGGCCCGACGTGTTCGGGGCCGATGAGCCCGCGCACGCCCGTGGCGACCACGACGATGCCGGCGGGTCGGGTGACCGCAGCGAGGTCGGTGGTGAACTCATGGGCCACCGACACGGTTGCGCCGCGTCGCAGCAGCAGCTGGGTCAGGGGCTTTCCGACGAGTTCGCCCCAGCCCACCACGGCGACGCGGGCGCCCTGGAGGGGAATGCCCTCGGCGTCGAGGAGTTCGATGACGCCGCTGGGTGTGCAGGGGCGCAACCCACGCTCCCCACGCGCGAGGAGGCCCGCGCTGGCGGTGGTGAGGCCGTCGACGTCCTTGGTGACGGGGATGCGTTCGATCAGCGTGGCCGCGTCCAGCTGCCGGGGCAGCGGGAGTTGGAGCAGGATGCCGGAGACCTCCGGGTCGGCGGCCAGCTCGTCGATGACCGCGGCCACGTCGTCGGGGGTGGCGTGCTGGGGCAGGTGGCGGTGGAAGTCGCGCATCCCGGCTTCCTTGATGGCGCGCCGTTTGGCGGCGACGTACACGGCGCTGGCCGGATCGTCGCCGACGAGGACAGTCGCAAGGCCGGGGATTCTCCCCGAACCCGTGGCCCTGGCTGCGGTGACCTCCTCGGCTACTTGTGAACGGATCCGTCGGGCGATGCTGGTGCCGTCGATCCTGGTGGTCATGGTGGCGAACCGCTTTCTTGTCGTTTCCTGTCGTGAGGATCGTGAGGAACGAGTCGCCCGGGTGAGAGGGGTGTGCTGCGTGCGGTCGGTGTGACCGCGGCTGTACGGCGCCGTGACCGAGCCGGCCGCCGGTTGTCGCGGCGGTCGCCCTGCGGTGGCACGCGGGCGGTGCCGGCGGGGCGGCCGGCTCGGTCTCTGGGGGTGTGGCACGACAAGGCCGCTTGCCCCTGCACCGGGCGGTTTCCCCTGTCGATGAGAGTCGCTGCAAGTCGTTGCGCATCACTGCGAGTCGCCGCGAGTCGATGAGCCCTCTCGCCGTCAGGCGAAGACGATGGTGTGGTTGCCGTTGCGGATGACCCGGTCCTCGGCGTGCCACAGCACGGCGCGGGAGAGCACCGCGCGCTCCACGTCGGCGCCGCGGCGGGTGAGGTCGGTGGCGGTGTGGGCGTGCGTGACGCGGACGACGTCCTGCTCGATGATCGGGCCCTCGTCGAGGTCCTCGGTGACGTAGTGGGCGGTGGCGCCCACCAGCTTCACGCCCCGTTCCTTGGCCTTGGCGTAGGGGCCGGCGCCGATGAAGGCGGGCAGGAAGGAGTGGTGGATGTTGATGATCGGGACGCCGACGTTCGCGATGAAGTCGGCCGAGAGGATCTGCATGTAGCGGGCGAGGACGACGAAGTCGACGTTGCCCTGGAGCAGTCGCAGGTGTTCCGCTTCGGCGGCGGACTTGTCCGGCCCCTGGCAGGGGACGTGGAAGAAGGGGATGCCGAAGCCGCGTACCTCCTCCGCCACGTCCGGGTGATTGGAGATCACCATGGAGACGGTGACGGGCAGTTGGCCCTGCCGATGGCGCCAGAGCAGGTCGAGCAGGCAGTGGTCGGACTTGGAGGCGAAGATCGCGACCCGTTTGGGCACCGACAGGTCGCGCAGCGTGTAGCTCAGCCCGAACGCGTCCACCAGGTGCTCGTCGAGATCGGCCCGCAGGGCGGGCAGCGCGGCCTGGAAGCTGTCGAGGCCGAACACGGTGCGCTGGAAGAATGCGCCGCCCTGCGGATTGTCGGAGTACTGGTCGAGGGAGACGATGTTCGCGCTGTGACGGCTCAGGACCGACGTCACCGCGGCGACGATCCCCGTGGCGTCGGCGCCCTGCACGATGAGCGAAGCCTGCGGGGCAGGGGACTTGCTCCTGGCCGTACGGGCCGGAGTGTCTTGCGTGAGGGTCATGCCAAGCTTTCCTTCCGGAAGCGGGTGGCCCAGTCGGAGGTGGCCTTGAGCCCGCCGAACGTATAGAAGTGGATCTTCAAGTCGCCGTGGCGGGCGGGGTCGTGGGCCGCGGCGAGGTCGCGCAGGAAGCGGTCCGGTCCTGCGGTGCCCATGAGGTTGGTCAGGGAGAACCCGTATTTCTTGACGACGGAGGCGCTGGTGCCGACCCCGAAACGGGCCGCGTACGACATGAGCCGGCGCACTCCGGCAGGACCGGGCACACCGATCCTGACCGGGACCCCGATGCCGCGGCGACGGACCTCTTCCACCCAGGCGAGCACCGGGTCGACGTCGAACCCGAACTGCGTGATGATGCCGCCCTCCAGGGGCTGCGCGGCAAGGGCCGCGTGCTTGTCCTCCAGGGCGGACCAGAGCACGCCGCCATCGATCGCGGGATGCCCTTCCGGGTACCCGCTGAAGCCGACGTGGCGGACCCCGTAGTTCTGCAGCAGTCCCGTGTCGATGAGGGACAGGGAGTCGGCGTAAGGGCCCTCGGGATGCGCCGGGTCTCCCCCGACCACGAACACGTTGTCGGACGTGCCGTCGGCGTGCAGGCCGGCCAGGAACCGCTCGAAGTCGGCGCGCGAGCCGAGACGGCGGGCGGATATGTGCGGTACGGGAACGAAGCCGAGCCGCTTCACCGCCCGCGCCGCATCCAGCCGCATCTGAAGGTCCTCATTGCCGAGGAAGGTGACATTGATCCGGGTGCCCTGGGGAATGGCGTCGCGGGCTTCCTCGAGTTTGGGGACGTCCTTGCCCGTCATCTCCAGGGAGAAGTCCTCAAGCAGCGACGTACTGACCGCCGTTCGAACCGTGCTCGCGGGATTCATCGTCTTTCGTCTCGCTTTCTCTCCGTGCGGTCGGCCGGCGTCAGCGGTCGCGGCGGTAGAGGGTGCGCGCGTGCTGGTTGAACGGGGAGGGCTGGACGGTGGCACGGATGCGGGGGAATCCGAGATCGGCCTCGGGGTCGGTGCCGGAACCGGGGTGTTCGCCCCAGACCACCGTGACCTCGGTGCCCGGTGCGGCCTGCTCGGAGTCGATCAGGGTCTGCGCCAGTACGGTGCCCACCGGGTCGATCGAGGCGCTCTGCATCGTGACGCCGACCAGACCGGCGTCGCTCTCCACCCGGTGCCGGGCGTACGAGAGGACGAAGCCCGGGTCCTCGCCCTGTCCGATGACGGTGCGGACGTCATCCGCGTCGAGGACGAGGGTGACCTTGGTACGGAGCACCTCGCCCTTGGCCTTCTCGAGGGCGTCCCGGCCCACGAAGTCGTGGTTGAAGGAGATCATCTTCCCGTAGCCCAGTTCGTACGGGGAGACGTAGTAGTCCTCGATGTTCTCGGAGAAGTAGCTGCCGTTCAGCGGGCGCTTGCCCTCGATGCCGAACAGGGGCAGGTACTTGCGGTAGTCCAGCAGGTCCGGGTCGGTGTAGATGCCGGGCACCGGCGAGGGGATCCAGCCGCTCTCCACGCTCGGCGTGGCGTACGCGAGGGCGCCGACCTGGATCAGGCCGAGCGGCTCGCCCGCCGTCAGGAACGCCTCGTGAACGTACGCGGCGTGCTCCCAGGGGCCGATGAACTCGAAGCCGGCCTGACCGGCCATGCCGTGGCGCAGGGCGCGGAGGGGGCGGCCGTCGAGGGTGACCGGCGTGGAGTGGAAGAACTTCGTCTCCGGGAGCGGCCCGCCGAAGGTCCGCTCGACGAGTTCCGCCGCCAGCGGGCCCTGGATCTGGTAGCGGAACAGCTTCGGGTCGCCGCCGCCCGGGCGGAAGGCCGAGGACGGGTCGGTGACGAAGCCGACGTCGTAGCCGCCCTTCTCCGCGTGGTACTGCACCCAGTGCTGCGCGGCCGGGATCCCGCTGAGCAGGTACTTGTTCTCGCCCTCGCGGGCGAGGATCCCGTCGGTGACGATGTGGCCGCCCCGGGTGACCGGCACGTACTGCTTGGCCTGTCCGATCGCGAACTTCTCGAAGTTGTTGGCACCGTGGTCGGCCAGCACCCGCGTGGCGTCCGGCCCCTCGATCCACATGTCGTACATGTGGTGCGAGAGGTTGAGCAGGGCGACGCCCTCGTGCCACGCGGCCTGCTCCTGACGCCAGCCGCTGTACTCGGGCTCGACGACCTCGGGGGTCCACGGCTCGGCACCCGGCTGCCACAGCAGGTTGACGGGCGAGCCGGCCTTGTCGATGCCGTCCTGGAGGGTGGGGGTTGCCATAGCGGCTCCCTTTCGTGTTCGTAGCGATCTGTCCCATGAAAGCTAAATCGATCTAGTAGACGCCCCGGAGGGACCGGCACACCTGATCCACCGATGAAGGTGATCCACCGACGCAGGTGATCCACCGGCGATTGGTGTCACTAAAACGATCTAGCGAAAGCTAGCAGAGGGGCCTCGCCCGGGGCGAGAGCCGGGTTGCGGATTTCTCAGGGTGCCCGCCGCGCCCCGCGCCCGGCGGGCCGTCGCGGCCCGGGTCGCTGTCACGGTCGAGGTGTTCGAGGTACGCGGACGCCATGAGCACCGCGTCGAGGCCGGCGCGGACTTCGTGGACTCGGACGCAGAACGCGCCCCCCGCGGCGGCGAGCGCGGAGACGGCGGCCGTCGCCACGTCCCGCCCTGCGGGCGGCACCTCACCGGCGCCCCCGCCCGCGAGGGCCGCGCCGATGAAACGCTTCCTCGAAGCGCCGACGAGCAGCGGGTACCCCAGCTGCCGCAGCGGCCCCAGACCGGCCAGGAGCGTCCAGTCGTGCTCGGGCCGCTTGGCGAAGCCGAGCCCCGGATCGAGGACGATACGGGCCGGGTCGACTCCCTGCTCCGTCAACTGCCGCAGGCGGTGGCTGAGTTCGGCCGTGACGTCGGCGACGACGTCCCGGTAGTCCGCGTGGCGGTCCATCTCGCGGCTCGGCGCACGCCAGTGCATGGCGACGTACGGGACACCGGCCGCGGCGACGGTCGACGCCATGGCCGGGTCGGCGAGCCCGCCGCTGACGTCGTTGACCAGGCGCGCTCCCGCCTCGACAGCGGCTCGGGCCACGGGAGCGTGCATGGTGTCGATGCTCGTGCACACGCCGGCCCGAGCGAGGTCACGCACCACCGGGACGGTGCGGGCCAGCTCCTCCTCCAGACCCACAGGGCGCGCGCCCGGGCGGGTGGACTCGCCGCCCACGTCAACGATGTCGGCCCCCTGGGCGGCGAGTTCCAGTCCCCGGTCGACCGCGCGGCGGCTGTCCGCGTACAGGCCACCGTCGGAGAAGGAGTCGGGTGTGACATTGAGGATCCCCATGACCAGGCATCGGCCCGGCCTGGGCAGCCCCTCCAGTTCGGTCGGTGCTCTCGACCGCCCTACGGCGGCGGCACGTTCCATGGTCGGCATCGGCGACAACCCCCTTGATCCCGCGTCCCACCGCGGGAAAGGAATGCTAAATCGATTAGGCCGTCATGTTACAGGGCGGCACTTAATCGTTCTAGTCCGTCGCTCCAGTCCCTCTCGACGATCACCTTCGATGTCCGCGGCACCTCTTCCGACGGCGGCGTGGACACATGACGGCAGCGGGCCTGAGCCGAAGGCAGTCTGAGCCGACAGCACGCTACGGCCGGAGGCGTCATCGCTAGTCGGGTACCTGCTCCAGGGCGGCGGAGATGCCGGCCCTGCCGACGACGTCGATCAGCGCCTGTCCGAGCACGGAGACCGGCTCACGAGCCGGGAGCACCAGGTCGATCCGCTCGGTGCGGACCGGGCGGACCAGCGGAACGGCGTGCATCCCTGCGGGGACGCCGAAGACGTGCAGCCAGGCATGCGGCACGATGCTCGCCCATTGACCGGCCCTGACCTGCGCGAACAGGGAAGCGATCGAATCGGTCTCCACCCGCGGGGTCACGGAGACGCCCACCGCCTCGAACACCGCGTCGAGTACCTGACGCCCCTGCATCATGGGGTGCAGGAGGCACAGGGGGTGCTGGGCCGCCTCGTCCCAGGAGATCTCGGCGGGGCCGGGGCCGGCAGCGGCCCGCCGGGTCAGGAACACATAGCGTTCCTGGTACAGCGGGACGAACTTGAAGCCGTGCGCGACGGCGGAGCTGTGGTAGGTCACGGCGGCGTCCAGCTCGTACGCCTGGAGTCTGTTCACGATGTCCTCGGCCCGCAGGTCGGCGAACACCTGGACGGTCGCCAAGGGGTTGGCGGCGCAGAACGGTTGGGTCAGCAGGGCGACCGCCGTGGCCGCGGTCGGGACGGTCCCGATGCGCAGCCGGCCGCTCAGCCCCGAGCGCAGCGCCTGGATCTCGCCCTGCATCGCGTCGCGGTCGGCGAGGATGCGCTGCGCCCACAGGACGACTCGCTCGCCCTCCGGGGTGAGTCCGTCGAACCTGCGCCCACGCCGGACCAGGGGGATGCCGAGCTCGTCCTCCAGTTTCCGGATGCCCTCGGACAGGGCCGGCTGCGAGACGTAGCAGGCTTGCGCCGCCTTCGCGAAGTGGCGGGCGCGGGCGAGGGCGACGAGGTATTCGAGTTGGCGGAGCAGCACGCTTCAATGATCCACCGCGCTCGTCAGTGGTCCACCGCACTCGTCGACGTTCCACCGAGCTCGTCAACGATCCACCGCGACCGTCAGTGGTCCACCGCACTCGTCAACGATCCACCGCGCCCGTCAGTGGTCCACCGCACTCGTCGACGATCCACCGCACCCGGTCGCCCGCTGCCGGTGGCCGCAGTCGCGGCGCGTTGATCGGTGCTGCCTGTCACTCGATAACAACTGCCACTTTGACCTGGGACGACGCGCTGACGAAGAGTGTGGTGCGAACGGCTGGCGAGACATGTCCTGCCCGCGTGTCTCCGATGGCGCGTCGGCTGCCCCCGCACCCGGGCGCGATGGACGTCGCCGAACGAGCTCGCCGCCATGACGGAGAGGGCGTGACGTTCGATGCGGGACTTCGACGAACCGGACGAGGACGAGCTGGCCGTGACGGCGCCCAAGACGTGGGCCACCGGCGCTCCCGCGGTCGTGCACGCCCTGAAGTACGCGCTGGGCCAGACCTCGCCGACGCGCACCGCGCTGACCCTGCTGAACATCAACCAGGCGAAGGGCTTCGACTGCCCGGGCTGCGCCTGGCCCGAGCCCGCGCCGGGCAAGCGGCACCGCAACGAGTACTGCGAGAACGGCGCCAAGCACATCAGTGACGAGGCCACCTCCCGGCGGGTGACCGCCGAGTTCTTCCGGCAGTACTCGGTCGACGAACTGAGCCGGAAGTCCGACTACTGGCTCAACCAGCAGGGCCGCCTCACCGAGCCGATGGTGCTGCGCGAGGGTGCGGACCACTACGAGCCGATCGGCTGGGACGAGGCGCTGGACCTGCTCGCCCGCGAACTGCGCGCCCTGGACCACCCGGACGAGGCACTGTTCTACACCTCGGGCCGGCTGGCCAACGAGCCGGCCTTCCTGCTCCAGCTGTTCGCGCGGGCCTTCGGCACCAACAACCTGCCGGACTGCTCCAACATGTGCCACGAGTCCAGCGGCTCGGCACTCAACGAGACCCTGGGCATCGGCAAGGGCAGCGTCAGCCTCGACGACCTCTACGACGCCGACCTCGTGTTCGTCGTCGGGCAGAACCCCGGCACCAACCACCCGCGCATGCTGTCCGCGCTGGAGGAGACCAAGCGCCGCGGCGGCCGGGTCGTCGCGGTCAATCCGCTGCCCGAGGCGGGGCTGCTGCGCTTCAAGCACCCGCAGAAGGCGCGCGGCGTCATCGGCCGTGGCACGGACATCGCCGACCAGTTCCTGCAGATACGCCCCGGCGGCGACCTGGCCCTGTTCCAGGCGCTGAACCTGCTGCTGCTCGAGGCCGAGGAGAAGGAGCCGGGCACCGTCCTGGACCACGACTTCATCGCGGCGCACACCACCGGCTACGACGCGTTCGCCGACCACATCCGCCGTACGTCCTGGGACGACGTCCTCCAGGCGACCGGGCTGAGCCGTGACGAGATCGAGCAGGTGCACGCGCGGGTCCTGGAGAGCCGCAGCGTCATCGTCTGCTGGGCCATGGGGCTGACCCAGCACAAGCACGGCGTGCCCACCATCAGGGAGGTCGTCAACTTCCTCCTGCTGCGCGGCAACATCGGCCGTCCGGGCGCGGGAGTGTGCCCGGTGCGGGGCCACAGCAACGTGCAGGGCGACCGCACCATGGGCATCTGGGAACGTATGCCCCAGGCGTTCCTGGACCGGCTGGGCGGCGAATTCCGGTTCACCCCGCCGACGGCGCACGGGCTGGACTCCGTCGACTCGATCCGGGCCATGCTCGACGGACGGGCCAAGGTCTTCCTCGGCGTCGCGGGCAACTTCGTCCGCGCCACCCCCGACAGCGACGTCACCGAACGCGCCATGCGCAACTGCAGCCTGACCGCGCACATCTCGACCAAGCTCAACCGGTCCCACGCCGTGTGCGGACGCACGGCGCTGATCCTGCCCACGCTCGGCCGCAGCGACCGGGACGTCCAGGCGGGTGGCGAGCAGTTCATGACGGTGGAGGACTCCATGAGCGAGGTCCACGCCACGCGCGGCCGTCTCGCGCCGGCCTCGGCCCACCTGCTGAGCGAGGTGTCCATCATCAGCCGCCTGGCCCGCAGGGTCCTGGGAGCCGGGCCGGACATCCCCTGGGAGGACTTCGAGGCCGACTACGACGCCGTCCGCGACCGCATCGCCCGGGTCGTCGACGGGTTCGCGGACTTCAACGAGCGGGTACGGCGTCCGGGCGGCTTCCGCCTCCCCAACCCGGTCAACAGCAAGGTGTTCCGCACACCGAGCGGCAAGGCCGTCTTCACCGTCAACGACTTCACGATGCTCCAGGCGCCCAAGGGCCACCTGGTCCTGCAGACGCTGCGGTCGCACGACCAGTGGAACACGATTCCCTACGCGATGGACGACCGGTACCGGGGCATCAAGGGGGGCCGGCGCGTCGTCCTCGTGAACCCGGCCGACCTCACGGACCTCGGTCTCGCCGACGGCGCCCTCGTCGATCTCGTCAGCATTTGGTCCGACGGCTCGGAGCGTCGCGCCGACGCCTTCCGCGTCGTCGGCTACTCCACTCCCCGGGGTTCGGCCGCGGCTTACTACCCGGAGACGAACGTCCTGGTACCCCTCGACAGCGTCGCGGACATCAGCAACACCCCGACGTCGAAGAGCGTCATCGTCCGTCTGGAGCGAGCGGCCGAGCGGACACCGGCGTGACGCGGACGGCATGACCGTGGGTCCCCGGGAGCGGACTCCCGGGGACCTGCACGGCGCCGCCCTGCCCCCCGGCCGGGGCCGTGGGACGAACGAGAGCAACAGCCCGGCGTAACCGTTCCCAGGGACTGGGCGACTCCCTGGTACTGGATGGCCGGCACCCGCGCCGAGCACCATCCACTACCCCGCCACCAGGCGAACTACCCAGCCCAAGAGGAACCCGGCACTAGCCGGCGAGGGCCTTGTTCAGGGCGGCGACGGCCAGTTGGCGGGCCACGTTGGTGGCGCGGCAGTCACGCAGGCTGTCGAGCATCATGAAGTCGTGCACCATGCCCAGCACACGCACTGCGGTGACGTCGACACCGGCCTCCCGGAGTTTGGCCGCGTAGGCCTCACCCTCGTCGCGCAGGACGTCTGCCTCGTCGGTGATGACCAGGGTCGGGGGTAGTCCTTCGAGCTGTTCGAGGGTGGCCCGCAGGGGGGAGGCGTACGGTTCGGCGCGCTGTTGCGGGTCGGTCGTGTACTGGTCCCAGAACCAGATCATGCCGTCCCGGGTGAGGTAGTAGCCGTCTGCGAACTGCAGGTAGGAGGCGGTGTCGAAGTCCGCGTCGGTGACCGGGTACAGCAGTACCTGCGCCGTGAGGTCCACATCGCCGCGTTCCTTGGCCATGAGGGCGAAGACCGTGGCCATGTTGCCGCCGACGGAGTCACCGCACACCGCGACGCGGGAGGTGTCGAGACCGTGCTCGGCGCCGTGATCGACGATCCACTTGCCCACGGCGTAGTTCTGCTCGATCTGGGACGGGTACTTCGCTTCCGGCGCCCGGTCGTAGACCGGGAAGACGGCGGCGGCATTCGCCCCGGTGGCCAGTTCGCGCACCAGTCGGTCGTGGGTGTTCTCGTCGCCGAAGACCCAGCCGGCGCCGTGGATGTAGAGCACCACGGGCAGGTCGCCGGTTGCTCCTTCGGGACGGACGATCCGGGTGCGGACCTGCCCGTACGGGCCCGCCTCGACGGTCACCCACTCCTCGTCGACCGGCGGCTTGTCGACACCCTCACCGGTCTGAAGTCCCGCGAGGAGGTCCCGTCCCTGCTCCGGCGGAACCTCGTAGATCCTGGGATGGGGCGAGGTCGCTTCCGCGAGTGCCTTGGCGTCAGGTTCCAGGGTCGGCGTGGGGGGAGGGGGCAGATCGGCCATGCTGGACTCCTGCGGAGTGAGGTGAAAAGCCGGGCACAATCCCCCCTCACCATGATCAGGGGCAATGCTTTTTCGGCAACTCGAACTCCGCTCCAACCCATGAGCCCCGGGCGCGACCCACCGGGCTGATGGGCTGCCCGGACGCGGTCGAGTCAGGGCGGACCCTCATGCGCCTGCCTGCGCCTCCCGGGGCCCGCGGGCAAGGCAGCCCGGTCATGGTGCCGTTGAGAAGGTGCTTCGGGCCCAGCCCGCGAACGACGTCCAACGCAGTTCGGGGTGGGCGGCATGCAGCGCCTGCAGGTCGACGCTGTAGCCGACGCTGCGCAGGAACGCCCACATCGCTCGCATGTCGTCGTTGCCGATCTCGTCGAGCCGCACTTCGTTGTGCCGAACGGTCCCACCGAGTGCCGTGCTCAGCGCGGCGGCCATGTCACCGGGTGTGGGGGCGTCACCGGCGAGCTCGATGCGCCGTCCGATGAACGCGTCGGGCGCGGCGAGGACAGCAGTGGCGAACTCACCCAGGTCGGGGCGTGCCAGTTGCTGCAGAGGGCGGTCCGGTGGCAGCGGCAGATCGAGTACACCCTGGCGGATCCGCTCCTCGTCACCGAGTGCGTTGTCGAAGAAGTAGGTGGGTCCCAGGATCGTATAGGGCACCTCGCCTGCGGCCAGTTCCCGCTCGATGACTGCCTTTGTCTCGAAGTGCGGCACGCCGGTGTCCTGGTCGGCCCCTGCGACGGAACTGAAGATCAGGTGTGGCACACGGGCCTGATGCGCGGCGGCGAGAATGGCTCGGCCCTGTGCGATCTCGGCGGCCGGTCCTGACTCGAAGGGCGTGGTCATCGCGAACACGCCGGCTACTCCCCGCATGGCTGAGGCCAGGGACTCTCGGTCCTCGAGATCTCCGCCCACGACCTCGACGTCTTGGCCGGCCAGGCGCCGGGCCGCAGCGGATCGAGGGTTGCGGACCAGGCCGCGGACGGCGGCACCCCGGGACAGCAATGCGCCGACGACGGCACCGCCCTGCCCTCCGGTTGCCCCGAGTACCAGGGTCGGCTGGTCAAGGCTCATGATGAAAAGTCCTTCCGAATCGACTCCGCAGGACCTCGCCTCCACCGGGGAGACCGGGCCGCTGGATCACTGTTCCTGCGATGCCGGCGCACCGGCTGCTCGTGGAGCATGCAAGCGTCCCTCTCCGGTGGCCGGTGAGGCGCGCCGGGTTGCCTGATTCTTCAGCCAGGGGCAGCGTGGCCAGTATCTGCCATATTGTCCCGGAAGGAGCTCTCTGTGGCCGGGGCTTCCCACCAGGTGTCGCGGACGATGTGGCCGCAGCTGCGGGTCGCCGACTGGACCGAGACCCGGGACACCCTGCACATGTGGACCCAGATCGTCGGCAAGATCCGACTGGCCCACGCGCCCCTGGTCAATCACTGGTGGCAGGTCACCTTGTATGTCAGCCCGCGCGGCCTGACCACGTCGGCGGTTCCCTACCACTCAGGGTTCTTCGACATCGAGTTCGACTTCCTCGACCATCTGCTGCGTATCCGCGGCAGCGACGGCACCGACCGCAGCGTGGCTCTGGAGCCCAGACCGGTGGCCGACTTCTACCACGAGACGATGCACGCCCTGGGTGAGCTGGGAATCGAGACAAGGATCCAGGCACATCCGAACGAGGTGGACCCGGCGATCCCCTTCGATGAAGACCACCAGCACGCTTCCTACGACCCAAGTGCCGCAGAGCTGTTCTGGCGGCAGTTGCTGCAGGCCAACCGGGTGCTGGGGGAGTTCCGCTCGTACTTCGCCGGCAAGGTCAGCCCGGTGCACTTCTTCTGGGGCGCCATGGACCTGGCCTGCACGAGGTTCTCGGGACGAACAGCCCCGCCGCATCCCGGCGGCGCCCCGAACTGCGGTGACTGGGTGATGACGGAGGGCTACTCCCGCGAGTTGAGCAGCTGCGGCTTCTGGCCCGGGGGCGGTGAAGAAGGGGCCTTTTACTCGTACGCGTATCCCGAGCCGGATGGATTCGCCAACCGTCCGGTCATCCCGGCCGACGCCTTCTACAGCCCCGACCACGGCCAGTTCCTCCTGCCCTACGAGGCAGTGCGCACTGCGGCCGACCCGGACAGGACAGTGGCTGAATTCCTGCAGACGACCTACGAGGCTGCCGCGGAACACGGCGACTGGGATCGAGCGGCCCTGGAAGAGGACCCGAACCGGTGGCAGAAGCACAGGTAGCTGCTCACCTCTCAGTGAGGGCGCCCCGCGTGCGGCCCACACCCCGCAGGGCACTCGCGACGTCAGAAGCTACAGACACGGGGGCCACATCCTCGAAGCACTCGGGCCACCGCGGAACTTCTTCCGTCTGACAGAAGCCGCCTTGCCCAGCCGCGGCAAGCATCACGACCCTGAGTCCAACCACGGCACGCGGGGCGAGGGCGCCCCGCTCTCAGGGACGGGAACGCCATGCCTCACACGACCGCCTTCGCCAGGAACCAGTGGTACGTCGCCGCCTACAGCCATGAGGTCGGGCGCGAGGAGCTGCTCGGCCGGACGATCCTCGGGGAGCCGCTGGTCTTCTACCGGACCGAGGGGGACGGAACGCCCGTCGCGCTGCACGACCGGTGTGTGCACCGCCGCTTCCCGCTGTCGGAGAGCCGGCTCGACGGCGACCGGATCGTGTGCGGCTACCACGGGTTCACGTACGACACGACCGGCACGTGCGTGTACGTGCCGGGACAGAAACGCGTCCCGCGCACCGCCCGCGTCACCTCGTACCCCGTGGCCGAACTGGACTCGCTGGTGTGGGTGTGGATCGGCGACCCGGCACTGGCCGACCCGCAGACGATTCCGCGGGCCCGGCATCTCGACTCTCCCGGCTGGACGACTGTATGCGGTATGGAGCCGATCGACGCCGACTACGGGCTGCTGGTCGACAACCTCCTCGACCTCTCCCACGAGACGTATCTGCACGGCGGCTACATCGGCACCCCCGAGGTCGCCGAGACGCCGATCAGCACGGAGGTCGACGAGGGTGCGGGCATCGTGCGGGTGAGCCGGCGCATGGACGACGCCGAGTGCCCGCCGTTCTACGCCCGTTCGACCGGCATCGAGGGCCGGATCACCCGCTGGCAGGACATCGAGTACCACGCGCCGTGCCTGTATCTGCTGCACAGCCGGATCGCCCCGGTCGGCGTGCTGCCCGAGGCGGACGGCAGCGACCCGAACGGCTTCCACACCGAGATCACGTACGCGATCACGCCGTCGTCCGACGGCAAGGTGTACGACTTCTGGGCGGTCTCGCGGGACTGGGCGACGGACGACGACGAGGTCACCGAGTTCCTGCGGGGCAACAACCACACCGTCGTCATGCAGGACGTCGACGCGCTCAACCTGCTGCAGAAGACGCTCGGCACCGAGCGCAGCGGCTACCAGGAGCTGAGCATCAACATCGACACCGGCGGCCTGGCCGCCCGCCGTATCCTCGCCCGGCTGGTCGAGGAGGGCGACAAGCCGGTGGAGCAGGTCCGGTGAGCAGACTCTCTCCCGAGCCGCGCGAGATCTACCGCATCGACTGGCTGCCGGGCACCGACGTCCTGCACGGCACCTGCCACTGCGGCGCCGAGCACTGCGCGCAGGACCCGGTCGAGATGTGGGAGTGGATGCTCGGCCACCCCGAAGGACACCAGCCGCGAGGAAACAGCTCATGACCGTCCACGAAGCCGAACTCGTCGTCGACCGCAGGGAGTTCGCGGCCGACGGGGTGCTCGCTGTCACCCTGCGCCATCCGCTGGGCGAGCAACTCCCGGCCTGGGAGCCGGGCGCCCACATCGATGTCGTGCTCGGCCCGGACCTGGAGCGGCAGTACTCGCTGTGCGGCGATCCGGCGGACCGCACCGCCTGGCGGATCGCGGTGCTGCGGGAGCCGGACGGACGGGGCGGATCCGCCCATGTGCACGAGCAGTTGGGGCAGGGCCACAAGGTCCGGGTGCGCGGCCCCCGCAACCACTTCGCCCTGCGGCCCGCTCCCCGCTACCGCTTCATCGCGGGCGGCATCGGGATCACGCCCATTCTGCCGATGCTGGCGGCGGCTCAGGCGGCGGGCGCCGAGTGGTCCCTGCTGTACGGCGGTCGCAGCCGCAACTCCATGGCGTTCGCTGAGGAGTTGGCCGGATACGGGGCGCGGGTCACCATCGCGCCCCAGGACGAGTCCGGTCTGCTCGACCTCGGCTCGGTACTCGACGCGCTCCCCGACGGCACCCTCGTCTACTGCTGCGGGCCCGGTCCGCTGCTCGACGCGGTCGAGGAGCGCTGTCCGTCCGGCGCTCTGCACGTCGAGCGGTTCCAGCCGAAGGAGCAACCGACCGGCGAGGACGGCGAGTTCGAGGTCGAGCTGGCGCAGAGCGGCCGCACGCTGACCGTCGCGCCGGGTGTCTCCGTGCTGGACACCGTCCGCGCCGCCGGTGTCGAGGTGCTCTTCTCCTGCACCGAGGGCACCTGCGGCACCTGTGAGACGGACGTGCTCGAAGGCACCCCGGAGCACCGGGACTCCGTGCTCACTCAGGAGGAGCGGGAGGCCGGCGAGACGATGATGATCTGTGTGTCCCGGTGCCGGGGGAAGCGGCTGGTCCTGGATCTGTGATCCGCAGGTCCGCCTCGATCCGCGCCACGGCCGCCAGCAGCGGCGGCAGCAGGTCGCGGCGGACCGACGCGGCGGAGACCCGGCCGGCGTGCACCGCGAGACCGACGCCGGCCACCACCGCGCCGCCCCGGTCCCGCACCGGGGCGGCGACCGACCGGAGCCCCTCCTCCAACTCCTGGTCGACCAGCGCGTACCCCTGCCGGCGCACTCGGCCGAGTTCGGCCCGTAGCGCCTGAGGCGTGACGATCGTGTACGCGGTCAGGGGGCGCCGCTCCGCCCGGGCGAGCCGGGCGTCGAGGTCCTCGTCCGGCAGCGGGGCGAGCAGGACCCGGCCCACGGCGGTGACGTACGCCGGGAAGCGGGTGCCCACGGTGATCGTCGCGGACATGATGCGGCGGGTGGGGACCCGGGCGACGTGGACGACGTCGTCGCCGTCGAGGAGGCACAGTGACGACGACTCCTTCACTTCCGCGACGAGTTGCTTCAGGTGCGGCTCGGCGATCCGGGGCAGCGTCAGTCCGGCGAGGTAGGCGTGGCCGAGTTCGAGCACGCGCGGGGTGAGCCGGAAGAGACGGCCGTCGCAGTGGACGTAGCCGAGGTCGGCGAGGGTCAGCAGCAGGCGTCGGGCGGCCGCCCGGGTCAGGTCGCAGGCGCGGGCCACCTCGCTGAGCGTGCGGGCAGGGTGCTCGGCGTCGAAGGCCCGGATGACGGCCAGGCCGCGCTCGAACGACCGCACGAAATGCGATGCGCGGGCCGCCGTGGACATCGTCGCCTCCCGGTGGACGCACGGGGAACATGTACGGACTGATTCCGAACACGTACGGACTCTTCCCGAACACGGTGAAAGCGCGGTTCGATAACTGTCAACAATTTTGTCAGCCAAGCCCATTGACCCGGCCGGACGGCCGGATCTAGGTTCCCGCTGAGCACCAACCGAGCACTACTGTGCGGTGTGCGCACAGCCTGTCGGAACACCGTTGTCTGCACAGGAGGAGCCATGCGTCGTCTGCTCGCCGGTCTCGCGGCCGGCACCATCCTGCTCGCCACCGCGGCCTGTGGCTCGTCCGGGGACTCCGGTACGTCGGACAAGGGCACCTCGTCCGGCGGCACCACCACGGTCAAGCTGGGCCTCATCCCCATCGTCGACGTGGCGCCCGTCTACCTCGGCGTGAAGAAGGGCTTCTACACCAAGCACGGCCTGAAACTGTCCCTGACGAGCGCGCAGGGCGGTGCGGCGATCGTGACGGGCGTCGCCAGCGGCCAGTTCCAGTTCGGGTTCTCCAACATGACGTCACTGATGATCGCCCAGTCCAACAGCGTGCCGGTGAAAGCAGTGGCCAACGGCGTCGCCTCAACGGGCGTACAGGGCAAGGACTTCGGGGCCATCACCGTGAAGAAGGGCAGCTCCATCACGTCCGCGAAGGACCTGGAGGGCAAGAAGGTCGCCATCAACACCCTCAAGAACATCAACGAGACCGCGGTGCGCGAGTCGGTGAGCAAGGCGGGCGGCGACCCGGACAAGGTGAAGTTCGTCGAGCTGGCCTTCGACCAGATGCCGGCCGCCCTCGACAGCGGGCAGATCGACGCCGCCATGGTCGTCGAGCCCGCGCTCGCCACCATCAAGAGCCAGGGCGGCGTGGAGATCGCCTCGCCCATGGTCGACGTCGCCCCGAACCTGACCGTGGCGATGTACTTCACGTCGACGCAGTACGCGCAGCAGAACCCGGAGGTGGTGAAGAAGTTCCAGGAGGCCACCGCCGAGTCCCTGGCCTACGCCGACTCCCACCCCGACGAGGTCCGCGAGATCGTCACCACGTACACGAAGATCCCCGCCTCGGTCCTCGCGCAGGTCACGCTGCCGAAGTGGCCGGCCGACGCCAACCGCTCCTCCATCGAGGCGCTGGAGAAGCTGGGCGACCAGGACGGCCTCTTCAAGACGGCCCCCGACCTGGACAAGCTGCTTCCGTGAGGGGCCTGAACACCGCACTCGGTGCGGCCGGACTCGCGGCCTTCCTCGCCCTCGGCGAGGCGGTGCCGCGGCTCGGCCTGGTCAAGGACGTCTATTTTCCGCCAACCAGCCGCATCGCCGACGCGTTCGCCGACGAACTCTCCGACGGCGCCTTCTGGACGGCCCTCGGCGACACCCTCACCGGCTGGGCACTGGGACTCGCGATCGCGGTCGGCGCGGGCATCGCGGTCGGGGTCGTCGTCTCCGTCGTCCCGTACCTCCGCGAGGCCACGGCCTCCACGATCGAGTTCCTGCGCCCGATCCCCTCGGTCGCCCTGATCCCCCTCGCCGTGCTCCTCTACGGCACCGAACTCCGCTCGGTGCTGCTGCTGGTCGTGTACGCCTCCTTCTGGCAGATGCTGATCCAGGTCCTCTACGGCGTCCAGGACGTCGACCCGGTCGCGGAGGAGACGGCACGGTCGTACGGCCTCGGCACCTGGGCGCGCGTCCGGCATGTGCTCTGGCCGACCGCGCTGCCGTACGTCATGACCGGCGTACGGCTGGCGGCGGCCGTCGCGCTGATCCTCGCCATCACCGCCGAACTGGTCATCGGAGCACCGGGGCTGGGCGCGCGCATCGCCGTCGCGCAGACCTCGCAGGCCGTGCCCGAGTTGTACGCGCTGATCGTGGTCACCGGACTGCTGGGGCTGCTGATCAACGTCGGGGCCCGGACGGTGGAACGGCGGGCGCTGGCGTGGCACCAGTCGGTGCGCGGGGAGGTGGCGGTGTGAGGCGCGCACTGCTGCGGCTGCTGTTCGTGTTCGCCCTGCCGGCCGTACTCGTCGCCCTCTGGTGGGCGGCGTCCGACGGCAGCACGAACGTCTACTGGCCGCCTCTGCGGACCATCCTCAAGACCTTCCCGGACGTATGGACGGCCGACCGGCTGCGCACGGACGTCCTGCCCAGCGTGGAACGGCTGGCCGCCGGGTACGCGACGGCGGCCGTCGTCGCGGTCGCGCTGGGCACGGTCATCGGCTCCTACCGGCGGGTGCGCGCGGTGTGCGAACCGGTCCTGGAGTTCCTGCGCGCGGTGCCGCCGCCCGTGCTGATCCCGGTCATCATGCTGTTCGCGGGCATCGGCGACACCATGAAGATCGTGGTGATCGCGAGCGGCTGCGTGTGGCCGGTCCTCCTCAACACGGTCGAGGGCGTACGGGCGGTGGACCCGGTGATGACGGAGACCGCCCGCTCCTACGGCATCACGGGCCCCGCCCGGCTGCGGCACCTGGTGCTGCGCTCGGCGAGCCCGCAGATCTTCGCGGGCCTGCGGCAGGCCCTCTCCATCGGCATCATCCTGATGGTCATCAGCGAGATGTTCGCGGCCAGCAACGGGCTCGGCTTCACCATCGTGCAGTTCCAGCGGGGTTTCGCCATTCCCGACATGTGGACCGGGATCCTGGTGCTCGGTCTGCTCGGCTTCGTGCTCTCCGCCCTCTTCCAGGTGGTAGAGCGGCGGGTGCTCGCCTGGTACCACGGGCTGCGCGCATCCGCGCGGCGGTCCCCGTGAACTCCGTGAAAGGTCGGTCCATGCTCGACGTACGCGGCTTGAAGAAGGTCTACGAGGGGTCCGGGCGCCGGGTCGAGGCGGTGCGCGACCTGACCTTCACCGTCGAGGCCGGCGAACTCGTCTGCCTCGTGGGCCCGTCGGGCTGCGGCAAGACGACCCTGCTGAAGTGCATCGGCGGGCTCCTGGCGCCCACCTCCGGCGAAGTGCTCCTGGCGGGGCGGAAGGTGACCGGGCCGCCGCCCGGGATGGCGTTCGTCTTCCAGGAGTACGGGCGCAGCCTTTTCCCGTGGATGCGGGTCGGCGAGAACGTCGAACTCCCCCTGAAACAGAAGGACTTGAGTAAGACGCGGCGCAAAGAGCTGGTCGCCGACGCACTGCGGTCGGTGGGGCTCGCGGATGCCGCCGGGGCGTATCCGTGGCAACTGTCCGGCGGCATGCAGCAGCGGGTCGCGATCGCGCGGGCGCTGGCGTACGAACCGGATGTGCTGCTGATGGACGAGCCGTTCGCGGCGGTGGACGCGCAGACCCGCGCCGACCTGGAGGATCTCGTACGGGGGCTGTGGCGGGAGCGCGGGATCACGATCCTGTTCGTCACGCACGACATCGACGAGGCCGTCTACCTCGGCGAGCGGGTCGTCGTCCTGTCCGCCTCCCCGACTGTCGTCCAGGAACAGCTGAAGGTCGACCTCCCGGACGAGCGCGACCAGTTGCACACCCGGGTGGCCCCGCGCTTCGCCGAACTGCGCACCCATGTCTACGCACAGATCCAGGCGGCGAAGCGCGGAGCCCCTCAGGACGCGGCCGGGCCGGACATGGTCAAGACAGATACGCCTCCACCTCACTGAACTGGCCCGCCGGCCAGCCGGTGTTGGCGGTCACACTCAGCCTCACATGGCGCAGGCTGGTGCCGGCAGGCAAGGTGACGGTCACGGTGTTGCCGGTCGCCGGGTCGAAGCGGTAGCCCTGCGAGGCGACGACCGTGGAGTACGTCGAACCGTCGGTGCTGCCCAGCACGGACAGGGTCTGGGTGCGGGCGCCCCAGGCCGCGGAGGGCGGTAGCTTGAGCACCAGCCGACGGACGGCCTGCGTCGAGCCCAGGTCGACCGTCCAGGACTGCGGGAAGACGTTGTTGGCGGACTCCCAGTAGCTGTTCGCGTCGCCGTCCACCGCGTTGCCGGGGGTGTAGACGTCCTGCGAGCCGGTGGCGGTGGCGGGGTGGCCCTTGGCGAGGTTACGGGTCGGGTCCGGGTCGGGGTTGCCCTGGCCGGGCTGCGGCCAGGTCGAGCAGTCCGACCAGGTGCTGCTCCAGCCGGAGTTGCCGCCGCCGTCGGTGAGGGTGAAGCTGCCCGAGCCGGTCGGGTAGGGGCAGTTGTAGACGCCGGCGGCGCCGACGGAGGTGCCGGTGACGTCGCGGAAGGTGGCCGCGCCCTGCGTCTCGGCCTGGACGACGACCGTGCCGGTGTTACGGACGGTCGCTCCGGTGACGGTGACGTTGCCTGTCGGGTAGCCGTGCCCGCCGCCGGAGACGAACTCGAAGGCGCTGTAGGGGCTGTCGGTGATGATCGTGTCGGTGATGTTGACGGTGGCGTTGATCGCGCTGTCGTAGGAGTCGACGCGCAGCGCGCCCATGGGGTGGTTCCAGTTGGGGTTCATGGCGCCGGCGCGGACGAGTGTGTTGCCCGCGACGGTGATCGTGCCGGCCAGCGGGGAGAAGGGGTCGAGGAACTTCTGGTTGGAGATCGCGATGCCGCTGCCGAGGGCGTTGGTGTCGGAGATCAGGTTGTTCCTGACGGCGATGTCCGTGCCGCCGTAGATGGCGATGCCGTTGGCCAGGTTCGGTTGCGAGATGGTGTTGTTCTCGAAGCTGCTGTCGGTGTCCGGCGCGTACAGCGACCACATGGCGAGCGAGTCGTCGCCCTGGTTGCGCAGGAAGTTGTTGCGGACGCGGACGCCGCGCGCGTTGCCGTTGAGGTTGAGGCCGTCGGCGGTGGTGTCGAGGATGCGGTTGTTCTCGACGACCAGATTGTCGTTGTCACCCGTCAGCCAGAGGCCGACCTTGAGGTGCTGGAGCCACATGCCGGAGACGCTCGAGTTCGGGCCCAGCGAGCCGTTGACGAAGTTGTCGGGGCTGGAGTCGACGCGTTCGGTGACCTCGCCGAACACCGCGAAGTCCCGGATGTGGACGCCACCGGAAGAGCCGGCCTGGTCGATGAAGCGGGACGTGTGCACGACGGAGTACCAACTGCCGGCGCCCTGGAGGGTGACGTTCTGGACGCCGCTGAGGGAGGACGTGAGGCGGTAGTCGCCCGGCGGGATCCAGACCGCTCCCCCTTGGGCGGCGGCGATGGCGTCCCGGAAGGCCTGGGTGGAGTCGCCGTTTCCGCTGGGGTCGGCGCCCTTGGAGGTGACCGAGATCGATCCGGCGGGCTGTGCGGCGGCTGCCGCGACCTGCTCGAAGTCGGCGACGTCCACGGTGACCTGGATGCCCGTCGACTGGAACGCGACCTTGTCGCCCGCCTGCACGTTCTGCCCGAGCAGCAGCCGGGCGTTGTCGAAGAAGTGGTGGGTCTTGGCGCCGGGGATCCAACCGGTGTCGATGTAGGAGTACTTGGAGGTGACCGTGAGCGTCTTCGCCAGCTTGGTGCCGTTGACGTACACGTCGAGCGTGCCGGACTGGCCGTCCAAGACGCTGTAGGCGACGTTCACCGCGTTGGCCGCGCTCGGCACGGTGAACTCCACGCGCTGGCCGGAGGCGATCCGTACGGCCTGGCGCCCGGACGCCTCGGAGGCGAGGGTGCCCTGCGTGTAGTCGGGGCCGATCCTGCTGCCGGTGGTGGTCGCGGACTCGGCCTCCACCGAGGTGAAGGGGAGGCCGGCGCCGGCGGCCGCGTGGGCGGCGGGGGTGGTCGCGTGGGCGGTGGGGGTGGTCGCGTGGGCGGTGGGGGTGGTCGCGGTGAGAAGGCCGGCGGAGAGGGCCACCACCAGCAGTTCTGACATGCTCCTGACAGATCCGTACATGTGCTGATCCCTTCGTGGTGGGGGTGCGGGGATAGCGGGGTCGGATGCGGTACGGGCTCAGGTGCGCAGCCAGACCGCGGTGTCCTTCGGCAAACGACCGTGGGTGTCCAATGGGCCGCTGGAAAGAAGGAGTTGGGTGTGCGCGGGCAGCTCGGCCGGGGTCTCGGCGAGGTTCACCGCGCACAGGACGCCTGCGCGGGCGAGGACGAGGACGCCTTCGGGAGCAGGCAGCCAGGTCAGCGGGCCGTCGCCGAAGGCGGAGCGCAGGCCGATCGCCGTGCGGTACAGGGCGAGCATCGAGCCGGAGTCGGCGGCCTGGAGGTCGGCCGCGTAGGCGGACCACTCGGCGGGCTGCGGCAGCCACGGCTCCTGCTGCGAACCGAAACCCGCGTACGGCGCCCCGGCGACCCAGGGCAGCGGGACCCGGCAGCCGTCGCGGCCAGGGTCGGTGCCGCCGGAGCGGAAGTACATCGGGTCCTCGATGCGGTCGCGCGGAACGTCGACCTCGGGCAGGCCCAGTTCCTCGCCCTGGTAGACGTATACGGCGCCGGGCAGCGCGAGCGACAGCAGGGCAGCGGCGCGGGCCCGCCGGGTACCGAGGGCGAGGTCGGTCGGGGTGCCGAAGGCCTTGGTGGCGAAGTCGAAGCCGGTGTCCTCGCGACCGTAGCGGGTGACAGTGCGGGTGACATCGTGGTTGCACAGCACCCAGGTGGCGGGGGCGCCGACCGGGGCGTGCTCGGCGAGGGTCGTCTCGATGGACGTGCGGAGCCGGTCCGGGTCCCAAGGGCAGGACAAAAAGGAGAAGTTGAAGGCGGTGTGCAGTTCGTCGGGGCGCAGGTAGCGGGCGAAGCGCTCGGTGTCCGGCAGCCAGACCTCGCCGACGAACACACCGTCGTAGTCGTCGGCGACCGCCCGCCAGGAGCGGTAGATGTCGTGGAGTTCATCGCGGTCGACGAAGGGGTTGGGGTCCCGGCCCTCGGTGAAGTCGGGCAGTTGCGGGTCCTTGGCGAGCAGGGCGGCCGAGTCGATGCGCACGCCCGCGACACCGCGCTCGAACCAGAAGCGCAGGATGTCCTCGTGCTCCTGACGCACGGCCGGGTGGGCCCAGTTGAGGTCGGGCTGCTCGGGCGTGAACAGGTGGAGGTACCAGTCGCCGTCGGGCAACCGGGTCCACACGGGCTCGGTGGAGCCGACGAACTGGGACGGCCAGTCGTTGGGCGGGAGTTCACCGTCCGGTCCGCGTCCGCGCCGGAAGTGGAACAGCTCCCGCTCCGCACTGCCCGGGCTTGCCGCCAACGCGGCCTGGAACCAGTGGTGTTGATCGGAGACATGGTTGGGCACGATGTCGACGATCGTGCGGATGCCGAGTTCGCGGGCCTCCGCGATGAGCTTCTCCGCCTCCGCGAGGGTACCGAAGGCCGGGTCGATGGCGCGGTAGTCGGCGACGTCGTAGCCGCCGTCCTTCATCGGTGACTGGTACCAGGGGTTGAACCACAGGGCGTCCACGCCGAGTTCGGCGAGATACGGCAGCTTCGACCGGACGCCCGCGAGATCGCCGGTGCCGTCGCCGTCGCCGTCCGCGAAGCTGCGGACGTACACCTGGTAGATGACGGCGGAGCGCCACCACTCCTTTTGGGCATGGGTGGGCTGTCCCACTGAGCTTCCCTTTCTGTAGACGGGCTTCGGTGTCAGCCCTTGGTGCTGCCCGCGCTGATCCCGGCGATGATGTGCCGCTGGAAGACGAGGAACAGCGCGACCATCGGGATGCTGGCGATCACCATCGCGGCGATGAGCACGGTGAGCTGGATGTTCTGCGACAGCTGGACCAGTGCCACGCTGATGGGCTGTTTGTCGGTGTCGGAGAAGACCATCAGCGGCCAGAGGAAGTCCTGCCACACGGCGACCAGGGCGAAGATCGAGACCACGCCCAGCACCGGCCTCGACATGGGCAGCACGATCGACCACAGGATCCGCAGCTTCCCGGCGCCGTCGATCTCGGCGGCCTCCAGGACGTCCCGCGGGATCTGGTCGAAGAACCGCTTGAGCAGGTAGAGGTTGAAGGCGTTGGCGACGGCCGGCAGCCAGATCGCGAGAGGGTCGTTGAGGAGCCCCAGGTCCGCCACGGTCAGGTACTTGGGCACGACCAGCGCCTGGGCCGGGACCATCAGCGTGGCGAGGATGCCGCCGAGGATCACCTTGCCGAAGACCGGTTTCAGCCGGGACAGCGCGTAGGCGGCGGCCGTGCAGAGCACCAGCTGGAACGCCCAGGCACCGGCCGCCTGCACCACCGTGTTCCACAGGTGCTGCGGGAGCTGCATGAGGTCCCAGGCGTCGGTGTAGCCGCTGAGGTGCCAGCGCTCGGGGAGCAGGGTCGGCGGGGTCCGTGTCACCTCGTCCGGCGACTTCATCGCGCCGGTCACCATCCAGTAGACCGGGAAGAGGAAGGCGAGCGCGAAGAGGACGACCACGGTGGTGAAGACCGTCCAGTAGACGGCTCTGCCGCGTGGGCGGGCGAGTACCGCCGGGGAGAGCAGGGTGCGGGTGCTCACGCGAAGTCCTCCTCTCCGGAGCGGGTCAGACGCAGGTACACGGCGGAGAAGGCGCCCAGCAGCACGAGCAGCATGACGCTGAGCGCGCACGCGCCGCCGAGGTCGTTGTAGAGGAAGGCGTACTTGTAGATCAGGTAGAGGACGGTGACCGTGGCGTTCTCCGGGCCGCCGCCGGTGATGACGAACGGCTCGGTGAAGACCTGCATCGTCGCGATGATCTGAAGGAGCATCAGCATGAGGATGACGAACCGAGTTTGAGGGATCGTCACGTGTCGGATGCGCTGAAGGAGGTTCGTGCCGTCCAGTTCGGCCGCCTCGTACAGCTCGCCCGGGATGGACTGGAGGGCGGCGAGGTAGATCAGGACGGTGCCGCCCATGTTGGCCCACGTGGCCACGATCACCAGGGAGATCAGGGCGGTGTCGGCGCCGTTGGACCAGTTCGAGGTGGGCAGGTGCAGAAAGCGCAGCGCCTCGTTGGCGAGGCCGGCTCCGGGGTCGTAGAACCACTTCCACAGCAGGGCACTGACCACCGGCGGGATCATCACCGGGAGGTAGACGACGACCCTGAAGAAGGCCTTGGCGTGCCGGAGTTCGTTGAGGACGAGGGCCATCACGAAGGGGATCGCGAAGCCGATCAGCAGGGCGAGCAGGGTGAAGGTGAGGGTGTTGCGCCAGGCGGCGGTGAACTCCGGGTCGTGCCAGACGCGGGTGAAGTTGGCGGTGCCGACCCATTCGGGCTCGGTGCCCGGCGTGTACTTCTGGAAGGCGATCACGACGGCGCGGATCGCCGGGTACCAGGAGAAGAGGGCGAAGCAGATCAGGCCGCCGACGAGAAAGCCGTAGGCGCGCACCTGGTCGGCGAGGCGGCGCCGCCTCCGGTCCCCTGCCGGAGGCGGCGCCGGCACCGGATGTACTGCGAAGGCTTCGTGGGGCGGGCTTTTCACCGTCCTCATGGGGGTCAGCTCCGGGCCAGGATGCTGTCGATCTTGCCAGAGGCATCCTTGAGGAGCTGGTCGATGTCCGCGTCCTTCTTGGTGAGGACGGCGGAGACGGCACCGTCGAGGACGGAGTAGATCTGCTGGGCGTTCGGCGGCTCGATCTTCATCTGGAGCTGTTGGTTGCCGTCGAGGAAGGCCTGGTAGTTCTCCACCGGCACATTGGCGTTGGCCTTCTTGACCTGCTGGTCCTTCTCGTCGGCGGCGCCGGTGAACAGGCGCGGCTCGGGCAGTCCGACCGGAGCGTCCGCCTTGTTGGCGCGGGCGTAGTCGCCGAGGAAACCGTCGCCAGGGGTGAGGAACATGGCGTCGAGCCACTTGAGGCCGGCCCGGATCTGGGCGGGGCTCGCCTTCTTGTTGAACATGTAGCCGTCGCCGCCGATGAGGGTGCCCTTGCCGCCGGGCATGGGGGCGAGGGCCAGGTCCTTGTAGTTGCCGCCCTTCTCCTTGACCAGGATCGGGATGTTGTCCGGGGCGGAGAGGTACATGCCCAGCTTGCCCGAACCCATCATCTGCTGGACGTCGTTGATGACGAGGAGCTGCTTGCTGCCCATCGAGTTGTCGGTCCAGCGCATGTCGTGCAGGTTCTGCAGGACGGCGTAGCCCTCGGGGGTGTCGATGGTGGCCTTCTTGCCGTCGGCGCCGACGACGTCGCCGCCCTGGGAGTACAGCTCGGCGGTGAAGTGCCAACCCCCTTGATTCTGGGCGCTGTAGTCGGCATAGCCGACGGTGCCGCCGCCGAGCGCGGCGATCTTCTTGGCGTCGGCGCGCAGTTCCTCCCAGGTGGCGGGCGGCTGGTCGGGGTCGAGGCCGGCCTTCTCGAAGAGCTTGCGGTTGTAGATGAGCCCCATGGAGTATCCAGTACGCGGTATACCGTATACCTTCCCGTCGACGGTATAGATGTCGCGCAGCTGCTTCTGGATGGTGCCGTAGCTCTTCAACTCCTTGAGGTACGGAGTGAGATCGGCTGCCTGGTTGATGTCGACGACGTGCTTGGCGTCGGTGAAGTAGGTGTAGAAGACGTCCTCCATCTGCCCGCCGGCGAGCTTGGCGTCGAACGTCTTCGGGTCCTGGCAGGGGAACGCGTCGTGCGCGACGACGTCGATGTCCGGGTTCTGCTTCTCGAAGGAGGCGATGTCCTGCTCGAAGAACTGCCGGTCGACCTTGGCGCTCTTGGGCGGCATGCAGTTGACCGTGATGCGTGTCTTGCCACTCGCCGTGTCGTCGTCGCCCGATCCGCAGGCCGAGGCGGCAAACGCGAGCGAACAGGCGCCGATCGCGGCGAGGGTACGGCGGAACCCGGTGCTTCTCATCGGTGTGGACCCCTCTGGGCAGGAGCGGTGGGCGCCGCACACTCAAGCACCGGCACGATCGGTCCGCAAGATGTCGTGCAGAATCTGTAATTGTTCGACAGTAGAGTGGATCTCAGCGACGGGGTGCTTGCGCGGTCGACCCGCGTACCACCAGCTCGGGCTCGAACAGCAGCTCCTCCGGTGCTACGGCAGCGCCGTTGATCTGCGCGTTCAGGAGCTCCACGGCCGCTCTGCCCATGGCCTCGATGGGCTGGCGGACGGTCGTCAGCGGAGGCTCGGTGCAGTTCATGAACGCTGAGTCGTCGTAGCCGACGACCGACACCTGCGCGGGGACGTCGAGCCCCTTGCGGCGGGCGGCCCTGATCGCACCCAGGGCCAGCGGGTCGCTTGCGCAGATGATGCCGGTGACGCCCCGGTCGATGAGCCGGGACGCGGCCGCGTGCCCGCCCTCGATCGAGAACATGGCCCGGGCGACATGTTCGTCCGGGACGTCCGCCAGAGCCCGCGCCGCGGTCAGCTTGCGGGCCGACGGCACATGGTCGGCAGGCCCGAGCACCAGCCCGATCCGCTCGTGGCCGAGCGAGGCGAGGTGCCGCCAGGCCTGCTCCACCGCGACGGCGTCGTCGCAGGAGACGCCCGGGAAGCCCAGGTCGTCGATGGACGCGTTGACCAGCACCACCGGGATGTTGCGCTCGGCGAGCGTGCGGTAGTGGTCGTGCGGCGCGTCGGCCTGGGCGTAGAGGCCTCCGGCGAAGACGACCCCGGAGACCTGCTGTTGCAGCAGCAGCTCCACATAGTCGGCTTCCGAGACACCGCCCTTGGTCTGGGTGCACAGCACCGGGGTCAGTCCGAGCTGGGCGAGTGCCCCGCCGATCACCTCGGCGAACGCCGGGAAGATCGGGTTCTGCAGCTCGGGCAGCGCGAGCCCCACGAGCCGCGCCCGCTCGCCGCGCAGTTGCGTGGGCCGCTCGTAGCCGAGGACGTCCAGGGCGCTCAGCACCGCCTGCCGGGTGGCCGCCGAGACCCCGGGCTTGCCGTTGAGCACCCGGCTGACCGTGGCCTCGCTGACCCCGACCTTCTTCGCCACCTCAGCAAGTCGTCGCGTCATACGCGCAAGAATAGCGCAAGTCACGCAAGCCGCTTGCGTAAGCTTGCTGAGCTTGCTGGGCGTCTCAGATCGGCTTGGGTTCAAAGACCCTGCGGGAGACTCCAGGCCCGCGAGAAGCCGCAAGCCTGCGGGAAGCTCACTGACCGAAGCGCCGTCGGCGACCTGAACGCCGGCGGTGCCCGGTCAGGACTCGGGGGACGGCACCACCATGAGGTGGGCCGCGGTGCGGCGCGGACGCCGAGGGGCGGGGGCGGGGCGGCGGCTCTCGCGCAGGACCATCGTCAGGCGGCTGTAGCCCATGTCGTGGAGGTTCTTGGGGGTCTCGGCGACGATGCGGCAGTCGGTGGCACCCCAGCGCGGGTCGGGATGCAGCAGCGGGCGGACCGCGCCGTCGTGCTCCAGCGCCCCCTCGCCCACCGCGCGGATCCAGTGGGGCAGGCCCTGCCGGTAGGCGGCGTCCATGATCGGATCCTGGGCGATGTCCCGGCGGATCGCCTGCAGTGCGAGGTCGTGGCCGTGCCGCTGCACGGCGGCCTCGAAGTGCGCCAGCATCGGCAGGCACCAGCTCGACTCGTGGTCGCCGAGGACTGTGCCCGCGTCCGGGTGGAACAGCACGAACCTGAGGAAGTTGTCGCCGGGCATCGCCGTCGGGTGCGGGCTCACGTCACGGAAAAGTGACTCGAAAGCGGTGTTGGTCAGGACCACGTCCCAGACGTGGTCGACGACGAGGGACGGAAAGGGGGTCGACTCCAGGAGCACGGCGTAGTCCTGGAGGTACGCCCGGGCCTCGGGACTCTCGGGGACGGGCCGCGGTGCCGACCGCTGCCCACCTGCCTGATATGCCATCGGGAGGTCACCCCTCTTGCCTATGCGGCCTTCACGCGGCGCCCCGATCCTGCTGCCCAGGCGCGAGGCGTGTCAACTATCGTGGCATTTCACGTTCGTTGACGGCTGAAATTGGCCACAGTTGTGGCGAGACCTGGATGTGAGTTCGAACCACGGGCTAATCTCCGGGCAGTTCACGGCGACCGCCGGGAGAAGCGCGAGCGCTCGTGGAAGGTCTGTGAGAGACGTAGGAGATCTGTCGGTGGCGGATGGCTTCGAGGTTCCGGGCGCCGCGGCGACGTCTGTGCTGTCCGCCGTCGTCGCCCGTGTCACCGCGCTCGCCGACCGGCTCGGCGTGGCGCACGCGGAGGTCTTGCGCACCGGCCGTCTGTCGGTGGCCTCCGGCGTTCCCGAGGCCGTCGTCAGGGCGCTGCTCAGCGGCCGGCCCGCGGGCGAGCCGGATGTGCAGGCGCGTTTCCTGCAACGTCTGGACCTGCTGCGCCACACCCGGCTCAAGCCCAACGGCCGCAAGTACACCCAGCAGGAGATCGCCGACGGCGCGGGCATGTCGCGGCAGCAGGCGGGCGCCCTCATCAACGGCGACCGGCGCCCCACGATGGAGCACTGCGACGCCCTCCAGCGCTTCTTCCGCGTGCACGCCGGCTTCCTCACGGCCGAGGACCCCGAGGCTCTCGCGGGCGCCCTTCAGCACACCGAGCAGGACCTCCTGCAGAAGCTGGCCGATCGCGAACGGGAAGCGTCGGCTGCCGCCGACGACCCGTTGGAGAGGCTGTTGCAGGACCACGGCGTCCGCGGCATCGCCTGGCGGGCCGCCCAGCTGCCCACCGACCAGCACCGCGACAAGGTCGCCGAGTGGCTGGACATGCTCTTGGAGAGCGTCAAGCGGCCCGAGTCGTGATCCGGGGGAGAACTGTGGGCATCGCCAGGGACATGCGCCGCCTCTGCGGCGAGCTGGTCGCGGAGCTGTCGCCCTCCGGACCGGTACCGCCCGCCGACCTGTACGCGGCACTGTGTGACGCGATGAGCCGGCGCCGCGGCCGCCCCGTGCAGTTCCGTACGGCCGCCTTCCCGGCCGGGACGGCGAGCGGGCTGTGGGTGGACATGGCCGACCAGGACCTCGTCGTCATCGAGGAACGCACCGTCCCCGACCACCAGTTGGTGATCCTGGGGCACGAGCTGTGGCACATGACGGCCGGGCACTGCGGCCACCACGTCGACGGGGCCGTGGTCGCGGCGCGGCTGCTCGGCGACGGGGCCGACCTCCAGGCGACCGTCCGGACGGTGGCCGCGCGCACCCGCTTCGACCAGGCCGAGGAGCGGGACGCCGAGGCCTTCGGGCTGCTGCTCGCCAGCAAGTGCCGTACGTGGCTGGCCGGCTCGGCGCTGCGCGGGCCGGTGCCGCGGGATCATCTGGCGGGGCGGATCGAGGCGTCACTGGGGTATCTGGGGCCTCAGGGCTGATCCGGGGTCGACCCGGTAAAGACCCAAGGTTCAAGACCCAAGACCCAAGAGGCCCAAGAGGCCCAAGGCCCAAGGCCCTTCCCCCTCACGTCGTGCTGCGTTCGCTCGCCTCGCGCAGTTCGCGTTCCGTGGCGCGGTCGTGGCCGGGGCGGCCGGCGGGGAGGTTCGCCTCCACCGAGCGGGCGAACCGACGCGGCGGGGTCGCCCCGCTCAGCGAAGTCGGCAGTGGACGAGAAACCGGATTGTCAGTGGTGGGCGGCAAGCTGGAGATGCGCCGCCGTGCGGGGGCGCACGCGCCGACGGGGCGCGGGAGATGACGACGCCGACGCGGGGAGAGCCGACCGATGCGTACTGCCGTAATGACCGACCGCGAGCGCACCGCCGTACAGGCCTATCTGCGGCTGCTGCACACCGTGCGGGCCGCCTTCGACGACGCGGGTGCCGGTCCGCCGGACGGCCGTCGTCCGGCCGTCGTCCCGCCCGGCGTGCTCGCCGAGGCGGAGCGGGCGCTGGCGGACGCGGGACTCGCGGGGAACGAGGAGGAGTTCTTCCGCCTGCTGCACACCTGGTGCCCTCAGCCGTGACGGTGCTCAGGCGTGCGGCACGGTGACGGCCGTGGCCACGAGCCCCCGCTGGGCGGTCCACAGGCCCTCGAAGCACCGCAGCCGGTGGCCGTCCAGCACGGGCCCGGGGACGAGGAGTTCGGCGCGCAGACTGCCGCGCAGCCGCTCGCCGGGGTGGACGCGGAGGTCGATGTCGGCCTCCGCGAAATCCAGCCACTGCCCGGTGAGGGGGAACCATGCCTTGTAGACGGACTCCTTGGCGCTGAACAGGAGCCGGTCCCAGTGGATCTCGGGGTGGTCCGCGGTCAGGCGGCGCAGCCGCTCCGCCTCCGTGGGCAGCGCCACCGCGGGCAGGACGCGGTCCGGCAGCGGCTGGTGGGGCTCGGCGTCGATGCCGAGGGAGGCCAGGTCGCCAGCGCGGACCAGGGCGGCGGCGCAGTAGCCGTCGCAGTGGGTCATGCTGCCGGTCAGCCCGGCCGGCCAGCGCGGCGCTCCGCGCTCGCCCGGCAGGATGGGCTGCGGCGGCACGCCGAGCTTCTCCATGGCGCGGCGGGCGCAGGAGCGTACGACGGCGAACTCGCGGCGGCGTTTGGCGACGGCCCGCGCCACGACGGCCGCCTCCTCGGGGTACAGCGCCGCCTCCTCGGACCCGTCCGTCCCTTCGTGCCCGTGCGCCTCCACGACGACCACCGACTGCGGCAGCAGCTCGTCGATCACCGGGCCACGACCTCCTCCGGCAGGATGCGGCGCAGCCGTCCCGGCGGCTGCGGGCGCCCCCGCCACTCACGGGGGTATCCCACGGACACCTCCTCGAAGCGGACGCCCTCGTGCCGGGTGGTCCGCGGGATGTGGAGATGGCCGTAGACCATGGTCGCGACGCGGAAGCGGCGGTGCCAGTCGGCGGTCAGCCGGGTTCCGCACCACATGGCGAACTCGGGGTGCCACAGGACGTCCGTGGGGTGGCGGTCCAGCGGGTAGTGGTTGACGAGGACCGTGGGCAGGTCGTCCGGGAGGGCGGCGAGCCTGCGCTCGGTCTCGGCGACCCGGGCCCGGCACCAGGCCTCGCGGGTCGGGTAGGGGTCGGGGTGCAGCAGGTACTCGTCGTTGCAGACGATGCCGGTGCCCTGCGCGTACGCCAGCCCGTCCTCCTTGGTCGTGCAGCCGGCCGGCAGGAAGGAGTAGTCGTACAGCAGGAACAGGGGTGCGACGGCGACGGGTCCGCCGGGACCGTCCCAGACGGGGTACGGGTCCTCGGGGGTGGTCACGCCCAGTTCGCGGCACACCTCGACGAGGTGCTCGTAGCGGGCGACTCCGCGCAGGGTGACCGGGTCCTTCGGGTGGGTCCACAGTTCGTGGTTGCCGGGGGCCCAGACGACCTTGCGGAAGCGGCTCGCGAGGGTCTTCAGGGCCCAGCGGATGTCGGAGACGGTCTCCGATACGTCGCCGGCCACGAGGAGCCAGTCGTCTTCGGAGTCGGGGCGCATCCGCTCGACGAGCACGCGGTTCTCCGCGTAGCCGATGTGCAGATCGCTGATGGCCAGCAGTTGTCCGGCACCGCCGGCCGTCGACGTCACCTCTCGCCTCCCGGTCGCCCACACCTACGTCCGCGCGTACGGCGGCACGTACGTCCGCACCTACGGCACCACGAGATCACATCCGTGTCCGGGGGACAAGAGCGGCCCGCGGCTGCCGGGAACTACAGGGGCATACCGGACCCGTCCTCCGGCTGGGCATGATCGGAAAATCCGTAACACGCACGTTGCACGCGGGGGCCCCGGCAAGCCGTATGATCGCCCCAACGCCACCGCCACGAATCCCTTCGCACAGGGCGGCTTGGTGTCCCTCCACTCCCCCTGCCCGGGCACGGGCTGCTCTGCCCTGCCCGAAATGCCCCGAAAGGCGGCCTGCATGCTCTCTCGCGTACGCGTCTGGCTCAACCGCACGTACGCGGAGAACGTGTTCTTCATGGATCAGCTACGGCGAAATCCCAGCGACCGCGCCGTCGAGATCCATGCCACGCACGGCGACGCGGACTCCCCCGTGCTGGCCGCCGCCGACACCGCCGACCTCGAGCCGGAGGGCCTGTCCCCGGCCGCCTACGTCGAGTACGCGCTGGACCAGTGCCAGCGCCGCAGCATCGACGTGTTCGTACCCCGGCTGCACCAGTCGGCGATCGTGGCGCACCGCGCCGACTTCGCGGCGGTGGGTACGGCGCTGCTGGCACCGACGCCCGAGGCCGTGGCCGTCTTCCACGACAAGGTGATCGCCTATGAGGCGGTCCAGGCGATCGGCGTGCCCGTGCCGCCGTGGTGGCGGGTCCGTACGGCGGACGAACTCCTGGCCGCCGTCGAGGAGTTGGAGGCCGCCGGGCACAAGGCATGCTTCAAGCCGGCCTCCGGGGCGGGCGGCGTGGGCTTCCGCATCGTCACACGCGCCCCCTTCTCGCTCGTTCACCTCAACGGGTTCCCGACCCCGTACGTGCCGCTCGACGTGGTCGAGGACGCGCTGCGGCGGGCCGAGGAGCCGGTCGACTGGCTGGTGATGCCGCGCCTGGAGCAGCCGGAGGTCTCCGTCGACTGCCTGACCGGCACCGACAACCGCGTTCGGCTGGCCGTGGGCCGCACCAAGAACGGCCGCCGCCGGGGCTTCACCCTCCACGAGCAGTGGCTGGAGCCGGCACGGCGGATCGCGGAGGGCTTCGGGCTGCACTACCTGTCCAACATCCAGTTCCGCATGTTCGGCGACCAGCCGGTCCTCATGGACGTCAACACCCGCCCGGCCGGGGGGCTGCACCAGCTGTCCCTGTGCGGCGTCAACGCGCCCTGGGCGGCCGTGCAGTTGGCGCTCGGCGAGGACCCGGGCGAGGTCGTGCCGCCGTTCCTCGGCCAGGACTACACGGTGGTGTCGGGCCCACGCCCGCTGCGGCAGGTGTCGCTGCCGCAGCAGCGGCTGGAGGAGACCGAGGCCCTGCTGCCGGCCGTCCCGGCCCAGGCGGTCGAGCAGGTCGGACGGGTCGAGCCCGTCAGCTCGGAAGCCGGAGCCGCGGCCACCGCCCCGGCGTAGACACAGACCTTCCCCCCCACCACATCTTCATACCGGTCTGGACCAATCATGGCTCAGCATCTTGACACCATGATTGGTCCATACCAACTTGGTTGCGCACCTCTCTGCACTCCCTCCGCACATCTGTGCACTCCCGAACACCCCCATTCCTCCAGGGAGATCACGTGCGCACCACACTTCTCGTACGTTCCAGACGTCGCCTTCTCGCCCTGCTCGGCTCCGTGGCGCTCGCCGTCACCGGAGCCATCGCCCTCCCGGGCACCGCACAGGCGGCCAACATCCTGACCAACCCCGGCTTCGAGTCGGGCGCCCTCTCCCCCTGGTCCTGCACCGGCAACCTCGGCTCGATCGTCTCCTCCCCCGTGCACGGCGGCTCCAAGGCCCTTGCGGGTGCGGTGAGTTCGAGCGACAACGCCCAGTGCAGCCAGACCGTCTCCGTCCAGCCGAACACGGCGTACACGCTGAGCGGCTGGGTGCGCGGCAGCTACGTCTACCTCGGCGTGGACGGCGGCGCCTCCACCTGGACGACGTCGCCATCGGCGTACAGCCAGCTGTCCGTGTCCTTCACGACCGGCGCCGCCCAGACGAGCGCGACGATCTACGTACACGGCTGGTACGCGCAGGGCACCTACTACGCCGACGACATCAGCCTGGACGGACCGGGCGGCGGTGGCAGCGGCGACACCCAGGCACCGACCGCCCCGACCAGCCTGACGTCCACCGGCAAGACCTCCTCCAGCGTGTCCCTGTCCTGGGGCGCCTCGACCGACAACACCGGTGTCACGGCGTACGACGTGTACAGCGGCTCCAGTCAGGTGCTGAGCGTCTCCGGGACGACCGCCACGGTCAGCGGACTCTCCTCCAGCACCTCGTACACCTTCACCGTCAAGGCACGGGACGCGGCCGGGAACACCTCCGCGGCCTCCAACTCCGTGACTGTCACCACCGACGCGGGCAGCAGCGGCGGCACCGGCTTCAAACAGGCCGCGCCCTACCTCTACCTCGGCTGGGGCGACCCGCCGAGCGCGACCTCGGTGATGAGCGCGACCGGGATCAAGTGGTACACGATGGCGTTCATGCTGGACTCCGGCGGCTGCAACCCCGCCTGGGACAGCAGCCGGCCGCTGACCGGCGGCACCGACCAGACCGTCATCAACCAGATCCGCTCCGCCGGCGGTGACATCGTCCCCTCGTTCGGCGGCTGGCAGGGCAGCAAGCTCGGCGCCAACTGCTCCTCCGCGAGCGCGCTCGCGGCGGCCCTGCAGAAGGTGATCGACGCCTACTCCCTCAAGGCGATCGACATGGACATCGAGAACTCGGACGAGTTCGAGAACGAGGCCGTGCAGGCGAAGATCCTCACCGCGCTGAAGACCGTCAAGGCGAACAACCCCGGCCTGAAGACGATCGTCACCTTCGGCACCTCGACCACCGGCCCGACCTACTACGGCAACCGCCTCATCGAACAGGCCCAGTCGCTGAACGCCGACATCGACGTCTTCACGATCATGCCGTTCGACTTCGGCGGCGGCTCCGACATGTACGGGAACACCGTCAACGCCACTGAGGGGTTGAAGACCAAGCTGAAGTCCACCTTCGGGTGGGACGACGCCACGGCCTACGCCCACATCGGCATCTCCGGCATGAACGGCCTGTCCGACCAGCAGGAGAACACCACCCCGGCGATCTGGACCCAGATCCGCGACTGGGCCAACTCCCACCACATCGCCCGACTCGCCTACTGGTCGGTCAACCGCGACCGGCCGTGCGCGGGCGGAGGCGTGGTCAGCAACTGCTCCGGCATCAGCCAGACCAACTGGCAGTTCACGTCCATCACGGCCGGCTTCACCGGCTGAGCAACGCCAACTCCGAACCCGAAACCGAACCCGAAACCGAGAAGTCCCCCCGGTTCCTTGAGCCGGGGGGACTTTTTTCTGCCCGGGGTGTATCAGGGAGCGGGCCGCGGGCTCTTAAGAGTGAAAGACAACGGGGGAACACGGGGGTACGGGGGAAACACGGGGGAACGGGGACTCGGGTCGGTCGGCCGCTGTCACGGGGGGCGACCGGCCGACCCGAAGAGGGAAACCTCAGAAGCGACCCGATCCGCGGTACAGCTCCAGCTCCCCGTCCAGTTCGACGGCGAGCACGGTGGCGTGCGGGTCGAGGTCCGCCGCTGCGGGCGGCTCGATCCAGAGCACACCAGGGGTCTCGTGCAGGCCGCCGGTGATCCGGTGGGCGAGCTCGGTCCCGCTGCCGAGCACCGTGACCCGCCGCACCGAGCCGAGCAGGCCACGTACGTTGATCTCCGCCCGTGGGGCGTCGAAGAGGATCAGATACAGCGTGCGCCGGTCCGCCGCCAGGGTGCTCGGGCCGTAGTGGTGGCCCGCGGGCAGCCCGCGGCCGGTCCCGTACACGGCGTCCGCATGTTTGGCGATCCAGTCGCCGAGCCCTTCCAGCCGCTCGGCCTGTTCGGCCGGGATCGTGCCGTCCTCCCGCGGTCCGACGCTGAGCAGTAGATTCCCACCGCCGCCGATCGTCTCGGCGAAGTAGCGGATCAGCTGGTCGACCGACTTGTGGTTGTGGTCGTGATGCTGATGACCCCACGAGTCGTTGATCGTCAGGCACAGCTCCCAGGGACCCTCGGGCGGGACGACGGGGGCGCCCTGTTCGGGGGTCGCGTAGTCGCCCTCGCTGAGCATGCGGGCGTTGAAGACGACGTCCGGCACCTCGGAGCGGATGAGCGCGGCAAGCTCCGGAATGCGCCACTGCTCCTCGCTGCGGTCCCACTCGCCGTCGAACCACATCAGGTCGGGCCGGTAGCGGGAGGTGAGCTCGCGGATCTGGCCGTCCCGGTAGGCGATGAACCGCTCCCAGGCGTCCAGGTCCTCGCACTCGGCCGCGACCTCGGAGTACCGGTTGTCCTCCAGCTCCGGCGGGCGGCCGGGCTTGCGTGTGGAGGCGTAGTCGGGGTGGCTCCAGTCCGAGTGCGAGTAGTAGAGGCCGACCTTGATGCCCTGCTCGCGCAGGGCGTCGGCGTAGCCGGAGATCAGGTCCCGGCCCACGTTCAGGTCACCGTGGGCGGTGTCCCACAGGGCGACCCCGTCGTGGTGGCGGCTGGTGAGCACCGCGTACCGGGCACCCGCGCGGGCGAAGAGGGCGGCCCACTCGCTGGGGTCGTAACGGGCGGCGGTGAAGCGGTCGAACTGGGACATGTACTGGTCGTACGGGACGATGTCGTCGTAGAACGACCAGGACTCCTGGACGCCGTCGACGGCGTAGATGCCCCAGTGGATGAAGATCCCCAACTTGGCGTCGGTGAACCAGGGGTGCATGGGCACGGCTGCCGCCCTCCTATCGGCCCGCGTCGGCGCGCTGGAGACGAAGGGTCAGGATCTGGAAGGGCCGCAGCTCGACCGGGACCCCGCCGTCACCGTCGGTGGCGGCTTCCTCCAGCGGTCGCTCCAGCAGGTCGGTGACCTGGGCGCCGGCGAGCGGGAAGCCGGCGCGCAGGGTGCCCTGGGCACGGCCGCCGCGGGACTCGTAGAGACGTACGACCACGTCACCGGACGCGTCGTCGGCGAGCTTGACCGCCTCGACGGTCACGCCCTCGCCGTCTCCGTCTCCGTCTCCGTCGACGGAGACGACCGGCTGTGGCGCGCCCGCCGAATCCGCCACCCGCAGCGGGAGGTTGAGGGCGTAGCCCTCAGCGACCGCGTCCTCGATGCTCGCGCCGGGCAGCAGCGAGTACGTGAAGCGGTGGCGGCCCTGGTCGGCCTCGGGGTCCGGGACGCGCGGGGCGCGGACCAGGCTGAGGCGGACGGTGGTCGTCGTACCGCCGTCCTCGCGAACCGTGCGGGTCACGTCATGGCCGTACGTCGAGTCGTTGATGACGGCGACGCCGTAGCCGGGCTCGCCTATGTGCACCCAGCGGTGGCCGTACACCTCGAAGCGGGCGGCCTCCCAGCTGGTGTTGGTGTGGGTCGGGCGCTGGACGTGGCCGAACTGGATCTCGGCGGAGGAGTGGGGCGCCCGGATGTCCACCGGGAAGGCCGCCTTGAGGATCTTCTCGGCCTCGTGCCAGTCGATGTCGGTCTCGATGTCGATACGGGGGCTGCCGGCCCGGACGGTGATCGTCTGGGTGATCTTCGAGCCCTTGCCGAAGCTCCGCTCCACGCGGATCGCGCCGAGGAGCGGGTCCTCTTCGACGACCGTGACGGAGTCGGCGTCCAGCAGGTCCGTGTACCTGTTCTTGTAATGCTTGTCGATGTCCCAGGCGTCCCAGTAGTTCGGGAGGTCGGTGTGCAGGCGGAGCAGGTTGCCCCTGTCTGCGAGGACTTCGCGCTTCGCCCGTAGATCGTATACAGAAGACAGTGTGCCGTCTTCTGTCACCTCCACACGGACCAGACCGTTGTCGAGAACACGGCCGGCGACCGTCACGGGCTGCGGGGGCTCGGCGCCGGCGAGGGGCGCGCTGCCGCTCGCGGGTACCTCCACGTACACCGGCACGCCCTCGGCCGTGCGGACCACCTCGGCGCGGTCGTACGGGCTCGTGTTGAACACGCGCGCCCCGCCGGCGCCACCACCCAGCGCGGCGACCGCCTCGGCCGTCAGCACCTCCAGCTCCTCGGCCACGCGGGCGTACTCGGCCTCCGCCTCCCGGTGCACCCAGGCGATGGACGACCCCGGCAGGATGTCGTGGAACTGGTGGAGCAGGACCGTCTTCCACAGCCGGTCCAGCTCCTCGTACGGGTACACGTACCCCGTCGCGTGCAGCGCGGCGGTCGTCGCCCACAACTCGGCCTCGCGCAGCTTGTGTTCGCTGCGCCGGTTGCCCTGCTTGGTACGGGCCTGGGAGGTGTAGGTGGCGCGGTGCAGCTCCAGGTAGAGCTCGCCGACCCAGACGGGGGCGTCGGGGTACTCCGCGCGGGCCGCCTCGAAGAACTTGTCGGGGTGTTCGACGACGACCTTCGCCGAGCCCTCCAGGTCGGCGAGCCTGCGCGCCCGTTCCATGATCTCGCGGGTGGGTCCGCCGCCGCCGTCGCCCCAGCCGAACGGGGCCAGCGAGCGCGTACCGCGGCCCTTCTCCTCGTAGTTGCGGACCGTGCGGGCCATCTCCACGCCGCTGAAGCGGGCGTTGTAGGTGTCGATCGGCGGGAAGTGGGTGAAGATGCGGGTGCCGTCGATACCCTCCCACCAGAAGGTGTGGTGGGGCAGCTTGTTGGTCTGGTTCCAGGACAGCTTCTGGGTCAGGAACCACTCGTTGCCGGCGAGCTTGGCGAGCTGCGGGTAGGCCGCGTTGTAGCCGAAGGAGTCCGGCAGCCAGACCCCCTTGGTCTCGATGCCGAAGTGCTCGATGAAGAACCGCTTGCCGTGGATGAACTGGCGGGCGACGGCCTCGCCGCCGGGCAGGTTGCCGTCGGCCTCGACCCACATGCCGCCGACCGGCGCCCACTGGCCCTTCTTCACCGACTCCTGGATCCGGGCCCAGACGTGCGGGTAGTTGTCGCGCACCCACTCGTACTGCTGGGCCTGCGAGCACGCGAAGATGAAGTCGTCATACTCGTCGGCGAGCGCGGTGACGTTGGAGAAGGTGCGTGACGTCTTGCGCTTGGTCTCGCGGATCGGCCACAGCCAGGCGGAGTCGATGTGCGCGTGGCCGACGCCGGAGACGGTGTGGGCGCTGGCGTGCGCGGGCTTGGACAGGGCCGGCTTCAGCGCGGCGCGGACGGCGGGCGCCGAGCCGGAGATGTCGTCCAGGTCGAGCAGGTCCAGGGCGCGGTCGAGGGTATGCATGATCTCGTGGCGGCGCGGGTCGTGCTCGCCGAGTTCCAGCATCAGTTCGCGCAGTACCTGGATGTCGAGGTCGAGGTGGAAGACCTCCTCGTCGAGGACGGCGATGTCGGCGCGGCGGAAGGTGTAGAGGGGCTTGTCGCCGGCGGTCAGGACGTCGCCGAGCGGGGTCGGGGCGGCGAAGTCGCCTGCCAGGATGTCCGGGTTGGAGGCCGCCTCGACGAGGTAGTGGATCTCCTCGCCGCCGGTCGCCGGGTTGGCGATCGGGACGTACTGGTTGAGCGGGTTGACCGCCTTCAGGGGCATCCCGTCCGTCCGGTGGACCAGGGCCTCGGCCTGGTTGCCGGGCCAGTCGCCCACGAAGCCGAGGTCGATGACCGCCTCCACGCGCCGGCCGGCGAAGGCAGCGGGCACCTGCCCGCGCATGCGGAACCAGGTCGTACCCCAGGGCGGCCCCCACGGGGTGTCCATGACGAAGGGCTCGTACGGCGCGGCGGCGGCCTCCTCGAACGGGACCGGCTCCCCCGGCGCCTGCCAGGCCTCGACCTCGAAGGGGACGGTGGCGGCGTAGATCGCGGGCTTGATGCGCTGGTTGTGGACGCGCTCTACGCGCTCCTCGATCCGGCGGCGTTCGTCGTGCATGGGAAGTCTCCAGGAAACAGCGGGAGGCCAGAAGGCAGGGAGTCCAGACGGCAGGGAGGCAGACGGCAGGGAGGCAGACGGAGGGAAAGCGCTTACTCAAGCAAGGTACGCCAAGCCCGGATGCACCGCGGCGTAGCCCTCCACCAGCCTGCGGGCCACGTTCACGGAGTCGACGAGCGGGTGCAGCGCGAAGGCCTTGACCGCCGTCGCACGGGAGCCGGACTCGGCCGCCGACAGCACCTCGCGCTCTACGCCCTTGACCGCGCACACCAGGCCGGTGGCGTGCTCGGGCAGCGGGGCGACGGCGACGGGGTGCGCGCCGTTGGCGTCGACCAGGCACGGCACCTCGATGACGGCGTCCGCGTCCAGGACGGAGAGGGTGCCTTGGTTACGCACGTTGAGGATCAGGGTGGTGCGTTCGTCGCGGGCGATGGCCCGCATCAGGGCGAGGGCCACCTTCTCGTAGCCGCCGGACAGGTCGTCGGCCTCGCGCTCGCCGGCGCCCGCCGTCTCGCGGTTCTCCGCCATGTACGTGGCCTCGCGCTCGGCGCGGGTGCGGTCCCAAGCCTGAAGCGCCGAGGCGCCGACGCGCCCGGCCTCCTCGTAGAAGCGGGCCTGCTGGTCGCGCAGGAAGGCGCCGCGGGTCTTCTCCGCCTGCTGGTAGGCGCGTACGGCTTCCCGGTTGAAGTAGTAGTAGTGCAGGTATTCGTTGGGGATCGCGCCCAGGGACTGGAGCCAGTCGACACCGAAGAGCTTGCCCTCCTCGAAGGAGCCGAGCAGTTCGGGGTCGGCGAGCAGGCGTGGGAGTTCGTCGCGGCCCGCGACGCGCAGGCCGCGCACCCAGCCGAGGTGGTTGAGGCCGACGTAGTCGATCCAGGCCTCACCCGGGTTCGCGCCGAGCACACGGGCGATACGGCGGCCGAGGCCGACCGGGGAGTCGCAGATGCCGATGACACGGTCGCCGAGGTGGCGGGACATGGCCTCGGTGACCAGGCCCGCGGGGTTGGTGAAGTTGATGACCCAGGCGTCGGGGGCCAGGCGGGCCACCCGTCGGGCGATGTCGACGGCGACGGGAACCGTCCGTAGACCGTATGCGATCCCTCCCGCGCCGACCGTCTCCTGGCCCAGCACACCCTCCGCGAGCGCCACCCGCTCGTCGTTCGCTCGCCCCTCCAGGCCGCCGACGCGGATCGCGGAGAACACGAAGTCGGCGCCGCGCAGGGCCTCGTCGAGGTCGGTCGTCACCGTCACGCGGGGGGCGTCGGATACGGTCGACGCCTGTTCAGCCAGCACACGGGCGACTGCATACAGTCGACTGTCGTCCAGATCATGCAGAACGACCTCCGTCACCCGCCCCTCACCGCGGTCCGCCAGCAGCGCCCCGTACACCAGCGGCACCCGGAATCCGCCGCCGCCCAAAATCGTCAGCTTCACGCTGCTCCCGCCTCTCCTGCCAGGAACACCCGCACCCCCGCCTCCTCCAGGGAGGACCGGGTCACCGCGTCCACCGGCGCGTTGGTCACCACCACATCCAGGTCCTCAGGACCGCAGACCTTCGCCATGCCCGTACCCGGGAACTTCGCCGCGTCGGCGAGCAGCACGACCTTGTCACTGGCCTTGATCATGGCCCGCTTGACCGGCACCTCGACGACCGTCGTGTCCATCACCTGCCCGCCGGGCCGCACTCCGCTGGTGCCGAGGAAGAGCCAGTCGGCGTGCAGCTGGCGCAGGTTGTCCTCGGTGAGGAAGCCGACCAGGGAGCGGTACTCGCGGCGGACCATGCCGCCGAGCAGCACCAGCTCGATGCCCTCGTCGTCGGCGAGCTCCTCGTAGACCACCAGGTTGCTGGTGATCACGGTGAGCCGGCGGCCGTGCAGCTGCCGGGCCAGCCGGAAGGCGGTGGTACCGATGTCGAGCAGCACCGACTGGCCGTCCGCGACCATCGCCGCCGCGCGCGCCGCTATGGCGTCCTTCTCGGCCACGCGCACCTCGGCGACCTCGGCGAAGGGCTGGTCGCCCTCGTCGACGACGGCGCCGCCGTGCACGCGGGTGAGCAGGCCCTCTTCCTCCAGTTTGAGCAGGTCACGTCGGACGGTGGCGGGGCTTACACCGAGCTGTTCGGAGAGATCCGTCACGGCCGCGGGACCGCCGGAGCGCAGGGCCCGCAGGATGAGTTGATGTCGTCGTTCTGCCAGCACGGCCTGAACACTACTCGTCATCTTCAATCATTTCTATGCTCAGTTCTGCTCAGGCATTGACCAATGTCGCCGAGCAGCGCACGATTCCGGTCACCGAATTGAAGAGTTTTGACGACCTCCTGCACGTGTCGACGAGAGGAAGCGCGCGTGGACGACGACCGGCCCGATGTGCTGCTGACCGGGCTGCTCTTCTACGACCTCGTCCTCACGGGTCTGGGCGGGCCGCCGACGCCGGGCGAGGAGATCTGGACGGCCGGAATGGGCTGCGGCCCGGGCGGCATCGCCAACCTGGCGGTGGCCGCGTCCCGGTTCGGTCTGAAGACCTCCCTGGCCACCGTCTTCGGGGACGACTTCTACGGCGCGTACTGCCAGGAGGTCCTGGCCGGGCAGGAGGGCGTCGACCTGTCCCTCTCCCGCAGGGCGGACGGCTGGCCCACCCCCGTCACCGTCGCCCTTGCGCTCCCCGCGGCGCTCGGCTCCGCCCGAGCAGGGGGGACCCCCGTCCACGACCGGGCCCTCGTCACCCACGGCCAGGAACCCCCGTACTCGCAGGATGCGCTGATGGGCGACCCGCCCGAGGCGCGCACGGCTCTCGTGCACATCGAGGCCGAGCCGAGCGAGTGGCTCGCCAAGGCGGCCGCGAACGGCACGCTGATCTACGCCGACGTCGGCTGGGACCCCACCCAGCAGTGGTCCACCGATCTCCTCGGCCAGCTCTCCCTGTGCCACGCCTTCCTCCCCAACGAGGCGGAGGCGATGGCCTACACCCGCACCGACAGCACGATCGCGGCCCTCGGCGCGCTCGCCGAACTGGTCCCGGTGGCCGTCGTCACGCGCGGCGGGGACGGCGCGGTCGCCGTCGACCAGACGACGGGCGAGTTCGCCGAGGTCCCGGCCCTCGACATCGATGTCCTGGACGCGACGGGCGCCGGTGACGTCTTCGGCGCGAGCTTCGTCGCCGCCTCGCTCGGCGGCTGGCCGCTGGAGGAACGGCTGCGGTTCGCCGTACTCGCCGCGGGGCTGTCCGTGGGGCACCACGGCGGGGCACTGGCGGCACCCGGCTGGTACGGCGTCGACCGCTGGTGGCGCTCGGTCGACGACCCGGAACTGCTGCGGGCGTACGGCTTCCTCGACGACCGCATCCCCGCGGACCCCGGCCCACCCGTCCGGTACGCCCCCGTGACCCCACCCGCACGTCCGTACTGACCGGCCCCTGGTACGACCCACCCGCACGTCCGTATTGACCGACCCCTGGTACGACCCACCCGCACGTCACGTGCTGACCCCTCGTATGCGAAGTCCCGAACAGATCCGAAAGGCGGTGGGAGCTGTGCGGCTCTCACGAAGAGGCCTGCTCCGCGCGGGCCTGGGCGGTACAGCCGCCACGGCACTCGGCGGCCTGGCAACCGGCTGTGCCGTTCCGACCGGTTCGACCGGCCGGAACATGGTCCTGTGGTACTGGGACGGCGGCCTCGGTGACACCGTCGTCAAGAAGACCGAGGCCCGCTACGACTCCACGGTGGACCTCCAGGCCATCAAGATCGGCGGCTACTACCGCTCCAAGCTGATCACCACGATGACCGGGCGGGCCCGCATCCCCGACATCGCGGGCCTCAAGGGCGAGGACATGGCGTCCTACCTGCCCAACTCCGACCAGTTCGTGGACCTGCGCACGCTGGGGGCGGACAAGTACAAGAGCCAGTACCTGGCGTGGAAGTGGGAGCAGGGCACCGCCGACGACGGCTCGATGATCGCCTTCCCGATCGACTGCGGCCCCGTCGCGCACCTCTACCAGTACGAGGTGTTCCGCAAGGCGGGGCTGCCGTACGAACCGGACGACGTGACCAAGGAGCTGAACACCTGGGAGAAGTACTTCGCCGCGGGCGCGCAGCTGAAGAAGCGCCTCCCCGGGACCTTCCTGCTCACCGACATCAACGGCGTCTTCGACAACGTGGTGAACCAGGGCACCAAGCGGTACGTCGACAAGGACCGCCACTTCATCGGCGACCAGGAACACGTGCGGGACGCCTGGGCGCTGTCCCTGGAGGCCAAGCGGCAGGGGCTCCTCTCGTCTCTCGTCACCGGCACCCCGGACCAGATCTCGGCCACGGTGGACGGCAAACTGCCCAGCCAGCTGGGCGCCTCCTGGGCGACGTACGACCTCAAGAGCGGCATGGCGAAGACCAAGGGCAAGTGGCGGATCGCCCAGATGCCCGTGCGGCCGGCCAACAACGGCGGATCGTTCCTGTCGATCACCAAGGCGTGCCGGGAGCCGGAGCGGGCCTTCGAGATCATCACCTGGATGATGAACGCCGCCAACCAGGCGCAGGGTTACATCGACGCGGGCCTCTTCCCCTCCACGCCCGCCGCCTACGACCTGAAGCAACTGCGCGCCCCGGACCCCTTCTTCGGCGGCCAGATCACGACGGACATCTTCGGGCCCGCCGCGCAGAGGATCGCGGTCGCCTACAACAGCCCGTACGACATCGCGCTCGGGCAGCCCATCAAGGACGAGATCAAGAACGTCGGCGTCCTCGGCAAGGACCCGAAGAAGGCCTGGAGCGACGCCATGAGCAAGTGCCGTCGCATCGCGAAGCACCTGGGGGTGAGCTACTGATGGCCGTCATCGAGCAGACCCCGCCCGCCGTGACGCGGACCTCCACGGTCCGGCCGAAGAAGGGCCTGCGCAAGTACTGGCACCTGTACGCCGCGATCTCCCCCTTCTACCTCCTCTTCCTCGGCTTCGGCCTGATCCCCGTCGGCTTCTCGCTCTGGGTCTCCTTTCACCGCTGGGACGGCCTCGGCTCGATGGAGTGGGCGGGCCTCTCTCAGTACCGGTACCTGCTGAGCGACAGCGACTTCTGGAGCTCGGTCGGGAACACGATCGTCATCTGGGCGCTGGCCACCTTCCCCATGATCTTCCTGGCGATGGTGACGGCCGTACTGCTCAACTCCGCGGTCCGCTTCAAGAACGTCTACCGCGTCGCCTACTTCCTGCCGAACGTCACCTCGGTCGTCGCGATCGCCATCATCTTCGGGTCGGTCTTCTCCACCAACTTCGGCCTGGTGAACGGCCTGTTGCAGGCGGTGGGTCTGGATCAGGTGGCGTGGCTGAACACACCGTGGGGCATCAAGGTCGCCGTCGCGACACTGATGACCTGGCAGTGGACCGGCTACAACGCGATCATCTTCCTCGCCGGGCTGCAGACCATCCCGGGCGAGCTGTACGAGGCGGCCCGCATGGACGGTGCCGGTCCCGTGCAGACCTTCTTCCGGATCACCCTGCCGATGATGCGCCCGGTGCTGCTGTTCGTGCTCGTCATCTCGACGGTGACCGGTCTGCAGAGCTTCTCCGAACCGCAGGTGCTGCTGCAGACCAACACCAACGACTCGCCGTTCTCGGGCGGTCCGGGACACGCGGGCCGCACGATGGTCCTCTACTTCTTCCAGCAGACCTTCGACAACAACGACTTCGGCTACGGCGCTGCCGTGGCCTGGGGCATCTTCCTCGTCGTCATCATCTTCTCGATCATCAACTGGCGCCTGGTGCAGCGCCGGGGCGAAGACTAGGGGGCCGGTCACCATGGCATCCGTCCAAGGATCACGCCGGCCCAGGGCCGTCCGGGGCACCCGGAGCCGGGGCATCGCGCTGCACGCCGTACTCGTCATCGGTCTGCTGCTGTCGGCCTTCCCGTTCTACTGGGCGATCATCATGTCGACCCACACGACGTCGGAGATCTTCTCCTACCCGCCGAAGCTGCTGCCGAGCTCGCACTTCCTCGAGAACGCCCGCCACCTCTTCGACAACATCGACTTCTTCGGCTCGATGTTCAACTCGCTGCTGGTGGCGTGCTCGGTGACCTTCCTGGTCCTGTTCTTCGACTCGCTGGCGGCCTTCGTCTTCGCCAAGTTCGACTTCCCCGGCCGCCGGGTGCTCTTCGCGCTGCTGATGGTCATCTTCATGGTGCCGGCGCAGCTGTCGGCCATCCCGCAGTTCGTGATCATGGCGAAGCTCGGCTGGGTCGGTTCGATGACCGCGCTGATCGTGCCGGCGGCGGCCAACGCGTTCGGTATCTTCTGGATGCGCCAGTACATGCAGAGCGCCATCCACGACGAACTCCTCGACGCCTCGCGGATCGACGGGGCGAACTTCCTGCGCCAGTACTGGCACGTGGCCCTCCCGGTGGTCCGGCCGGGCCTCGCCTTCCTCGGCATCTTCACCTTCATGGGCACCTGGAACGACTACGCCTGGCCCCTGATCGTCCTCACCGACCCGGACAACGTCACCCTCCAGGTCGCGCTGTCCCAGCTCAACGGAACCCACGGAACCACCGACTACGGAATGGTCATGACCGGCGCACTTCTCGCCCTCATACCCCTGCTGATCGTCTTCGCGATCGGCGCCAGGCAGATCATCGGCGATCTCGGCAAGGGAGCCATCCGCTGATGGCAGACCCGCTGCTCGCGCTCCGCCCCTGGGAGGCACCCGAGGTGACCTCCTGGGGGCGGCTGCCGATGAACGCCGTCGGCCGGCGCTCCGGAGCCCTCTGTCTCGACGGTGACTGGCGCTTCCAGCTGCTGCCCGCTCCGGACGCTCCGGTCGGCGCTGCCTGGTCGTCGGCGTACGTCCCCGGCGTATGGACCATGCAGACCATTCAGGACACTGACGACCGTCCGCAGTACACGAACGTCCGTATGCCGTTTGCGGAATTCCCTCCCCAGTCGCCCGCGGCCAATCCGACGGGTGTCTACGAGCGCGAGGTGGACGTCCCGCACGACTGGGCCGGACGCCGGATCGTGCTCCATGTCGGAGCCGCCGAGAGCGTGCTGCTGGTGCACGTGGACGGGCGGCCCGTCGGGATCTCCAAAGACTCCCATCTGGCCGCAGAGTTCGACCTCACGGGTGTGGTGCGTCCCGGCGAGCGGTCCGTCGTGCGGCTGACGGTCGTGAAATGGTCGGACGCCTCGCACATCGAGGACCAGGACCAGTGGTGGCACGGCGGCGTCACGCGGTCGGTGCTGTGGTACGCGACGGATCCCCTGCACCTCGCCGACGTGACCGTGCGGGCGGGGCGCCACGGCGACCTGCGGGTCGACTGCCGCGTGCGGGACTCGGGCGGTGCGCTGCCCGAAGGGTGGTACGTCAGCGGCGAGCTGGACGGTCAACCACTCACGCGGGACACGGAGTTGGACCGGATCAACGCCGAGGACGAGCGGGTCTCCGGCTTCCTCGGCGAGGCACGGCTGCTGACCACCGTCGCGGACGTGCGCACCTGGAACGCGGAGACGCCCGAGCTGTACGACCTGACCGTCCGGCTGCACCGCGCCGACGGAACGGTCGCCGACACCTCGTACCACCGCATCGGCTTCCGCGACGTCGAGATCGTCGGCCGGGACCTGCTGGTCAACGGCGAGCGCGTCTACATCCGGGGCGTCAACCGGCACGATTTCCATCCGCTGACGGGGCGGACGGTGTCGTACGACGACATGCGCGCGGACCTGAGCCTGCTGAAGCGTTTCGGCTTCAACGCGGTCCGCACCGCGCACTACCCGAACGACCCGGCGCTGTACGACCTCGCCGACGAGCTCGGCCTGTACGTCGTCGACGAGGCGGACATCGAGTCCCACGACCACGCCCACGAGATCGCCGACGACCCGCGCTACCTCGGCGCGTTCGTGGACCGGGTCTCGCGGATGGTGCTGCGGGACAAGAACCACCCGTCGGTCATCATCTGGTCGCTGGGCAACGAGTCCGACTACGGCGCGAACCACGACGCGGCGGCGGGCTGGGTGCGCCGGCACGATCCCACGCGGCCTCTCCAGTACGAGGGTGCCGCCAAGCTCGACTGGGGGGCGACCGACGACGCCTCCGACATCGCCTGTCCCATGTACGCGCCGCTGGAGGACTGCGTGGCGCATGCCCTGTCGGGCGAGCAGACCAAGCCGCTCATCCAGTGCGAGTACTCGCACGCCATGGGCAACAGCAACGGCACGCTCGCCGACCACTGGGCCGCCATCGAGGCCACCCCAGGACTTCAGGGCGGCTTCATCTGGGAGTTCTGGGACCACGGCATCCTCCAGCGTGTGAACGACGGAAGACCGGCCGGGCGTGGGGGCGCCAGGCTGTACGAGAGCGGTGTCGCCGCGCCCGGCCACCGCTGGGCGTACGGCGGCGACTTCGGCGAGCCGATCCACGACGGCGCCTTCATCGCCGACGGGGTCGTCTTCCCCGACCGCACGCCCAAACCCGTGATGTACGAGCACCGGGAGATCGCGGCGCCGGTACGGCTGGAGCCGTTCCGGCACGAGGGGCTCGTCGTCTCCAACCACCAGCATTTCCGGGGCCTGGAGTGGCTGGCCGCCGAGTGGGAGCTGTCCCTCGCCGACGGCGGCACACTGCGGGCGCCCGCGGAACTGCCCGACCTGCGCCCGGGCGAGACAGCGGCTGTGCCGCTGCCGTTCGCGCTGCCGCGGGACGGGGGCGAGGCCTGGCTGACGCTGCGCGTGACGACGGCGGACGACCAGCCGTGGGCGCCGCGCGGCACGGAGGTGTGCGCGCCGCAGGTACGGCTGCGCGCGGCCCCGGTACCGGCGGACGTGCCCGTGGCGGAGGTGACCGTGCCGGGCCGCCGCGTCGAGGTCGACGCCGACGGGCTCCTGGTCCACCCGCTGCTCACGGCCGCTCCCACGCTGTCGCTGTGGCGGGCGCCGACCGACAACGACGCACTGGGCGGCATCGCGCTGCGCTGGCGGGCCTGGGGGCTCGACGCGCTCGTCCGCGAGGTCGTCTCCGTACGGCGCGAGGAGGGCCGGGTGAGCGTCCTCGCCGAGTACGCCGGCTCGGTCGGCGTGGTCCGCCACCGGCAGGTGTTCACTCCGGTCGAGGGCGGGATCCGGGTCGACGAGGAGGCCGAACTGCCGGACGAGTTCGATGACGTGGCGCGGGTCGGCACGGTGTTCGAGACGGTGGCGGGGCTCGATCTGCTGGAGTGGTTCGGACAGGGGCCCTGGGAGTCGTACCCGGACCGCAGCGCGGGCGCTCCCGTCGGCCACCACTCGGTCCCCGTCGACTCGTTGTTCACCCCCTACCTGCGTCCGCAGGAGAGCGGCGGCCGGCACGGTGTACGGCGCTTCACGCTGTCCGCGCCGGACGGCACCGGACTCGCGGTCGCGCTGGACGAGCCGCGCCAGGTCTCCGTCACCCGCTACCGCGCCGAGGATCTGACCGCCGCCGCGCACCACGACGAACTGGTGCCGCGCCCCGGCTGCGTGGTGCACATCGACGCGGCGCACCGGGGGCTCGGTACGGCCTCCTGCGGCCCCGACACCTTCCCCTCCTACCTCGTCGCACCGGGCGTCCACCGCTGGAGCTGGACCCTGCGCACTCTCTGAATCCCCGACTGTCCTCTCTCACGGAGCACACGTGTGTACTTCGCATGCCCACGACCACGGCGAGGCCGCGCAGGCCTGCGCCGGACGACGTAGCTTTCTGAGAGCCACGGCGCTTCTCGGTGCCGCCGCCACGGCCGGGGTCGCGCTGCCGACGATCGCCGAGGCCGCGCCGTCGGGCCGCCGGCGGCCCGACCCGGACAGCCGGCGCTTCACGCTGGCCGTGATGCCGGACACGCAGTACCTCTTCGACCGGCCGAGCATCGACAGGGCGCCGGTCGAGGCATCGCTGCGCTACCTCCTGGAGCACGGCGAGGACGAGAACATCGTCTTCCTGTCCCATCTCGGGGACCTCACGCAGAACGGCGCCGAGGCCGAGGTCGCCGCGATCGGCGAGGCGTTCGGGATGCTCGACCGGCGGGACGTCGGTTACAGCGTCCTCACCGGGAACCACGACGTGCGGTCGTCGACCGACGACCAGCGTGGTCCGACGCCCTACCTGGACGTCTTCGGGCCGGACCGCTTCAAGGGCAGGTCCACCTACGGCGGCGCCTCCCCGGACGGCTACAACACGTACCACCTGTTCCGGGCCGCCGGCCGGGAGTGGCTGGTGCTGGCGCTGGACTGGCGGCTTTCGGCGCAGGGGTACGCGTGGGCGGAGGAGGTCCTGGCCCGGCATCCGAAGGCGCCGGTCGTCCTCACCACGCACGAACTGGTCGCCGAGGACGACTCGCTGTCCACGTACGGGCAGCAGCTGTGGGACCGGCTGATCGAGGACCACGACCAGATCTTCCTCACCCTCAACGGTCACTACTGGCCCGCCGCCCGTGCAACGCGCACAAACGCGGCGGGGAACGACGTTCATCTGCACCTGACGAACTACCAGAACCGTTACTTCGGCGGTGCGGCGATGATCCGCCTCTACCGTTTCGACCTGGACCGGAACGTCATCGACGTCGAAACGGTCTCCCCGTGGATCCTGGGCCGGGCCGCGAAGGGGCTCAACGAGCTGGAGCGGCAGGAGATCGAGCTGAGCGGTGACGCGGACCGCTTCTCGGTCGGGATCGACTTCGCCGAGCGTTTCGCCGGTTTCGCTCCGGTGCCCGCCCGTGCGGCGCGGCCCGCGTCCCGGGTGCTCGTCCCCGGCACGGTCGCCTACTGGCGCTTCGACGGCCACGACGACGCCACCGCCGTCTCCGGCACGGTCCGTGACCTGTCCGGCCACGGCAACGACCTCACTCCGGTGACCGTGGGCGGCGGTTCGCTGACCTGGTCGTCGGACCACCACCCGGACCAGCCCGGCCACGGCAGCCTGGAGTTCCAGGGTTTCAAGTCACCGCTGAAGGGCGGCTACCTGCGCACGGTCGACGGCGCCCCGCTCAACTCGGCCACCTTCGACTCCGGTTACACCATCGAGGCCTTCTACCGCCTCCCCGCCGACTGGGACCCCGCCCACCACGCCTGGTCCGGCATCGTCGGCCGCACCGGCACGGGCGGGGCCGCCGGGAAGACCGCCGACGACCCGGACGAACCGCTGGCCACGCTGTCCCTGTCGAACGACCGGGAGCCGCAGTGGGCGATGCGCCCGCTCAACCAGGACGGCATCGCCACCAACTGGGGCCAGGAGACACCACTGGAGACCTGGTGGCACCTCGCCGTCGTCAACGACGGCAGGCACACCACGCTGTACGTCGAGGGCTGCCCGGTCGTCCGCAATCCGACGGCGGCCGCCGTGGGGATCACCTCTGTCGGGATGCCGTGGCTGCTCGGCGGCTACGAGTACGCGGGACGGATCGACCAGATCCTGCACGGCCGGCTGGGCGACGTCCGCATCGTCGAACGGGCACTGCCCGCCACGTCGTTCATGAACCACTGACCCGTCACTTCAGGTTCCCCGAGGATCACCATGACCGAGCAGCAACTGCCCTCCTGGGCCGACCCGTCCGTCTCCCCCGCCTTCCTGGACGCACAGGGTGTCTCCCGCCGCCAACTCCTGCGCCGCGCGGGACTGTTCGGCGCCACCTTCGCCCTCGGGTCGGCGGCGGCGCCCGCGGTCGCCGCGGAGCGCGGGTTCGGCGGCGAGGACCCGCACCTCGCCTATCTCGTGGGCGACCACCACATCCACTCCGTCTACAGCCACGACGCGAAGTACACGTTCTCCCAACTGGCCGCCGCGGGCGCGAAGTACGGCCTCGACTGGATGGTGTTCACCGAGCACTCCAACTTCGGACACGCCGAGTACGGGGCCCCGCTGGAGCACGACGAGATCCTGCGGGCCCGGGCCGAGAACCCCCGCCAGCTGATCTTCCAGGGCCTGGAGTGGTACATCCCGGCCGCCGAGCACTGCACGGTCTTCGCCGCGCCGGGCCCGCACGAGGTGGACCTGCTCACCCGGTTCGAGAGCGCCTACGACGGCAAGCTGCTCGGCTACACGGAGGGTGCGGCCGGTGCCGCGGACACCGCCCGCAACGAGGCCCACGCGGTCAAGGCGATCCAGTGGCTGGCCGAACAGCGCCGCACCGGCTACGTCGACGACGTACTGGTCCTCGCCAACCACCCGATGCGCCTGGGCATCGACACCCCGCACGAGATGCGCAACTGGCGGGACGCGGCCCCCGAGATCATGATCGGCATGGAGGGTGCGCCGGGCGCCCAGGGCGCGGCCGTCCCCGGCTGGCGCGGTGCGACGTCGATCCGCGGCGAGTACGAGAACAAGCCGTCCGCACAGTCGTGGGCGGGCTATCCGGCGGCCGCGTATCTGACGTACGGCGGTTTCGACTGGGCGACCGCGACGGTCGGCGGCCTGTGGGACTCGATGCTGGCCGAGGGCAGGCTGTTCAGTATCACCTCGAACTCCGACGCCCACCGGATCGTCTTCGACACCTGGAAGAACGGTGACTGGCCGGCCGGACAGAACTTCGACAACACCGGTAAGCTGCCCGACCCGGTCGACACCGACAGCCCGCAGCCGGGCAGCGACTTCTGGCCGGGCCAGTTCAGCCGCACCCACGTCGGCGTCACCCGCTACGGCTACCGCTCGGTCATGGCGGCCCTGCGCGCGGGCCGGGTCTGGCTCGACCACGGGCACCTGCTGGACGGGCTCGACGTCCGGCTGAAGCGGGACCGCGACCACGGCCGGGGCGTCACGCTGGGCGGCCGGCTGCGGGTCCACAAGGGCGAGAAGCTCACGCTGAACGTGACGGTGACGACCGCGTCCAGGCCCAACCCCCAGGGAATCCTGCCCGAGTTGGCGCACGTGGACGTGATCCGGGGCGCGGTGCGCGGCGCGGTGTCCGACCGTGACGCGTGGCGGGCGCCGGACACCAGGGTCGTACGGACCGAGGACGTGGCCGGCCGCAAGGGGACGTACACCCTGCGCATTCCGTTGACCGCGGGTGACGAGTCCTTCTACGTCCGGCTGCGCGGCAGCGACGGCAACCGGCACGGCGCCGGCCACCTCGGCGCGTCGGTCGACCCGAACGGGCCGATCCCGCACGAGCCCGGAAACGGTGACCCGTGGGCCGATACGTGGTTCTATGCCAACCCCATCTTCGTCGACGTAGCGGGAGCCTGACCCTGATGAAGCGCCATATCCTCGTCGCCTCCTTCTTATTGGGTGCGTTCACGCTCGGCACCGGCCCCGCGCTCGCCGCCGGTGAGCCGCACTGGGCGCAGACCGGCACGGCGTACACGGACACGCTGGGCGGCGGCCAGGGGCTCGCGAGCCGGGCCGACGGCTCACTGCTGCACCGCGGTCTGGCCTCCATCCCCCTCGACCTGCGGATCAAGGGCTGGAACCACGTCGGCGACCCGGACGTCGCGCGCGGCTACACCTTCGACGCCTACCAGGGCGCCGACACGGCCACGTCGAAGATGTTCGCGGTCACCACGCCGGCCGGGAAGCGCCACGAGTACGTCCACCAGCTCGACCCGGGCGAGAAGGTGAACAACTCCTTCGCGACCGTCTCACCCGACGGGCAGTGGCTGGTGTCGGGCGAGTGGGGCGACCAGGACAGACTCCAGGTCTTCCCCGCTCCCCTGCTCAACCCGTCCACGCCGCCGACCGGAGGCGCGCTGCAGGCGGCCGGGCAGATCACCCTGGACAAGCCGGTGCGCGACATCCAGGGCTGCGACTTCGTCACCGGCACCCGCCTGGTGTGCGCCTCCGACGACGCCTCGGGCACGCTGTTCCCCGAGTCGCGCCCCGTCCTCCAGGTCGACCTGCCGCACCAGCTGGACGGCCGGCCGGTGACCGGCTCGGTGAAGAGCCTCTTCGCCCTGCCGCAGCGCAGCCTGTGCACGGACGGCACGTTCGAGGCGGAGGGCGTGGATTACGACGTGAACAGCGGCACACTGCGCGCCGAGATGATCCCGCCGGGGGTGTGCGCGCTCGCGACAACCGTGTACGCGTACCGCCAGGTCACGGACTGACGGCCGCCGTCGCGCAGCCGACGATCCTTGGCCAGGGCCCCGGCACGCAAGAGTGCCCGAGTCGTCAGGAGGACGCGCGGTGGGGGGCCGAGTTCCTCCGGGCGCAGCTGATTCCGGCTGCGCCCGGCCGTGGATGACTCTGCGTGGCCGACCCCATCAACCGGGCGCGTGAACCGTCACGCCTGGAACCGTCAGGCGTAGAACCGCGACAGACTCTGCAGCACCGCCGCCGGCTTGGGGGCGCCCTCGATCTCGATCGTGCCGTCGACGGTGATCTGGACTCCGCCCGGCACGTCCTCGACCTCCGCCAGCTTCCCGATGAGGCGGATCCGGGAGCCGACCTTCACCGGGGAGGGGAAACGCACCTTGTTCAGGCCGTAGTTGACCTTCGTGGTGACCCCCTGGACGTCCAGCAGTTCGGTGAACAGGGGGATGAAGAGGGAGAGGGTGAGGTAGCCGTGGGCGATGGGGGCGCCGAACGGGCCTTCCTTCGCGCGCTCGGGATCGACATGGATCCACTGGTGGTCGCCCGTCGCGTCGGCGAAGGTGTCGATGCGTTCCTGGGTGACGTCGATCCACTCGCTGGTGCCGAGTTCGCTGCCGGCCAGCTTCTTGAGTTCGTCGAGGCCGTTGACGGTGATGCTCATAAGTGGCTTGTTCCTTAGGGGAGTTGGTTACCGTAGCGCTTGCGGACCCGGGACTTGAGGAGCTTCCCGGAGGCGGTGCGCGGGAGTTCGGCCGCGACCACCACCGACTTGGGGATCTTGTACTTGGCGAGGCGGCCGGCCAAGGAGGCGAGCACCTCCTCGGGGTCGAGGTCGATGCCCTCGCGGGGCACGACGACCGCGCGCGGCACCTCGCCCCACTTGTCGTCGGCCACGCCGATGACCGCGCACTCGACGATGCCGGGGTGGGCGAGGAGGAGGTCCTCGATCTCGGCGGGGTAGATGTTCTCGCCCCCGGAGATGATCATGTCCTTGATGCGGTCGACGATGTGGACGTAGCCGTCCTCGTCGACCCGGGCCGCGTCCCCACTGCGGAACCAGCCGTCGGCAAAGGAGGCCGCGGTCTCCTCCGGCAGCCCCCAGTAGCCGGGCATGACGTGCGGCCCGCGGACCACGACCTCGCCGGTCTCGCCGAGTCCGACCGCCGTGAGGTCGGGGCGTACGACCCGTACGTCGCTGAAGAAGTGCGGCACGCCCGCCGAACCCGCCTTGCTCACCGCGTGTTCCGCGTCCAGGAAGAGGGTTCCGGGCGCGGCCTCCGTCATGCCGTAGCCCTGGAGGAAGGTCAGCCCGCGTTCCTGGTAGGCGGCGATCAGCGGGGTCGAAACCGGGGAGCCGCCGCAGGTGAGGATGCGCAGGGAGGACAGGTCGGCATCCGGCCAGCGCGGATGCCGGGCGATCTGGTCGAACATCGTCGGCACCCCGAACATGAAGGTGATCCGGTGGCGTTCGATCAGGTCGAAGGTCGCGTCCGGGTCGAAGGCCTCGACCAGGACGCAAGCGCCGCCCTTCAGCAGCACCGGCAGGGTGAGCATGTTCAGGCCGGCGGTGTGGAACAGCGGGGCGCAGACCAGGGCGCGTTCGTCGGCGATCAGGTCGGTGTCGACGAGGACGTTGATCGCGTTCCAGGTGAGGTTGCCGTGGGTGAGCATGGCGCCCTTGGGGCGGCCGGTCGTGCCCGAGGTGTACATGATGATGCAGGTGTCGTCGGCGCCGACCGGCTCGTCGATGGGCTCTTCGGCTGCCGACGCCAGCGCCTCCTCGTATTCGGCGCCGACCGCGACGTACGTCCGTACGTCCGTGCTGCCCGGCAGTCCGGCGACGAGACCGGCGTACGCGGGGCCGTGGACGAGGGCCTTCGCGCCGGAGTCGGCGAGCTGGTAGGCGATCTCCGGTCCGGCGAGGCGGGTATTGAGGGGGACGAAGACCGCGCCGAGCGTGCCCGACGCGAACAGCGTCTCGAGGTAGGAGGGGTGGTTGGGTCCGAGGTAGGCGACGCGGTCGCCGCGCCGGATACCCCGGGCGCGCAGGGCGTGGGCCAGACGGGTGGTGCGTGTATGCAGTGTGCGGTAGTCGGTCGACGTCTCACCGTGGACCAGGGCGGTGCGGTGCGGGGTCTTGCGGGCCCGGCGTGCGGGCCACGACCCCAGTCCCTCGTTGCGCATCTCCGGCCCCTTTACGGTTTCGTCAGCCCGAGCAAACGGGCGGCGTTCTCCTTGAGGATCTTCGGCCTGACCTCGTCCTTGATCGGCAGCTTCGCGAAGTCGGCGAGCCAGCGGTCGGGGGTGAGGACGGGGAAGTCGGAGCCGAAGAGGACCTTGTCCTTGAGCAGGGTGTTGGCGTACTGCACGAGCTGCGGCGGGAAGTACTTCGGCGACCAGCCGGACAGGTCGATGTGCACACCGGGCTTGTGCGTGGCCACGGCGAGGGCCTCGTCCTGCCAGGGGAAGGACGGGTGCGCCAGGATGATCTTCAGATGCGGGAAGTCGGCGGCGACGTCGTCCACGTGCAGGGGGTTGGAGTACTTGAGGCGGATTCCGCCGCCGCCCGGGACGCCGGCGCCGATGCCCGTCTGGCCTGTGTGGAACAGGGCGATGGCGCCGGTCTCCTCGATCACCTCGTAGAGGTCGTACGCCACCGAGCGGTCGTTGGGGAAGAAGCCCTGGATGCTGGGGTGGAACTTGAAGCCCTTCACCCCGTACTCCTCGACCAGACGGCGGGCCTGCCGGACGCCCGCCTTGCCGCGGAAGGGGTCGATGGAAGCGAAGGGGATGAGGACGTCCGGGTTGGCGGCCGCCGCTTCCGCCACCTCCTCGTTCGGGACCGGTTCCGTGCCCGTCGCGGACTCGGCGTCCACCGTGAAGATCACGGCGGCCATCTTCCGCTCCCGGTAGTAGGCGGCGGTCTCCTCCAGAGTCGGCTTCCGCTTGCCCTCGACCTTGAAGTAGGCGGAGGAGGCGTCGTGCAGGTCGTCGTCCAGGGAGGAGTGCCCCTTGGAGGAGACCTCCGCGTGGGTGTGGACGTCGATCGCGACGAGGTCGTCGAGGTTCATGGAGGGGTTCGTGGAGGGGGTCATCACGCCTCCGGGAACTTGGGGGCCGGAATGCCCACCGTCTGGAGCTCGGCGCCGACCGAGGTGGGCCAGGCGTCGGCCAGGGCGTCGGGGGTCCAGCCGCCGTCGGCGTATGCCGCCCTGATCTCCTGCGGATGCGACCAGAGTGCCACCTTGTCGCCGCCGATGCCGATGGCCTGGCCGGTGATGCCGCGGGCCGCCTCGGAGGCGAGGAAGGGGACGAGGGCGGCGCAGTCCTCGGGGGTGCCGAAGCCCTCGCCCTTGCGCAGGAAGTCCGGCAGCGGCTCACCGTTCCTCATGGCCTCGACGTACGGGGCGAAGGCGGGGATGGTCTCGGTCATGGCGGTGGCGGCGACCGGCACGATCGCGTTCACGGTGATGCCGGCCCTGCCCAGCTCCATGGACCAGGTGCGGGCCATGGCGGCGATGCCGGCCTTGGCCGCGGCGTAGTTCGTCTGCCCGAAGTTGCCGCGCTGCCCGGCCGGGGAGCCGACCAGGATCAGACTGCCGCCCTCGCCCTGCTCGCGCATGCGTACGGCGGCGGCGCGGGCGCAGGTGAAGGTGCCCTTGAGGTGGGTGGTGAGCACCGCGTCGAAGTCGTCGTCGGTCATCTTCCACAGGACCTTGTCGCGCAGGATGCCCGCGTTGGTGACCAGGATGTCCAGCCGCCCGAACTCCTCGACCGCCCTGTTCACGAGCCGGTCCGCGGCCGCCGCGGTGCCGACCGCGACCACCTCGGCGACGGCCGTGCCGCCCGCCTCGGTGATGGACTTGACGGCCTGCTCGGCCACGGCCTCGTCGACGTCGTTGACCACCACGGACGCGCCGTGGGCGGCCAGGGCGTGCGCATAGGCGAGGCCGAGGCCCCGGCCGCTGCCCGTGACGACGGCGGCCTTGCCGGTGAGATCGATGCTGGACACGGGAGAGTCCCTTCACGAGGTGCTGCGGGCGATGCGGCCAGGTGCGGCTGATTGCGGCCGTTGCAACTGACCGCGGCTGGTTGCGGCTGGTTGCAGTCGCCGCGACCACGAGATCGAAGCTAAGAGCAATAATTGTTGACGTCAATAGTTGTTGCCGACCGATGGGGTGAGTCAGACTGGGACCAGTACCGCAGAACCGCCCCCGACCGGGGCCTCGACCAGGGAGCCCGCCATCGCCCGCCAGCACGCCACGAACCCCGTTTCCGTCGACGCGCAGGAGCCGTGGATGCGTACGCTGCACGCCGACACGGGCTATCTGCTGTACCGGCTGGGCCTGCGCTCGGGGCAACTGTTCAACGCCTTCCTCCAGGAGTCGGGCCTGCGCCTGCGCCACTACGCGCTGCTGCGTTTCCTCGCCGCCGGCGACGGCGTCCTCCAGCGCGAGCTGAGCGAGCGGCTGGGCTACGACCCGAGCGCGATCGTCGGCCTGGTGGACGACCTGGAGAAACTGGGCTTCGCCGAGCGCCGTCCCGCCCCGGACGACCGCCGCAGCCGGATCGTCGTACTGACCGAGGCCGGCCGCGCCTTCCTGCACGGCACCGACGAGGCGAGCCTGCACGTCACCAACGAACTGCTGGCGCCCCTCGACCCCGCCGAGCGGGAGACCCTGCACACGCTGCTCCAGCGGGCGGCGGAGGCGGGGCTCGGCGGAGAAACCCGGCCATGACCACCACGCGTTCCGCGCCCGACCGCCTGCTGTCGGTGCTGGCCGCGTTCGACCACGAGCATCCGGCGCTGTCCCTGACGGACATCAGCCGCCGGGCCGGACTGACGCTGACCACCGCGCACCGACTGGTGGGCGCGCTCACCGAGTGGGGCGCGCTGGAACGGGACGCGACCGGCGTCTACCACGTCGGGCTCAGACTCTGGGAAGTCGCGGCACTCGCACCGCGCGGTCTCGCGCTGCGCCAGGTCGCACTGCCCTACCTGGAGGACCTGTACGAGGCGACGCACGAGAACGTGCAGTTGGCGGTGCGGGACGGATCGGACGTCGTCTACATCGAGTGGCTCTCCGGCCGCTCGTCGGTCGGCGTCCACATCCGCGTCGGCGCGCGCTGGCCGCTGCACGCCACCGGCGTCGGGCTCGCGCTGCTGGCCCACGGCGAGCCGGAGTTCCAGGAACGGTACTGCGCGGGCCCGTTGGCCTCCTTCACGCCGCACACCCTCACCGACCCGGCACGCCTGCGCCGCGAACTGGCCGAAGTGCGGCGTGCCGGAGTGGCGGTGAGCAACCGTCAGGTCACCGACGACGCGCTGTCGGTGGCGGCCCCGGTGCGCGGTCCGGGCGGTACGGTGGTCGCCGCCGCATCGGTCGTCGTACCCCACATCCACGCCCGAATAGCGGTGTTGATACCGGCGGTGCGGCTCGCGGCGCGCGGGATCTCGCGGGCGCTGGGCTGGCGCCCGGAGGACCAGCAGCGCTGCTGACCGCCCGGCCCACCCGGCCCACCCGCGCGGCACCTACCGGGACCGCGGTCGTACGCGCCCGATGGGTGTCATTGGGCGTAGGTCAGCTGCTCCTGGTATCCGGTGACGCGGACCTTCTTCCCGGACGGGGGCACCACGGCCATGGCGATCACCGACTCGGTGCGGCTGAGGTTCAGGATCGTGGTCCTGCCGTTCAGATAGATCTTGGTGACGACGGGCAGGTCGTCGAGGTGCAGTTCACTGCCGGGGCACTCGGCCTTCGTCCAGTTCTTGTAGACGAACCCGAAGTCGTAGAGGACCAGCGCGCCGCCGTCCTCGGTCTTCACGCCGTACGCCGCGTCGGCGCCGCCGGCACCGGCCTCGTAGCTGCCGTCGACGCAGTCGTCCTTGAAGGACGCACGGTTGGCATACGCCTTCTTCCAGGCCTTGACGGAGTCCGTGTCGGTGAAGGCGCCGGCCGCCTTCTTGCCGCCGGTCACGTAGAAGTCCTGGGACAGCCCGATCAGGTCGCCCGCCTTCACCGACCCCACCTTGTCGGTCGCCGCGACCGGGGTGACGAACCCGTCGCCGTCCTCGGCGACGGCCGGCAGCCCGTCGGTGATCTCGCCGACGGCGACCGCCTTCCAGGTCTTGCCGCTCTTGGCCGTCTCGTCGACGACCTGCTTGAAGGCGACCAGCCGACGGCGGTCCTTGTCGATGCTCGCGCCGGTGATCCGGGTGTCCACCATGAAGAACTCGGCGGATCCCTTCGGCGGGATGTAGAAGTGGGCGTCCGCGACGGGGTAGGAGAAGGGGACCTCGGAGTCCGCCTGCTCCTTCTTCGTCCACGCCGGGTACTGCTGGAAGGACGCCTGGCTCTGCGACAGCAGCGCGCCGCTCTCCACGGTCGCCGTCTTCTCGGCGTCCTGCGTGGCGTTCGCCGCGTTGTTGACCTTCACGTAGGCGCGCAGGACGCCCTTCGCCTCCGCCAGCGAGACCACCCCGCCCGTGCCACCCCCCTCGCCCTTGCCCTCGGAGGATCCCCCCGTGCCACCCGAGCCCGAGCAGGCGGTGAGGGCGACGGCGCAGACGGCGGCGCAGACGGACAGCAGACGGTTACGGCGCAGACTCATGGTTCCCCTGTCGTGGTCCGGACCTGATCACGGCAGGTTAGCGACTGCACACATCCTCACGGAAATCTCAGGCCACTGACCGGGGATTCAAAGGAGCGCCCCAGGTAGGAGTCGCAGGATGCACCCGCATACGTGGACATCTCAGGAAGGCGAACCGTGGGCGTCTCGCACATATCGAACCGGTCGGAGCAGCTGCCGGAGAGGTGGTCCCGGCGTGGGGTCCTCGCGATCCTCGGCGCCGTGTCGGGTGCCGCACTGACCGGGTGCAGCAGCGGAACGGCGGACGCCTCGGAGGGGACGACGGCAACCGTGAAGGCGGCGGCGACGAAGAAGCCGGTCGTCTCGGTCACGCCCGCCGACGGCACCAAGAAGGCCGGTTTCACCAGCCCCGTCGAGGTCACCGTGACCGACGGCACCTTCGCGTCCGTGACGGTCACCGGCAATGACGGCTCCACCCTGGCCGGGTCCTTCAACGACGCGAAGACCAAGTGGACCTCGGCGAAGAACCCGTACTCGGGCACCAAGTACACGGTCACGACCCAGGTGCAGGGGGCCGCCGCCCGGACCGCGACCTTCACCACGAAGTCGCCCGGTGAGACGTTCGTCGGCTACTTCACGCCCGAGGCGAACTCCACCTCCGGCGTCGGCATGCCCGTGTCGATCAACTTCACCCATGCGGTCGCGGACCGGGCCGCGGTCGAGAAGGCGATCACCGTGACCGCCGAGCCCGCCGTCGAGGTGGTCGGCCACTGGTTCAGCGACACCCGACTCGACTTCCGGCCGGAGACGTACTGGGCGGCCGGTACGAAGATCACGCTCAGTCTGCGGTTGAAGGACGTCGAGGGAACGGATGGTGTCTACGGTATGCAGTCGAAGGACGTCACCTTCCACATCGGCCGCGAGCAGATCACCACGGTCGACCTCGCCAGCAAGCAGATGACAGTGAAGAGGGACGGCACGACTCTCGCCACCTACCCGGTCACCGGCGGCGACTCCGACCACACCACCTGGTCCGGGATCATGGTGATCAGCGAGCGGCTCAAGGAGACCCGCATGGAGTCCTCGACGGTCGGGCTCGGCGACGAGTACGACATCGCGGACGTCCCGCACGCCCAGCGCCTGACCACGTCCGGCACCTTCATCCACGGCAACTACTGGGCCTCCACATCGGTGTTCGGCAGCCAGAACACCAGCCACGGCTGCGTCGGCCTGCACGACGCCAAGGGCGCGAACGACTCCTCCGTGGCGGGCTACAAGTTCTACAACAGCTCGATGCTCGGCGACGTGGTGATCGTGAAGAACTCGGGCGAGCGGACGGTCACCCCGTCCAACGGCCTCAACGGCTGGAACCTGTCCTGGGCGGACTGGAAGGCGGGGAGTGCGCTTTAGCACGTATACGGCGTTCATGGCGTGAACGTCCCTGCCCCGAAAGGACTTTCCCTGCTTTAACTCTTGACGACCCCGGTGACGGAGAGCACATTGGGCCCACTTTGAGAGCGCTCTCAAGGGCATCCCCGCAGCCCATCACTCCGTACCCGAGAGGCACCCCATGAGTGCAACCTCCGGCATACCCAGACGGCGACGCGCGCTCATCGCCGTACTCAGCACGCTCGGCCTGGCGGCCGCGGTCGCCACGGCCGCCACCCAGTCCGCCGACGCCTCCGCCCCCACCCCTGCGTCCGGTTGGACGCAGGTCTTCCTCGACGACTTCAACGGCACCGCCGGCTCCGGCGTCAACACCTCCGACTGGCAGTACGACACCGGAACTTCGTATCCCGGCGGCCCCGCAAACTGGGGCACCGGCGAGGTCGAGACGATGACGTCGAGCACGAACAACGTCTCGTTGGACGGCAGCGGCAACCTGCGCATCACCCCGCTGCGCGACTCCGCCGGCAACTGGACCTCGGGCCGCATCGAGACCACGCGGACCGACTTCCAGCCCCCGGCCGGCGGCAAGCTGCGCGTCGAGGCCCGTCTGCAGATGCCCAACGTCACCGGCACCGCCGCCGAGGGCTACTGGCCGGCGTTCTGGGCGCTGGGCGCGCCCTACCGGGGCAACTACCAGAACTGGCCGGGCGTCGGTGAGCTGGACATCATGGAGAACGTCCAGGGCCTGAACAAGGTCTGGGCCACGATGCACTGCGGCACCAACCCGGGCGGCCCGTGCAACGAGACCACCGGCATCGGCAACTCCGTCGCATGTCCCGGCACGACCTGCCAGTCCGGCTTCCACACCTACACCATGGAGTGGGACCGCTCGGTGAGCCCGGAAGCCATCCGCTTCTACGTCGACGGCGTCAACTACCACACCGTCACCGCCAACCAGGTCGACGCGACGACCTGGACCAACGCCACCAACCACGGTTACTTCCTCATCCTGAACGTGGCGATGGGCGGCGCCTTCCCGGACGCGCTCGGCGGCGGCCTGGACAGCGCCACCGAGTCCGGCCACCCGATGGTCGTGGACTACGTGCAGGTGCTCCAGTCGACGGGAAGTGGGAGCGGTACCACATCCCCGCCGTCCGGCAACCGCGACGCCTACAGCGCCATCCAGGCCGAGTCCTACGACAGCCAGTCCGGCACCAGCACCGAGACCACCACCGACACCGGCGGCGGCCAGGACATCGGTTCGCTCGCAAACGGCGACTGGGCGCTGTACAAGAGCGTCGCCTTCGGCTCCACGGCGGCCACGCAGTTCTACGCCCGGGTCGCGAGCGGTGCCGGATCGGGCGTCAGCGGTCTGGTCGAGGTGCGCCTGGACAGCCGTACCAGCACCCCCATAGGCAGCTTCTCGCTGGCCAACACCGGGGGCTGGCAGTCCTGGCGGACGGTCCCGGCGAACATCAGCTCCGTGACCGGCACCCACGACGTCTACCTGACCTTCACCAGCGGCCAGTCCGCGGACTTCGTGAACGTCAACTGGTTCGACTTCGGCCACTGACACGGGTGCCGTGACCGACCGTCGGCGGCGCCGGGCGGCTTGACCTTCACGTATGCGTCAACCTCTAGCGTCGCCGACATGACCACCTCCCCGAACACCACTCCGAAGAGCACGAGCACGTCCCGCACCGGCCTGGAGGCTCGTCTCGCCGCCCGGCCGGACGGGTTCCCGGCCCCCGACGCCTTCGAGATCGCCGAGGTCCCGGTCCCCGATCCGGCACCCGGGCAGGTACTCGTCCGCAACCTGTTCATGTCCCTCGACCCCGGCATGCTCCTGCTGATCGCGGACGAGCCCGGCCTTCCGATGCCGCGCTACGAAGTCGGCGAGCCGATGTACGGGGACGCGGTCGGCGAGGTGATCGCCTCGGCCGACACCTCCCTGGCCGAGGGGGACCTGGTGGTGCACCGGCTGGGCTGGCGGGAGTACGCGGTGGCGGGGGCCGGGGCGTTCCGCCGGGTCGACCGGGCCGCCTACCCGAGCCCGTCCCTGCACCTCTCCTTCGGCCTGGTCGCCTACGTCGGTCTCCTGGAGGCGGCCGAACTGCGTCCGGGCGACACCGTGTTCGTCTCCAGCGCGGCCGGTGCCACGGGCGGCATGGCCGGTCAGATCGCCCGGCTGAAGGGGGCGGCCCAGGTGATCGGCAGCGCCGGATCGCCCGAGAAGGTGGCCCACCTGACCGGGAAGCTCGGTTTCGACGCGGCCTTCGACTACCACGACGGTCCCGTCGTGGACCGGCTGCGCGAGGCCGCGCCCGACGGCATCGACGTGTACTTCGACAACGTGGGCGGCGAGCAGCTGCGGGCCGCGATCGAGGTCATGAACGTGCACGGCCGCATCGCGGTGTGCGGGGCGCTCAACCGGCAGCGCGCCGCCCGCCCCGACGCGGGTCCCGGCGATCTGCTGAGTGTCGTCGGCAAGCGGCTGACCATCCGCGGCTTCACTCTCCGGGACCACCTGGACCGGGCGGCCGAGTTCGGGGAGCAGTTCCGCGGCTGGCTGCGCGACGGATCGATCGTCCACGACGAGACGGTCGTCGACGGGCTGGCGAACGCGCCCCGGGCCCTGCGGGACCTGGTGGGCGGCGCGTACACCGGGAAGACCGTGGTACGGCTGGGGAGTTGACCGTGTCGTACATGTGACGACGGAGGTGGCTTTCGATGTTGATCGGTGACCTGGCCGCGCGGACCGGGACCACCACCCGCGCCCTGCGCTACTACGAGGAGCAGGGACTGCTGGACTCCGAGCGGACCTCGGCGGGCTACCGGGTGTACGGGCCGGGCGCGGTGGCCCGGGTCCACAACATCCGCGACCTGCTGGCCTCCGGGTTCACGGTGGAGAACGTCAAGTCCTTCGTCCGCTTCCTCGACGCCGATCTGCCCGAGGTGTTCGCGTACTCGGCGTCGTGCGCCGCCAACTACGCCGTCGGCGCCCAGCGGGTCGCCGACCTGGAGGAGCGGATCGCGGCCCTCGGCAGGATGCGCGACACGCTGGTGCGCCGGATGCCCTGGCTGGGCGAGCAGGTCGCGTCGCAGGAGCGATCGCGGGAGCTGTCGTAGAGGCTGTCGTAAGCACCCCGGCTAGCGCAGCTCCGCCCGGAACGCCGCCGGCGTCAGGTCCGTGTGCTGGTGGAAGAACTTGGAGAAGTTCGCCGCGTCCGGGAAGCCGACGGCCGCGCCGACCCGGCCGATCGGCAGGTCCGTGTGGGCGAGGAGGCGCTTGGCCTCCAGGGCGACGCGTTTGTCGATGAAGCCCTTGGGCGTCTCGCCGGTGGCGGCGCGGACCGCGCGGACGAGGGTGCGGCGGGAGTAGCCGAGGGCGTCGGCGTAGGCGCTGACGCTGTGGTTGGTGGCGAAGTCCCGCTCGACCGCGTCCCGGAAGAGGGTGAAGGTGGTGTCGGCCTGGCGACGCGCGGCCTCGGCGGAGCTCGCGGCGAGATGGGCCAGCCGCAGCAGGAACGCGGTCAGGGTGTGCCTCAGCACCGCCGTGTGCAGGCTCAGCGGCAGGGTCGCGCTGTCCTCGTACTCGCGCTCCAGCTGGGCCAGGGCGGCCCGCAGCCCGGCGAGCTGCGCCGCGTCGGGGCGGAGCAGGGGCGGCAGGTCGTAGCGGTAGAGGCCGGTGGCCTCGACGGTGGCGCGGGGCAGGAAGCCGGGCTGCATGGTCAGGACGGTTCCGCGGTACTCGCTCGTCCTGGAGAAGCGGTGGACCTGGCCCGGACGGATCCACAGCACGTCACCGGCCGCGGCCTCGTACTCAGCGAAGTCGATCATGTGGCGTACGGGGCCTTCGTCGAAGAGCATCACGACGTGGAAGTCGATGCGGTGGACGCGTTCGAGGGGCGCGTCGGCGTGCCAGGTGCGGCCGGTGCCCATCGGGCCGGCCTGCATGCCGACACCGCCGACGCTCAGATCGACCGGGAAGGGGAAGGTTCTGATCCCGTCATCGCCGCCGCCGCTGTCCGCGCCCCTGGTCTTGCCCTGGGTGGTTGCACCTTGGGTGCTTGTGTCCGCCATGTCCTTCTCGTGCCGCCCTGGTCGTGCTACCGGTGTCCCACTTTCACCACAGGCTGGCACACGATCACCTTCCCTCGTAAAAGTCAGACTTTTAAGGTTGAACGCATCAGACGATAGTTACCGCTCCCATCGAGGATTTCTTGAAGATGAGCAGGCAGACGCCCGACAGCTTCGAGTGGACCGAACTCGACCGACGTGCCGTCGACACCGCCCGCCTTCTGGCGGCGGATGCCGTACAGCAGGTCGGCAACGGCCATCCCGGCACCGCGATGAGCCTGGCCCCGGCCGCATACACGATCTTTCAGAAGGTGATGCGTCACGATCCGGCGGACCCCGAGTGGACCGGCCGTGACCGCTTCGTACTTTCCCCCGGTCACACCTCGCTGACCCTCTACACGCAGCTCTTCCTCTCCGGGTACGAGCTGGAGCTGGACGACCTGAAGGCGTTCCGCACGCACGGCTCGAAGACGCCGGGTCACCCCGAGTACGGACACACGGCCGGCGTCGAGACCACCACCGGCCCGCTGGGCCAGGGGGTCGCCAACGCCGTCGGCATGGCGATGGCGGCCCGCTACGAGCGCGGCCTGTTCGACCCGGACGCCCCCGAGGGCGAGTCCCCCTTCGACCACACCATCTGGGCGATCGTCTCCGACGGCGACCTCCAGGAGGGCGTCTCCGCGGAGGCCTCCTCCCTCGCCGGCCACCAGAGGCTCGGCAACCTGGTCTTCGTCTACGACGACAACCACATCTCCATCGAGGGCGACACCGCCACCGCGTTCTCCGAGGACGTGCTGAAGCGGTACGAGGCCTACGGCTGGCACGTACAGCGGATCGAGCCCACCGCCGACGGGGACATCGACGTCCACGCGTTGCACACGGCGCTGACGGCGGCGCGGGCCGAGACCCGGCGCCCGTCGATCGTCGCGATGCGTACGATCATCGCCTGGCCGGCTCCGAACGCGCGGAACACCGAGGCCTCGCACGGCTCCGCCCTCGGCGCGGAGGAGGTCGCCGCCACCAAGCGCGTCCTCGGCTTCGACCCCGAGCAGTCCTTCCAGGTCGACGCGGACGTCCTCGCCCACACCCGTACGGCCCTCGACCGGGGCGCCGAGGCGCACGCCGCCTGGCACAAGCGGATCGAGGAGTGGCGCGGCACCGAACCGGAGCGCGCGCAGCTGTTCGACCGCGTCGTCGCCGGTCAGCTGCCCGAGGGCTGGCAGGACGCCCTGCCGGTCTTCGAGGAGGGCAAGGCGGTCGCCACCCGCGCAGCCTCCGGCAAGGTGCTCCAGTCCCTCGGCGCGGTGCTCCCCGAGCTGTGGGGCGGCTCGGCCGACCTGGCCGGTTCGAACAACACCACCATCGACAAGACGTCGTCCTTCCTCCCCGCGGGCAATCCGCTGCCGGAGGCGGACCCGTACGGCCGTACGATCCACTTCGGAATCCGCGAGTTCTCGATGGCCGCGGAGATGAACGGCATCGCCCTGCACGGCAACACGCGCGTCTACGGCGGCACCTTCCTGGTGTTCTCCGACTACATGCGCAACGCCGTCCGCATGTCCGCGCTGATGCAGCTGCCGGTGACGTACGTGTGGACGCACGACTCCATCGGCCTGGGCGAGGACGGCCCGACGCACCAGCCGGTCGAGCACCTGGCCTCGCTGCGCGCCATCCCGGGCCTGAACGTGGTCCGCCCGGCCGACGCCAACGAGACGGCCGTCACCTGGGCCGAGATCCTGCGCCGGCACAGCACCGCCCCGGCCCCGCACGGGCTCGCGCTCACCCGTCAGGGCGTACCGACGTACGCGCCGAACCCGGACGCGGCCAAGGGCGGCTACGTCCTGCGTGACGCGTCGACGCAGACCCCCGACGTCGTCCTCCTCGCCACCGGCTCCGAGGTCCAGCTGGCCGTCGCCGCACGCGAGTTGCTGGAGGCCGAGGGGATCGGTACCCGGGTGGTGTCGATGCCGTCCGTGGAGTGGTTCGAGGAGCAGCCGCTCGCCTACCGCGAGCGCGTCCTTCCGCCGTCCGTGCGGGCGCGCGTCGCGATCGAGGCGGGGATCGGTCTGACGTGGTACCGGTTCACAGGTGACGCAGGACGCATCGTCTCCCTCGAACACTTCGGCGCCTCCGCCGACGCGAAGACCCTCTTCGCCGCATACGGCTTCACCCCCGAGAACGTCGCCGCAGCCGCCCGGGAATCCCTGGCCGCCGCCCGCGGTTGATCCGATCGCCAGAAAGAAGATGATCACAGTGACCGAAGCAACCGCGACCGCGGGAGCCCTGGGGCGCCTCAGCGAAGAAGGCGTCTCGATCTGGCTGGACGACCTCTCGCGCAGGCGGATCACATCCGGCAACCTCGCCGGACTCGTCGAGAACAAGCACGTGGTGGGTGTCACCACCAACCCGTCGATCTTCCAGGCCGCGATCGGCTCCGGCGAGGGCTACGAGGAGCAGCTCGCCGACCTGGCCGTGCGGGGCGTCACCGTCGACGAGGCCGTACGCATGATGACGACCGCCGATGTGCGTGCAGCCGCCGATATCCTGCATTCTGTATACACCGCGACCGCCGGCCGCGACGGCCGTGTCTCCATCGAGGTCGACCCCCGCCTCGCCCACGACACGCAGGCCACCATCGCCGAGGCCAAGCAGCTCGCCTGGCTGGTCGACCGTCCCAACGTCATGATCAAGATCCCGGCGACGAAGGCGGGCCTCCCGGCCATCACCGAGGTCATCGGCCTCGGCATCAGCGTCAACGTCACGCTGATCTTCTCCCTGGAGCGCTACCGCGAGGTCATGGACGCCTACCTCGCCGGCCTGGAGAAGGCCCAGGCGGCCGGCCTGGACCTGTCCGCGATCCACTCCGTGGCCTCCTTCTTCGTCTCCCGCGTCGACAGCGAGATCGACAAGCGGCTGACGGTCATCGGCACGGACGAGGCCCTGGCGCTGAAGGGGAAGGCCGCGCTGGCCAACGCGCGGCTCGCCTACGAGGCGTACGAGGATGTCTTCAGCGGCGGCCGCTGGACCGCCCTCGGGGGCGCCAAGGCCAACAAGCAGCGCCCGCTGTGGGCCTCGACGGGCGTGAAGGACCCCTCGTACAAGGACACCCTGTACGTCGACGAGCTGGTCGCCCCCGGCACCGTCAACACCATGCCGGAGGCCACCCTGGACGCCACCGCCGACCACGGTGACATCCACGGCGACTCGGTGACCGGCGGCTATGTACAGGCCCGCGCCGACCTCGCCGCCGTCGAGCGGCTCGGGATCTCCTACGACGAGGTCGTCAAGCAGCTCGAGGACGAGGGCGTCGCCAAGTTCGAGGTGGCCTGGCAGGACCTGCTGGACGCCGTGACGAAGTCACTGAACAGCAAGGGAGTTGACGCGTAATGACCAGCACTCCTGACCAGGAGACGGCGCCGGCCAAGGAGTCGGCACCGGCCCAGGCGCGGATCCCGGTCGTCCCGGCGTCGGAGTGGGTGAACCCGCTGCGTGACCCGCGCGACCGCCGCCTCCCGCGGATCGCCGGCCCGTCCGGGCTCGTCATCTTCGGTGTGACCGGCGACCTCTCCCGCAAGAAGCTGATGCCGGCCGTCTACGACCTGGCCAACCGCGGTCTGCTGCCGCCGGGCTTCTCGCTCGTCGGCTTCGCCCGCCGCGACTGGGAGGACCAGGACTTCGCGCAGGTCGTGCACGACGCGGTCCGCGACCACGCCCGGACGGAGTTCCGCGAAGAGGTCTGGCAGCAGCTCGCCGAGGGCATGCGGTTCATCCCCGGTGACTTCGACGACGACACCGCGTTCAAGCAGCTGCGCGAGGCCGTCGAGGAGCTGAACGCCTCCCGGGGCACCGGCGGCAACTTCGCCTTCTACCTCTCCGTACCGCCGAAGTTCTTCCCGAAGGTCGTCCAGCAGCTGAAGAAGCACGGCCTCGCGAACGCGCCGGAAGGCTCCTGGCGGCGCGCGGTCATCGAGAAGCCGTTCGGCCACGACCTGGCCAGCGCCCGCGAGCTCAACCGGGTCGTGCACGACGTGTTCGAGCCGGACCAGGTGTTCCGCATCGACCACTACCTGGGCAAGGAGACCGTCCAGAACATCCTGGCGCTGCGCTTCGCCAACCAGATGTACGAGCCGATCTGGAACCGGTCCTACGTCGACCACGTGCAGATCACCATGGCCGAGGACATCGGCATCGGCGGCCGCGCCGGCTACTACGACGGCATCGGCGCCGCCCGTGACGTCATCCAGAACCACCTGCTCCAGCTGATGGCCCTCACCGCCATGGAGGAGCCCATCGCCTTCGACGCCGAGGCGCTGCTCACCGAGAAGCTCAAGGTGCTGAAGTCGGTACGGCTGCCCGAGGACCTGGGCAGTCACACCGTCCGGGGGCAGTACGCGGAGGGCTGGCAGGGCGGCGAGAAGGTCATCGGCTACCTCCAGGAAGACGGCATCGACCCCAAGTCGAAGACCGACACGTACGCCGCGATCAAGCTGGAGATCGACAACCGCCGCTGGGCGGGCATCCCCTTCTACCTGCGCGCCGGCAAGCGCCTGGGCCGCCGGGTCACCGAGATCGCGGTCGTCTTCAAGCGCGCCCCGCACTCCCCCTTCGACTCCGCCGCCACCGAGGAACTCGGCCAGAACGCGATCGTCATCCGCGTCCAGCCCGACGAGGGCATGACGGTCCGGTTCGGCTCCAAGGTGCCGGGCACGTCGATGGAGATCCGGGACGTGACGATGGACTTCGCCTACGGCGAGTCGTTCACGCAGTCCAGCCCGGAGGCGTACGAGCGTCTCATCCTGGACGTGCTGCTCGGCGACGCCAACCTGTTCCCCCGTCACCAGGAAGTGGAAGAGTCCTGGAAGATCCTCGACCCGATCGAGGAGTACTGGACGGAGCACGGCAGGCCGGCCCAGTACCGGTCGGGCAGCTGGGGACCCGAGGAAGCCGACGAGATGCTCGCACGAGACGGACGGAGCTGGCGCAGGCCATGAAGATCGACCTCACCGACACCACGGCAAGCAAGATCAACAAGGCGCTGGTGCAGGGCCGCCGCGCCATCGGCACGCCCGCCGTGGGCATGGTTCTGACGATGGTCATCGTCACGGACGAGGAGAACGCCTACGACTCGATCAGGGCGGCCGAGGAGGCCTCGCACGAGCACCCCTCGCGCACCCTGGTCGTCATCAAGCGGCACGCCCGCACCCCGCGCGACCGCACCAACTCCCGCCTCGACGCCGAGGTCCGGGTGGGCGCCGACGCCGGCACCGGCGAGACGGTCGTGCTGCGCACCTACGGCGAGGTGTCCGACCACGCCGGCTCGGTGGTGCTGCCGCTGCTGCTGCCGGACGCGCCGGTCGTCGTGTGGTGGCCGGTGGACGCGCCGGAGAACCCCTCGAAGGATCCGCTGGGCGCGCTGGCCCAGCGCCGGATCACCGACCTGTACGCCGTCGAGCACCCGATCCAGGCACTGGAGACGCGCGTGAAGTCCTACGCGCCCGGCGACACCGACCTCGCCTGGACCCGGCTCACCCCGTGGCGCTCGATGCTGGCCGCGGCCCTGGACCAGGCCCGGGCGAAGATCACCTCGGCGGCCGTGGAGAGCGAGGCCGACAACCCCAGCGCCGAGCTGCTCGCCCGCTGGCTGGAGGCCCGGCTGAAGGTCACGGTCGACCGCGTGGTCACCGCCGGGCCGGTCGTCACGGCCGTGCGGCTCGGCACCGCGGCCGGCGAGATCGTCATCGACCGCCCCGAGGGCCCGCTGGCCACGCTGACCCTGCCGGGCCAGCCGCCGCGCACCCTCGCGTTGAAGGTCCGCTCCACCTCCGAGCTCATCGCCGAGGAGCTGCGCCGCCTCGACGCCGACGAGATGTACGCCGTCGCCCTGCGGGGCGAGGGCACCAAGGAGACCCCCTCCCATGTCTGACTCTCCCCGGCTCACCCGGCGCCCGGAGTGGACGGCGCTCGCCGACCACCGCGCCGAGTGGCAGCCGCAGACGCACCTGCGTGAGCTGTTCGCCACGGATCCCGGGCGCGCGGAGCGCTACGTGGTGCGCGTGGGCGATCTGCGGATCGACTACTCCAAGCACCTCGTCACCGACGAGACCCTCGCCCTGCTCCAGGAGCTGGCCGCCGCCACCGACGTGTTCGGGCTGCGGGACGCCATGTTCCGCGGCGAGAAGATCAACGTCACCGAGCGGCGGGCCGTGCTGCACACCGCGCTGCGGGCGCCTCGGGACGCGGTGGTCGAGGTCGACGGCACCAACGTGGTCCCGCAGGTCCACGCGGTCCTCGACAAGATGAGCGACTTCGCGGACCGCGTCCGCTCGGGCGAGTGGACCGGCCACACCGGCCGGCGGATCCGCACCGTCGTCAACATCGGCATCGGCGGCTCCGACCTCGGCCCGGCGATGGCGTACGAGGCGCTGCGCGCCTACACCGACCGCGATCTGACCGTCCGTTTCGTGTCCAACGTGGACGGCGCCGACCTGCACGAGGCGGTACGGGACCTGGACCCGGCCGAGACGCTGTTCATCGTCGCGTCCAAGACGTTCACCACGATCGAGACCATCACCAACGCCACCTCGGCCCGGTCCTGGCTGCTGCAGGGGCTGGGCGGCGAGGAGAAGGCGGTCGCGAAGCACTTCGTGGCGCTGTCGACGAACGCCGGGAAGGTCACCGAGTTCGGTATCGACCCGGACAACATGTTCGAGTTCTGGGACTGGGTCGGCGGCCGCTACTCCTTCGACTCCGCGATCGGCCTGTCGCTGATGATCGCCATCGGCCCGGACCGGTTCCGCGAGATGCTCGACGGATTCCACACGGTCGACGAGCACTTCCGCACCGCGCCCGCCGAGGCCAACGCCCCCTTGCTGCTGGGCCTGCTGGGCATCTGGTACGGCGACTTCTTCGACGCCCAGTCGCACGCGGTGCTCCCGTACTCGCACTACCTCTCGAAGTTCACCGCCTACCTGCAACAGCTGGACATGGAGTCCAACGGCAAGTCGGTGGACCGCGACGGCAACCCGGTGGACTGGCAGACCGGCCCGGTGGTGTGGGGCACGCCCGGCACCAACGGGCAGCACGCCTACTACCAGTTGCTGCACCAGGGCACCAAGCTGATCCCGGCCGACTTCATCGGCTTCGCGCGGCCCGTGGACGAGCTGAGCGGCGAACTCAAGGCCCAGCACGACCTGTTGATGGCCAATTTCTTCGCCCAGACCCAGGCGCTCGCCTTCGGCAAGACCGCCGAGGAGGTCCGCGCGGAGGGCGTGTCCGAGGAGCAGGTGCCGCACCGCACCTTCAAGGGCAACAAGCCCACCACGACCGTCCTGGCGCGCGAGCTGACCCCGTCGGTCCTCGGCCAGCTGATCGCGCTCTACGAGCACAAGGTGTTCGTCCAGGGCGCGGTGTGGAACATCGACTCCTTCGACCAGTGGGGCGTCGAGCTCGGCAAGGTCCTCGCCAAGCGCGTCGAACCCGCCCTGACCGAGGGCGCGGACGTGCCCGGTCTGGACCCCTCCACCACGGCCCTCGTCGCGGCCTACCGCACGCTTAGGAAGTGAACTGACATGCAGCTCGGTCTGATCGGTCTCGGCAAGATGGGCGGCAACATGCGCGAGCGGATCCGCCGCGCGGGCCACACCGTCATCGGCTACGACCGCAACCCCGAAGTCTCCGACGTGAGCAGCCTGGCCGAACTGGTCGACCGGCTCGAAGCGCCGCGCACCGTCTGGGTGATGGTCCCGGCCGGCGCCGCCACCCAGTCCGTCGTCGACGAGCTCGGCGGTCTGCTGGAGGCCGGCGACACGGTCGTCGACGGCGGCAACTCCCGCTGGACGGACGACGAGAAGCACGCCACGGAGCTCGGCGCCAAGGGCATCGGCTTCGTCGACGCGGGCGTCTCCGGCGGCGTGTGGGGCCTGGAGAACGGCTACGCCCTGATGGTCGGCGGCGACAAGAAGCACGTCGACCGTCTCCAGCCGATCTTCGAGGCGCTCAAGCCGGAGGGCCCGTACGGCTACGTCCACGCGGGCAAGGTGGGCGCCGGCCACTTCTCCAAGATGGTCCACAACGGCATCGAGTACGCCATGATGCAGGCCTACGCCGAGGGCTGGGAGCTCCTGGAGGCCGTGGACTCGGTGACGGACGTCCGCGAGGTGTTCCGCTCCTGGCAGGAGGGCACGGTCATCCGTTCCTGGCTGCTGGACCTGGCCGTGAACGCCCTCGACGAGGACGAGCACCTTCAGAAGCTGCGCGGCTACGCGGAGGACTCCGGCGAGGGCCGCTGGACCGTCGAGGCGGCCATCGACAACGCCGTACCGCTCCCGGCGATCACCGCCTCCCTCTTCGCGCGGTTCGCGTCCCGTCAGGACGACTCCCCGCAGATGAAGATGATCGCCGCCCTGCGCAACCAGTTCGGCGGTCACGCCGTCGAGTCGGCGGAGTAGGCCCGGCCGTGGGGGATCTCCTGCTGGTCCGCCACGGCGAGACGGAGTGGAGCGTGTCGGGTCAGCACACCAGCTACACCGACCTGCCCCTCACCGAGCACGGTGAGGAACAGGCCAAGTCCCTCGCTCCCCTCCTCTCCGCCCGGACCTACGCACTCGCACTCACCAGCCCGCTGCACCGCGCGCTGCGCACCGCCGAACTCGCCGGTGTGATGGGGGCCGTACCCGACCCCGACCTGCACGAGTGGGACTACGGCGCCTACGAGGGCGTCACCACCGTCGAGATACACCGCACCCGCCCCGACTGGTACCTGTGGACCGACGGGGTCCCGCCCGGCCCCGAAGGCCACCCGGGCGAGTCGCCCGCGGAGGTGGGCCGGCGCGCCGACCGTCTGCTGTCCCGGGTCGACGCGGCACTCGCGAGCGGCGACGGCGACGTGATCCTCGTCGCCCACGCCCATTTCCTGCGGGTCCTGACGGCCCGGCGGCTGGGACTGACCCCGGCGGACGGCCGGCTGTTCCAGCTGGCGACGGGGACGGTCAGCCGGCTGTCGACGGAGCACGGCCGACCGGTGATCGCGGAGTGGAACACCCGGCCGTAGCGCCGTGCGCCATGGCCCGGTCCGTTCGGTGAACGGACCGGGCCATGGCCGTACTTGGTTGACAGTCGGCGTGGGTCGCGCCAGAGTCCCCGCTGATGGAGATCAACGATCTGACGGCGGCCGAGGAGCGGGTGTGGCGGGCGTTCGCCACGGGCGCGGGGGTCGACTTCCGCGAGGGAGCCGAGGGGGATGCGGCGCAGGGTGACGGCTGGGGTCCCGAACGGACCGTACGGGCCGCCGTGTTGCGGGCACTTCTGCTCAACGGCCCCCAGGAACCGGGCGAGATAGCCGCACTGAAGCTGGCGGGTGCGCGCATCACCGGTGTACTGGACCTTCGGTACGCGACGACCGACCACGCCGTGCGCCTGAGCCACTGCTTCTTCGACGACGTCCCCCAGCTGTACGGCTGCCGGATCCGGCAGCTCAACCTGAGCGGCTCCGTCCTGCCCGGACTGGTCGCCGCGACGTTGCGGGTGGACGGCGTCCTGCGGATGACGGACTGTCGGCTCCGGGGCCCCGTACGGCTCGGCGGGGCGCGGATCTCCGGGGCGCTGTTCATGGACCGGGCTCAGGTCACGGCGCCGGACGCTGCGGAGCCGGCGCTCCAGCTCAACCAGGTCACGACAGGCGACGACCTGTGGGCGCCGGAGCTGCGCGTGCACGGCGAAGTACGACTGACCGGCGCCGGCATCACCGGGGCGGTGAACCTTCATGAAGCCGAGTTGTATCGCCCTGGCGGCACTGCCCTCAGCGCGGAGGCCCTCGATGTGGGAGCCGATCTGGTGCTGCGCAAGGCACGTACACGGGGTCTGCTGGAGTTGCAGGGCGCCCGGGTCGCAGGGCGTCTCGTCCTGTCGCGCTCCCACCTGTCGAACCCCCACGGCACCGCTCTGCACGCCACCAGCTGCACCATCGCGGAACTGTGGCTCCGGAAAGGGACTCCGGTGGAGGGAGCCGTCAACCTGCGTCGCTCCCAGATCGAAGTCCTTTACCTGGAGCCGGAGATGGTGCCGGGCCAGGTCCGCCTCAACAGCCTGACCTACACGGCGCTCACCCCGCACGAGCCCGCCGAGCGCCGCCTGCCCATGCTGGAACGGGACGGCGACGGCTACGTCCCCCACGCCTACGAGCAACTGGCGGCCTCCTACCGCCGCATCGGCGACGACCAGGCCGCCCGTCTCGTCCAGCTCGCCAAGCAGCGCCGCCACCGCGCCACGCTCCCCTGGTACGGCCGCCTGTGGGGCCACCTCCAGGACGCGGCCGTCGGCTACGGGTTCCGCCCGTTGCGTGCCGCCGTCTGGCTGCTGTCGCTGCTCGCCGTCGGTTCGGTCACGTACGCCCTGCACCACCCGCGCCCGCTCAAGGCGGCCGAGGCACCCCACTTCGACCCGGTGTTCTACACCCTGGACCTGCTGCTGCCGGTGATCTCCTTCGGACAGGAGGGAGCCTTCGCGCCGGACGGCTGGTACCAGACGCTGTCCTACGTCCTCATCGTCACCGGCTGGATCCTGGCCACGACGGTCGTCGCGGGCGTGACCAGGTCCGTCAGCCGTCAGTGAGTGACCGTCACCGTCACCGCGCGGTGTGCTGCGCGGCCAGGCGCACGGGGGCGTTCTGGGCGCCGTAACCGCGGTAGCCGCCGTCGCGCTGGACGAGTTCGAAGAAGACGCGGCCGACGGTGTGGGTGTAGCAGTGGCGGAAGACGCCGTGGGCGTCGCGGTCGTAGAGGATGCCGAGGTCGCGGTAGGTGGCCAGCTCGTCGGCGGGGAGGTCGTGGCGGGCGGCCAGGTCGTCGTAGTAGTTGGCGGGGACCGGGAGCAGGCGGCCGCCGGCCGCGCGGAAGCGGCGGGCCGCGGCGACCACGTCCGCGGTGGCCAGCGCGATGTGCTGGGCGCGGACCTCGTCCTCCGCGGGGGCCGGGCCGACGGCGAGGGCGATACGGACACTGCCGTCGGCGTTGGTGACGGCGCGGCTGCGGAAGAGACCGTAGGGGTCGGCGACGTCGACGCTCTCCTGTGCGTGCAGGCCGAGGACGCTGCGGTGGAACAGGGCGGCCTCGTCGAAGTGGTGCCAGGGCTGGGTGAGGGCGAGGTGGTCGATGCGGGTGACGTCGGTGGCGGCCGGGCGGTGGTCGGTGTTCTCGAAGTCGGCGCGCCAGCTGGGGAGTTCGGGGTGGTCCGTCGCGCAGAAGAAGAGTTCCGTGCCGTCGGGGGCCGCGACCGCGTCGAGTGGGGCGTCCCGCGGGGCGCGGCGGCGCGGCAGGACGGGTGCGAGCATGGCCTCGGCCCGGCGGGCGGCGCCGGCCGGGTCGGGTGACTCCAGGCCGATCGCGGCGAGCCCGGTGCCGTCACGGCGTGCGGCCGGTCCGGTGTTGACCAGGAGACGGGCCTCACCCTGCTGCCACAGGTCTACTGGTTTGCTGCGGTGGCGGGCGGTGCGGGCGAAGCCGAGGGCGCCCAGGAGCGCCGCGACGGGTTCGGCGTCGGGGGTGAGCAGTTCGGCGAAGGCGACGCCGGTGGGGACGACCGGGGCGGGTGGGGTGGTCAGGCCGACCGTTTCCTCGAGGACCCGCAGGGAGCGCTGGGCGTCCACCGCCGTCGGCCCCGCCTCGGCCTGCCGGAAGACGTCGTTGAAGACCTCCAGGGAGAGCGGGCCGTCGTAGCCGGTGCGCAGCACCTGCCGGACGAGCCCGGCGACGTCGAAGCCGCCCTGGCCGGGGAAGCAACGGTAGTGGCGGCTCCATTGGAGGACGTCCATGGCGAGGAGGGGCGCGTCGGCCAGCTGGAGGAAGAAGATCTTCTCGCCGGGGATGTCCGCGATTCCTTCGAGGTCCTTGGGGTCGGAGCCCCGGGAGAGGATGTGGAAGCTGTCCAGACAGGTGCCGAGGGCCGGGTGGCCGGCCGTCTCGACGATGCGCCAGGCGTGGTCGTAGGTGCTGACGTGCCGGCCCCAGGCGAGCGCCTCGTAGGCGACGCGGATGCCGAAATCCTGGGCGAGGTCGGCGAGTCGGCTCAGCTGCCCGGCGGCGAGCGCGTCGTCGTCCGCGGCGAGGGGGGAGACGCTGGAGCAGACGAGGACGGTGTCGGTGCCGAGCCGGCTCATCAGCTCGAACTTGTGCCGGGCGCGGCGCAGGTTGCGGGCGAACTCGTCCTCGGGCACGGCCTCGATGTCGCGCATCGGCTGGTAGAGGTCGATTCCGAGGCCGAGGTCGGCACAGCGGGTGCGGATCTCCTCGGGGGTGAGGGGGCTGGCGAGCAGGTCGTTCTCGAAGATCTCGACGCCGTCGAAGCCGGCCCGGGCGGCGGCCGTGAGCTTTTCGGTGAGGGATCCGCTGAGGGAGACGGTGGCGATGGACGTACGCACGGCGGTACCTCTCTCTACTTCAGGGTTCCCACGGCACCGGCCAACTCCGCGATGTCCGCGAGCATCCGTGCGCTGTCGGGTTCCCGCCCGGTGAACAGGCGGAACGCGTCCACGGCCTGGAAGGCGGCCATGCCGGCCCCGTCGAGGGTGGCGCAGCCGAGCGCGCGGCCGGTGCGCAGCAGTTCGGTCTCCAGCGGCCGGTAGACGACCTCGGCGACCCAGAGACCGGCGTGCAGAAGTTCGGCGGGGAAGGGCAGGCCGGGGTGGGCGGCCATGCCGGTGGGAGTCGCGTGGACAAGGCCGCCGATGCCGTCGGCGTGCGCGAGCAGGTCAGGCAGCCGGTCCGGGGTGGCGGAGGCGGCCCGGCCGTCGCCGAAGTGGCGGTTGAGGGAGTCGGCGAGCGCGGCCGACCGTTCGGGCATGGCGTCGACGACGGTGACCCGCCCGGCGCCGAGGGTGAGCGTGGCGTGCGCGACGGCCGCGCCCGCGCCGCCGGCGCCCAGCTGCACGACCCGCTCCAGTGGGGCGTCGGGCAGCCCGCGCGCGAAGGAGGCGGCGAAGCCGGTGACGTCGGTGTTGTGCCCGACCGCGCGGCCGTCCTCGAAGACGACGGTGTTGACCGCGCCGAGAGCCTCGGCCTGCGGGGCGAGCGCGTCGAGGTGGGGGATGACGAGCTGCTTGCACGGGTGCGTGATGTTGAGCCCGTCGAAGCCCAGGTCGCGCGCGGCCCGCACCATGTCGCCCACCGCCTCCGGCGGTACGCCGAGGGTGTCGATGTCGATCAGCCGGTACAGGTAGCGCAGGCCCTGGCGGTCGGCCTCCCGCTCGTGCAGGGCCGGGCTGAGCGAGGGGCCGATGCCGGAACCGATCAGTCCGACGAGATACGAGTCCTTGGTCACGGCGGACCTCCTGAGCGGCTCATGGTGACGAAAAACAGATGCGAGAAGCTGACGCTAATGTACGAACTAGTACGTTAGCTATATCAGCCCGACGGCTTCCCGGGAAGACCCAGGCCGCGGCGTCCGGCCCTGCTTCTAGAATCACCGGCACTGGCCCTACGCCCGAAGGAACCCGATGACCAGCGTCGACGAACCGGCACGACCCAACGGGCGCATCCGTGACGCCGCCCGGACCCAGGCCGAGATCCTCGACGTCGCCACGCAGGAGTTCGCCCGGGCCGGCTACGACGGGGCCCGCGTCGACGAGATCGCCGCCCGCACCCGCACCACGAAGCGGATGATCTACTACTACTTCGGCGGCAAGGAACAGCTGTTCACGGCCGTCCTGGAGCGGGCGTACAGCGTGATCCGCGAGGCCGAGCAGGAACTGGACGTCGAGCACCTGGACCCGGTGGCGGCCATCCGGCGACTGGCGGAGGTCACCTTCGACCACCATGAGCAGCACCCCGACTTCATCCGCCTGGTGAGCATCGAGAACATCCATGGGGCCAAACACATCGCGGCCTCCGAGCGGCTGGGGAAGATCGGCTCACCCGCACTGGACGTGATCCGCCGCATCCTGGCCTCGGGCCAGGAGTCCGGCCTGTTCACGGCCGACGTCGACGCCGTCGACCTGCACGCGATGATCAGCTCCTTCTGCTTCTTCCGGGTCTCCAACCGGCACACCTTCGGCGCCCTGTTCGGCCGCGACCTGGTGGATCCGGCCCGGCGCGAGCACTACCGCGCCATGCTCGGCGACATGGTGATCGCCTACCTGACGGCGGAGCGCGCGGCGGACTGAGGGCGGCCGGCCCGAACCGCACAGACAGGTCCTTCGGAAGATCTTCGGGAGATCCTTCGGCATGACCTCTTGACACCCGGGAAACGTGGGCGCAACATCCGTAGCCAGCCACTACTAACTATCCAGTGGGTTAATAAGTCGGGTAGCACCCGGCGCCGGCCGACCCGTCACCCCAGGGATCCGGCACTTCTCCCCTTCCGCTCACTCCGCCTACGTTGGAGTCCCCCCGAAGGAGCAAGCCGTGTCCGTCCCCGCCACGCCCAGCGACTGCGCCGCACCGCCCGGCCAGCCGAAGAAGGCTGCCGCCGCCGCCTGGATCGGCAGCGCCCTGGAGTACTACGACTTCTTCATCTACGGCAGCGCGGCCGCGCTGATCTTCCCGAAGATCTTCTTCGACGAGTCCGACCCGGCGACCGCGACCCTGCTGTCGCTGGCCACGTTCGGTGTCGCCTACGCCGCCCGGCCGGTCGGCGCGCTCTTCCTCGGCCACTTCGGCGACCGGCTCGGCCGCAAGAAGATCATGGTCTTCACGCTGATCCTGATGGGCCTGTCGACGTTCCTCATCGGCTGTCTGCCCACCCGCGCCCAGGTCGGCGGACTCGCGCCGGTCCTGCTGGTGCTGTGCCGGGTCCTGCAGGGCATCTCCGCGGCGGGCGAGCAGGCCAGCGCCAGCTCGATGACGCTGGAGCACGCGCCGCCGGGCCGACGCGGCTTCTTCACCAGCTTCACCCTCAGCGGCACCCAGGGCGGCCAGCTGATCGCCACCCTGGTCTTCATCCCCGTCGCCGCGCTCCCCGAGGACCAGCTGCTGTCCTGGGGCTGGCGGCTGCCGTTCTGGCTGAGCGTCGCGGTCGCCGTCGTCGGCTACGTCATCCGCCGCAAGCTCCAGGAGACCCCCGCCTTCGCCCAGCAGGCCGCCGGCGAGGGCGTCGCGAAGCTGCCGCTGGCGGTGCTGATGCGCGAGCACTGGGCGGATGTGCTGCGAGTGATCGCGGGCGCGCTCGTCGCCTCGGTCAGCACGATCTTCACGGTGTGGGCGCTGGCGTACGCGACGAGTGACGCGGTCGGGATGAGCCGCTCCTCCATGTTGTGGGTGGGCGCGCTGGCCAACCTGGTCGCGCTGGCGGCCATCCCCCTGTGGGCCACGCTCTCGGACCGCATCGGCCGCCGCCCGGTGTACCTGATCGGCGCGGCCGGCAGCGCCGTGCTGATGTTCGCGTACCTGTGGGCGATCTCCACCGGCTCCTACCCGCTGACCCTGCTGCTGGGCATCGTCGCCTTCGGTGTCGCCTACAGCGCCGCGAACGGCGTGTGGCCCTCCTTCTACGGCGAGATGTTCTCCACCCGGGTCCGCCTGTCCGGTATGGCCATCGGCACGCAGATCGGCTTCGCCGTGGCCGGGTTCGCGGTCACCTTCGCCGCGCAGATCGCCGGCCCGGACGGCGACGACTGGTCCTCGGTGGGCCTGTTCACCGCCGCCCTGTGCGTCCCGCCGGTGATCGCCGCCCTCACGGCTCGCGAGACCCACCGGGTGCCGACGGAACTCCTCGGCGAGCGCTCCCACGTGGAGGCGTCACAGCCGGAGACGGTGACGGTCTGACGATCGCGCGCGAGGGCGGGGCGCCGGACACCGCGGCCCCGCCCTCGCGCAGGTCGTACTCGGCGACCACGGCTCGGTGGCCCACTACTCCGCCGCGCTCGGCATGCCGATGCCGCTGGGCTCCGCACCCCCGGCATACCGGCCCCCGGCGGTCCCGTGCACCCGACGGACCGGCCCCGACGGTCCCATGCACCCGACCGGCCGGCCCGGGCCATGACTTGAACCTGACACCGGTGTCAGGATCGAACCTACGGGCATGCGAAGCCGAACTCCCCTCCCTGGCCGGTCGCCCGTCACGGCGGCCGAGAACCCCCGACTCCCTCTCCCCGCCCTGCTCGCGCTCGCCACCGCCGTGTTCGTCACCAGCCTCACCGAGACCCTGCCCGCGGGGCTGCTCCCCGCGATGAGCGCCGGTCTCGGTGTCGGCGAGTCCGCGGCGGGACAGTCGGTGACCGTCTACGCGGCCGGTACGGCGCTCACCGCGATCCCCCTGGCCACGGCCACCGCCACCTGGCCACGCAAGCGGCTGCTGCTGGCGGCGATGACGGGGTTCGCCGTCGCCAACACGGTGACGACGGCCTCGTACAGCTACCCGCTGACCATGACGGCCCGCTTCGTGGCGGGCGTGGCCGCGGGGCTCGCCTGGGCGCTGCTGGCCGGGTACGCCCGGCGGCTGGTGCCGGTGCCCCTCCAGGGCCGGGCGGTGGCGGTGGTCATGACCGGGATTCCGGTCGCGTTGTCGCTGGGGGTGCCCGCGGGGACGTACCTGGGCGGACTGCTGGGCTGGCGGGCGGCGTTCGCGCTGATGACGGTGGTCGCCGTGATGCTGCTCGGCTGGATCGGGCTCGCGGTACCGGAGCGGCCAGGGCAGCCGGGCGGCGAACGGTCCCCGATGGTGCGCGCGCTGTCCGTTCCCGGTGTCGTGCCCGTCCTCTTCGTGACCCTGGCCCTCGTCCTGGCGCACACCGTCCTGTACGCCTACATCGCCACGTTCCTGGACCGGTCCGGCATGGGCGGCTCGGCGGACCTGGTGCTCCTGGTGTTCGGCGCCGCCTCCCTGGCCGGCGTGTGGGTCGTAGGGGCCCGCATCGACCGTGCCCTGCGCGCGCTCACCCTGGCGAGCACGTTACTGGTGGGTGCGGGGGCGGGCCTGCTGGCCCTCTTCGCGGGCAGCCAGGCCCTCGTGTTCACGGCGGCGGCACTGTGGGGGCTCGGCTGGGGCGGTGTGCCCACGCTGCTCCAGACCGCCGTGGCCGACGCGGGCGGGGCCCGCGCGGACGCCGCGCAGGCCATGCTGGTCACCCTGTGGAACGCGGCGATGGCAGGCGGGGGCGTGGCGGGCGGAGTCCTGCTGGACACGTTCGGCGCGCGGGCGTTCCCCTGGACGGTGCTGGTGCTGCTCGTACCCGTGCTGGCCGTGGTGACGAGCGCCCGCGCGCACGGCTTCCCAATTCGACGGGTCGGTGCATGACCAGCGGGGGACGACCGCCGGGCCGGGCGCCGGGCATCGGGCGCCGGGCATCGGGCGCCGGGCATCGGGCGCCGGGCATCGGGCGCCGGGCATCGGGCGCCGGGGCGTGGGCCTGCGGCCCACGGGCGCCCGGCTCCCGGCGCTCCCCGGCACTAACGCCGGGGGACCCCGTACGCCCGCTCCACCCGAAGCCGCAGTACGAGCCGGAGGTCGCGGACCATGGCCGCCCGGTAGTCGTCCCAGTCGGGGTGCTCGCCCTGGACGTCGCGGTAGAGGCGGATGAGCTCCTCGACCGTGTCGTCGTGGGGGTCCTTCGCGACGGGCGACAGGTCGGCCGCACCCTCGGCGACCGTGTAGGCCCACCGGTCGGCGCTGGTCACGTGGTAGGAGGCGCGCGGGTCCCGGCGCAGATTGCGGGTCTTGGCGCGGTCGTCGGTGATCGAGACCCGGACGATGCGCTCGTCGGGGTAGTAGACGTGGGTGACGTTCGACAACTGGGGGCGGCCGTCGCGTTTGAGGGTGACCAGCACCCCGCCGTGGCTCTCGGAGAGCAACTTGAGCAGTGCGTCCTGCGTCGCGTCCTGAGTCATACCTCGGTCAACCGGACTCTCCGAGCGGCGTATTCCCGGACGGGCGGCACCGCGCGCAGCACCGCGCACCCGAGTAGACAGTGTCTACGCCTGCCTGGTACACACTGCCCATGCCTACGACAGAGCCCGAGGCGGGGCTGCGCAACCGGCTGGTCGACGTCGGCGTGGAGTTGGTGGCCAGGGAGGGCGCCCAGGCGCTGACCCTGCGGGAAATCGCCCGCCGGGCCGGCGTCTCGCACGGGGCGCCGCGCCGCTATTTCCCCACCCACCTGGACCTGCTGTCGGCCATCGCGCGCCGCGGCTTCGCCGACCTGGCCGGCCGGGCGGCGGCGGTGATCGAGGCAGGCTCAGGCACCGGACCGCGGGCGCAGCTGAGGGAACTGGGGCGGCTCTACCTGGAGTTCGCCCTCGACAACCGCGGGATGTACGAGCTGATGTTCCGTCACGATCTTTTGAACAGTGGACACTTGGGGCTACGTGACACCAGTCTTCCGCTCTTCGGTGTCCTGGTGGAGCTCGTCGGCCGGGTCCGCCCGGACGCGGACGCCCGGGCCGTCGCGGGCGCGCTGTGGGCGAACCTGCACGGGATCGCCCAGCTGTGGGGCTGGGGCAGTCTCCAACTCGCCACGGAAGCAGCGGACTTCACGCCCTTGCTGCGGGCTGCACTCGACGCGCACCTCGGGCCGGAGGCCGCCGTATGACGCCGGGCCGCCCCATGACGTCCGCCGGCCGTCGTCTCGCCTTCGCCGGCAGTGTGGCGGGCGCCTCGGTCGTCGCCCTGGACGGCACCGTCCTCACCGTCGCGCAGCCCACCCTGCAACGGGATCTGGACGCGTCCTTCGCGCAGGTCCAGTGGACCAGTACCGGTTATCTCATCGCGGTCGCGGGTCTGCTGGTGTTCGCCGGGCGGCTCGGCGACCGGTACGGGCACCGGCGCACCTTCGGCATCGGGATGCTCGGGTTCGGGGCCGTGTCGGCGGGCATCGCTCTGGCGCCCGGAGTCGGCTGGGTGATCGGACTGCGCGTCGTCCAGGGGGTGTTCGGCGCGCTACTGCAACCGGCCACGCTGGGCATGCTGCGCGCCGCGTTCCCGCCCGACCGGCTGCGGCTGCCCATCGCCGTGCGGACGGCCGCGATCGGACTGGCGGCCGCGGCCGGACCGATCGCGGGCGGGGCGCTGGTGACCTCCCTGGGCTGGCGGGCGGTGTTCTTCGTGAACGTCGGACCCGCGCTGGTGTTCGGCGCGCTCGCGCTCGCCGTCCGTGGGCGACCGGAACATCCGCAGACCACACCCGTCCGTGGGCAACCCAAGCGTCCACAGACCACACCCGCCCCTCGGCCACCGGAGCATCCACAGACCGCACCGGTCCGGCTCGACCTGCCCGGCGCCCTGCTGCTCGCGGTCTCGCTCGCCTGCCTGGTCCACGCCCTGGTCGCACTGCCGCAGTCCGGCTGGACGCCGGCCCGTGGGCTCGGCCTGGGCGCGTCCGCCGTCGCCGCCGCCGCGTTCGTCCGCCATGAGCGCCGTACCCCGGCCCCCCTGGTGCCGGCCGATGTCGTCGGCGCACCCGCCATCGGATCGGCGCTCGGGATCCTGGTGGCCGCGTCGGCGGCACTGCACGGCACGCTGTTCACCTGCGCCTACTTCCTCCAGAACGACCTCGGTCTCGACCCGTTCCACAGCGCCCTGGTCAGCCTGCCGCTGGCCGCGCTGATGGTGGCCGCCGCGCCCGGCTGTGCCGTACTGCTGCGCCGCTGCGGCGCCCGTCGTACGACCGTGGCAGCGGCCGTCGTCCTCGCGCTGGGGATCCTGGTGCTGTGGCGGGCCTCCGCCACGCCCGTGCTGTGCGCCGGGTTCGCGCTGCTGGGCGCCGGGTTCGGGACGGTGATGATGGCGGGGACCCATGTCGTCGTACAGCAGACTCCCGTCGAGTCGGCCGGGGTGGCGGGCGGCCTGAAGCAGACCGCGATGAACGTCGGGCCGGTGCTGGGCGTGGCCGTGGCGGCAGCGTGCATGAGCCTCGGTGGGAGCCGTTCGCCGCTCCTCGTCCTCGCCGTCACAGCAGCAGCCGGGGCGGTGGCGGGACGTGCGCTGCCCGTGCGTTCCGCCACCGCGGCCGTCGAACATCGCGCGGAGGGGGCCCGTTCTCGTATTCCTACGCGACCATGATGAGTGAGGTGGTCGAGGCCGGGTATGCCCGACGGCACCTCGTTACGCGCGCGACCGGAGGAGAGCCATGGCACAGCTGCGACAAGAGGTCGACCCGGGTGAGGCCGGACTGGATCCGAAGGTGCTGGACCGGCTCGACCGGCACTTCGCCCACCACGTCGACGAAGGGCATCTGCCCGGCTACCTCGTGGCGGTCTCCCGCGGCGGTCGCGTCGCCCACCTCACGACGTACGGTCACCGCGACGTCGCCGCCGGTCTGCCCGTCGAGTCCGACACCCTGTACCGGATCTACTCGATGACCAAGCCGGTCACCACGATCGCCGCGCTGCTGCTGGTGGAGGAGGGCCGGCTGTCGCTCGACGACCCGGTCGCCCGCCACCTGCCCGCCTTCGCCGACCCACAGGTGTACGTCGGCGGCTCCGGCGAGGAGATCAGAACCCGCCCGGCCGCCGGGCCGATCCTGATCCGGCACCTGCTCACCCACACCGCGGGCCTGACCTTCGCCTTCTACCACTCCCACCCGGTCGACGCCCTCTACCGCGCGGCCGGCCTGGAGTCGTCGGTGCCGCCTGGCGCGGACCTGGCGGAGACGATCGACGTGTACGCGAGCCTGCCGTTGCAGTTCGAGCCGGGCACGGAGTGGAACTACTCGGTCGCCACCAACGTCCTGGGCCGGGTGATCGAGGTGGTGTCGGGGCAGCCGCTCGACGTGTTCTTCGCCGAACGGATCTTCGGTCCGCTGGCCATGACGGACGCCGGGTTCTGTGTCACCGACGAGCAGGCGGGCCGGCTGGCCGAGTTGTACGGCGAGACCGGTGACGGCCGTATCGAGCCGATCCCCGGGCTGCCGCTGCACGGCCGGCCACGGTTCCTGTCCGGCAGCGGCGGCATGGTGGCGAGCGCGCACGACGTCCACCGCTTCATGGAGCTGCTGCGCCGCCGCGGTGAACTCGACGGCACCCGCCTGCTCGCCGCCGACACCGTGGACCTCATGACCAGGAACCACCTTCCCGGCGGTGTCGACATGCGTGCCTTCGGCAGCCGCCCGGCGCACGACGAGCCCGGCAACGAGGGCGTCGGCTTCGGCCTCGGTGTCTCGGTGGTGATCGACCCGGCCCGCACCAAGACCGCGACCGGCCTCGGCATGTACGGCTGGAGCGGGGTGGCGACGACGACGTTCTGGGTGGACCCGAGCCGGGACCTGACGGTGCAGTTCCTGACGCAGGTACGGCCGCGGACCTCGCACACGCTGTTCCAGGACCTGAAGCGGCTGGTGCACGAGGCCGTCGCGGTCTGAAGCCGTCCGGGAGGGGAGGGCTCAGCTGTCGGCACGCAGGGTGAACCCGATTCCCTCCCGCGCGAGTTCACCCAGCCATTCCTCAGAGCGCGCGGCCGTCTCGGCGGCCCGGTTCAGGCCCGCGGGCAGGGAGCCGTCGAGGATGTGGCGGACGCCGAGGGCGAGGGGGCGGGAGACGCAGCGGGCCATCGCGCTCTCCTCGGCGTCTCCGACGAGGTCGAGGAGATAGCGGCCGGACCAGGTCCGCCCGCCGCCCTTCACGTCGAGCGACACGGCGAGCACCACGCGGTCCCGGTCGGCGTCCGTGGTGGGGTAAGTCCCGGCCAACTCCCGTGCCAGAGCGGCGATACGGGCGTCGTCGCCGCCCTTGAGCTCCTCGAACACGGCGGCCCAGGCGTGCAGCCAGCCGCTCAGGCGGAGGGTGCCGCGTACGAAGGTCCGCGGCTGCCAGGCGGCGGGCAGGCCGTACTGCTCGACGAAGGGGACGCTGTCCCGGTTGGGGTAGACCTCGAAAGCCTCGCCGTCGACGAGGTGCCGCCGGGTGACCTCCCAGGGGCGCTCGGCGGTGGTCTCGGCGCCGTCCTCGATGTAACGGGCCGGTGAGCGCAGGGCGTTGAGGACTCCGGCGGGCGCCCAGCTGAAGCGGTACCGGAAGTCGTTCGGCACCGCCGGGACGCCTCCGCAGTACGAGGTGAGGGTGTACGAGGCGGCCGTGGCGTCGCCGATCGCCTCCCGGGCGCGGGCCACGAGGCTGTGCGCGAAGAGGTGGTCGATGCCCGGGTCGAGCCCGGCCTCGGTGAGGACGACGAGGCCCGCCTTCTCAGCCGCCGGAACCTGCTCCAGCACCGCGTCCGACACATAACTGGAGCAGGCGAAGTGGGCCTGCCTGCCGACGCACTCCGCCAGCAGCGCCGCGTGCTCGGGCGCGGGCAGCATCGACACCACGACGTCACCGGGGGCCAGCTCCGCGGTCAGCGCCGGGAGCGTGTACGCACGGGGCTCGGCCCGGCCGGTCAGGCCCAGCCGGGCGAGGGCGTCGGCCGCGCGGTCCTCGGTGCGGTGCCACAGGCGTACCCGGTCGGCCGCCTCGCACAGCGCGGCCAGTCCGCTGCCGGTGGACAGGCCGGCGCCGACCCAGTGGACCGTACCGCTCGCGGGAACCGGTTCAGGCACGACGGAAATCCCCTTCTGTGATGCCGAGTTCACGGCAGGCCTGGTGGAACCGGTCCAGACAGCGCCCCCACGGCCCGCCGGTGGAGAACTCCAGCAGCTGGGGCAGCAGGGCCGCGGAGAAGTCGGTGCTGGACTCGCGCGGCAGCAGGGACGGCAGGTTGTCGATGGCGATGAGGTCGAACGGGGGCTCCTTGCGCAGCCGGCGCACCGGATCCGTCCAGTCGGTGGTGCGGTCGTAGACGGACAGGACGTTCAGTGGGGAGCCCACGTCGCAGGTGACGTCGCAGACCGTGCGCAGCCGCCGGGAGGTGTCGTCCAGGTCCTGTTCGCGCAGGAAGGGCGGGACGGGGGTGGTGGCGAGGACGGCGTTCACCATCAGGTCGTGGTGCAGCAGGGCCCGGCGGTCCAGGTCGCGGGTCTCGGCGAGGTCCCAGTTCGTGGGCTCGATCCCGGCCGTGACGAAGGCGGTGCGGGCGCCCCGGCCGCTGCGGCCCAGGGCGCCGACGACCAGTGCGGTGAACTTCTCGTCCCCGGCGGCCGGTCGCAGCGTCTCGTCCAGCTCCTCCTTCTCCGTGGGCCGCAGCGGTGCGGCGAGCCGGCCCCGCTGGTGCAGCACCGCCAGGGCCGCGCCCAGATAGCCGGCCCAGAAGCCGAAGGCGGCGAGCCGGCGCCCGTCGTCGTCCACCAGGTACTCGAGGTCGAGCAGCACCCCTCCCCCGGCGGCGAACCGCCGGAGCAGCTCGGCGGCCCCCGGCTGCCGCTTGTAGGCGTGCCCGAAAGAGATGTGACGGTGAATCAGCTCACCTGGCTCGTCGGGGAGTTCCTTCAGTCCGATCACCACGGCGTCGCGCGGCGCCCGCGACACCCAGGAACCCGTGGGTGCGACCCGGCAGCCGGCCGCCTCGTACTGCTCGATCGGGAAGATCCGCTGCGGGGACTCCTCGACGGTCAGGGCCACGCCGCTGTCCACCAGTCGGCGGGCGTCCGACGGCACGATCGGGGTGCGCCGTTCGGTGGTACGGACCTCGTGGCGGAGCCACAGGTGGAGTTCCTCGAGATCCTGGGGTTCCTGTTCCTGGAGTTCCTGTTCCTGGGGTTCCGTCATACGCAGTTGACCTCCGGGCGCGGCGCGTCGGCCGCGAAACGACCGGCGCTCAGGGGACCGACGTCCACGAAGGGTACGCGGCCCAGGTACAGGTCGCGCATGACCTCGCCGACGGCGGGTCCCTGCAGGAAGCCGTGCCCGGAGAAGCCGGTCGCGTACAGGAAGCGGGAGGGCCCGGGCGCCTCGCCGATCAGTGCGTTGTGGTCGGGGGTGATCTCGTACAGGCCCGCCCAGCCGCCGGTGCGGCGCAGCTCGGTCAGGGCCGGGGCACGCCGTTCCATCGCCGCGTACAGCCGGGGGATCCAACGGTCGTGGGTGTCGGTGGCGAAGCCGGGGCGCTCGTCCGGGTCGGACATGCCGACGAGGAGGCCGGGGCCCTCGGCGTGGAAGTAGAGGGTGCTGCTGAAGTCGATCGTCATGGGCAGCTCGGGCGGCAGTGCGGCGACCGGTTCGGTGACCGCGATCTGGCGGCGCAGGGGTCGTACCGGCAGGTCCACGCCGACCATCGCGCCGACCGCCCGCGACCAGGCGCCGGCCGCGCAGATCACGGTGTCGGTGGTGATCCGGCCCAGCGTGGTCGTCACGGCGGTGATGGTGTCGCCGTGCAGCTCGATGCCGGTCGCCTCGGTGTGCCGCAGGATGCGCGCGCCGTGGCTGCGGGCGGCGGCCGCGTAGCCGTGGACGACGGCTTCGGGGGTGCAGTGCCCGTCGTCGGGCGAGTAGGCCGCTGCCAGCAGCCCTTGCGTGCTGATCAACGGGGAGAGCCGCCGGGCCTCCGCCGGATCGATCATGCGGCTGGGCACGCCGAGGGAGTTCTGCAGCCGCACGCCCGCCTCGAACGCGTCGACCTCCTCGGGCGTGGACAGCAGGAAGAGGTAGCCGACGCGGTGCAGCCCGATGTCGTAGCCGATCTCCTCGCCGAACCGGCCGAACGCCTCCAGGCTGCGCGCCCCGAGCTGCACGTTGAGCTCGTCGGAGAACTGCGCCCGCACCCCGCCGGCGGCCTTCGACGTCGAGCCGGAGGCGAGTTCGTCCCGTTCGAGGAGGACGACGTCACGGACGCCGGCGGCGGCCAGGTGGTGGGCGATGCTCGTGCCCGTCACTCCGCCGCCGATGACGACGACCGAGGCATGCGTGTTCAAGGCTGCGGCTCCTCTCGACGGGCGGCCCCGGCCGGGGAAGCCGGGGCCGTTGCCCACGCTGTACCTGTAGCTGTCGCTGCCCTGTCAGGACACCGCCTGGAGCGCGGTCAGGACCAGTGCGCCACCGCGTCCAGGTGGGGCAGATGGTGGTCGAGGCGCTCCCGCTTGGTCCTGAGATAGGTGATGTTGTTCTCGCACGGCGGGATCAACAGCGGTACCTGCTCGGCGACTTGGATGCCGTGCCGCAGCAGGTCCTCCCGCTTGCGCGGATTGTTGGACATCAGCCGGACCGAGCGCACGCCCAGGTCACGCAGGATCCCGGCGGCCACGCCGTAGTCACGGGCGTCCACCGGCAGGCCCAGCGCGAGGTTCGCCTCGACCGTGTCCAGGCCCTCCGCCTGCAACGCCATCGCGCGCAGCTTGGCGAGCAGACCGATGCCACGGCCCTCGTGGCCCCTCAAGTAGACGACCACGCCGCGCCCTTCGGCGGCCACGGCACGCAGCGCGGAGGCGAGCTGGTCGCCGCACTCGCAGTGCTGGGAGCCGAAGGCGTCACCGGTCAGGCACTCCGAGTGCAGCCGGGTGAGGACGTCGTCGGTGCCGATGTCGCCGTGGACCAGGGCCACTTGTTCTTCGCCGCGGTCGTGGTCGAGGTAACCGATCGCCTGGAATTTCCCGTACACGGTGGGCAGCGGGGCATTTACAACGCGTTCCACGCCTGTGCGCTGTGGGGACTTCTTGCCGAGTACGCCGATTTTTTCTGTCATGATCTGATTCCTAAGCAGAGACGAAAGGCCGTGAAGAAATGAGTGGTTCGGGCGCGCGTACGGCGGCATACGGTCTGGTGCCGGCGGACACTACGGAAGACGTACGGACGCGGGGGGCGGGCGTCTCAACGCAGGTCGCCGTCCTTCCCGTCGGCAGCTTCGAGCAGCACGGTCCGTTCCTGCCACTGGCGACCGACACCCTGGTCGCCTGTGCCGTGGCCGGGGAAATCGCCGACGCGTACCCGGTGCACCTCCTTCCTCCGGTGACGATCTCCTGCTCGCACGAGCACGCGGCCTGGCCGGGGACCGTCAGCATCTCCTCCGTGACCCTTCACGCGGTGGTACGGGACATCGCCGAGTCGCTGCGCCGGTCGGGCGTGGACGCCCTGGTGGTGGTCAACGGACACGGCGGGAACTACGTCCTGGGCAACGTCGTTCAGGAGTCCTCCGCGCGCGGTGAGCGGATGGCGCTGTTCCCGGCCGCGGAGGACTGGGAAGCGGCGCTGGAGCAGGCCGGGGTGCGCACCTCGCCGCTCACCGACATGCACGCGGGGGAAATCGAGACCTCCATCCTGCTGCACGCTCATCCCGAATTGATCCGTCCTGGTTACGAGTCCGCGGATTTCGTCGCGGACGACCGCCGTCATCTACTCACCACGGGAATGTCCGCCTATACCGATTCGGGCGTCATCGGCCGTCCTTCCCTGGGATCCGCGGAAAAGGGAAAGGCGCTGCTGGCCAGCCTGACCGATTCCTTCGGCGCGTATTTCACGCTGCTCGGGGAGAGGGAAGGGGACGGGCGCGGGTAGTGCCCGTCGGGTGTGCCGGCGGCTGCCGGCTCCGCCAGGACGGTCCCGGCAGCCCGCACGCCCTGGCACCAGCGGGCGACCAGGACCAGCGCCCCCGGCAGCGCGGCCACGAAGCTGAGCACCCCGTACACGACGGCGACGGCCAGCCCGTTGCTCGCGCCGAGCCCGGCGGCGCCGAACGCCCAGACGGTGACGCCCTCACGGGGGCCGAAGCCGCCGACGTTCAGCGGCAGGCCCATGGCGAGCAGGGCGAGTACGGCCAGCGGCAGCAGCACGAGGACGGAGGCGCCTGCCCCGGCGACGCGGGCGGCCAGCACGAACATCGTCAGGTGACCTGCCAGCACGACCACGGAGGACACCGCGACACCCGGCCCGTTCCGACGGGACAGCAGCCCCTCGCGCGCCTCGGCCAGCGTCGCCCGCAGCGCCCGCCCGCGACGGGAGGCGGAGGGGGCCCGGTTCATGCGCACGGCGAGTACGACGGCCAGCGCGCCCAGCGTCGCGAGGGCGGCCAGCGGCACGAGGTGCCGGGTCTCGGCCATGACCGGGGACGGCAACGTGAGCAGGACCGTCACTCCGGCCACGGCGAGCGCGATCTGCCCCGCGACCCGCTCCAGCACCACCGCTCGTACACCGCGGCCGAGGTCGCCGGCGCTCTGCCCGTGCCGTACGGCCCGGTGCACATCGCCGAGGACGCCGCCGGGCAGGGCCGCGTTGAGGAACAGCGCGCGGTAGTAGTCGGCCACCGCCGGGCCGAGCGGCAGCCGTATCCGCAGGCCCCTGGCCACGAGCGCCCAGCGCCACGCGCTGAACACCGTGGTGACCGCGCCGATTCCGACCGCCGCAAGCAGCGTCACCGCGTCGATCCGTCGCAGCCCGTCCAGAAAGACACCGGTGCCGAGCCGCCACAGCAGGACGGCGAGGATGACGACTCCGGCGACGGTGCCCAAGTGGGTGCGGACCGTGCGGGAGTTGAGACGGGAGAGGACGGTGCGGGGGCGCTTCGGGGTGGCGGAAGCCTCGGGGGCGGCGGGGGTGGGCTCGGCGAGGACGGCCGGGTCGGCGGGGTCGGCGGGGTCGGCCGATCCAGCGGCCTCGATCCCAGTACCGGCCCCCGCCCCGGAAGAAGCGGTCCTGCCCCGCGCCTCGGGCACCATGGCCCCCGTGCGGGTCCGGGATGCGGCCACGGCAGCCCGCGCCGCCGGACGGCACGCGCCGGCCCGGATCGCCGGCGTCGCCGGCTTCGTCGCCGCGGCCGCGAGCTGCGCGCCCACCTTCTCAGCGCCCACCGTCTCAGCGCCCAACGTCTCCGCACTCACCGTCTCCGCGCTCACGACGACGCTCCGCCCGCCGGCCGGGCCAGCGCCAGCAGATCGCTGTGGTGGACGACGACGCGCAGCTCACCGGCGGCGCAGGCGGCCAGCCGGGCCGCGAGGTACGTCTCGGCGCGTGCCGCCAGTTCGGGGCGCTCCTCGACTGCGGCGCCGACCCAGCCGCGCAGCCACTGGGCCGTCAGCGCGGACTCGTCGGGGCCGAGCCGCCAGGCGCTCGGGTGCAGCTTCACCGTCGCACCGTGCTCGGCGAAGGCCTCGCACGCCGCGGTGACGGCGTCGGGGCCGAGCAGGCCGCCGCGCCGCTGATGGGCGTTGAAGGCCGCGGTGATCTCCGCGTCCAGCGGGTCTCCGGGGGTGAGTTCGACGCGTCCGGCGACGGAGAGCGTCAGCAGGGCCGGGCAGCCGGCGCCCGCGCAGGCGGCGGCGAGGGTGTCGACCTCCTCGCGGGTGAGGACGTCCAGCAGCGCCGAGGCCGTCACCAACGAGGCACCGGCGAGGGCGTCCGGGGTCAGCCGGGCGACGTCGCCGCGCCGGGTCTCGACGGTGACCCGGCTGCCGTCGGCGGCGGAGCGCGGGGAGGCCACGGCGGCGAAGTGAAGGAGGTAGGGGTCGCGGTCGTGCAGGATCCAGTGCTGGGCGCCGTCGAGGCGAGGGGCGAGCCAGCGGCCCATCGAACCGGTGCCGCAGCCCAGGTCGTGGATGACGAACCCGGCCCGTCCGGGCAGGTTGGCGAGCCGGATGCGCAGCGGGTCCAGCAGGGCCGGCGACCGCGCGTCGGCGTCGGCACTCTCGCGCAACTCCAGCCACTCGGGGGCGTAACGGGACGGTTCGTCGGGCCCGGCCTCCCGCAGCCGCACGGTGGCCCGCTCCCCCGGCCGACCGACGGGCCCGGCGCCGGCGATCACGACTTGCGCCACATCTGCCGCATCTGCCGCATCTCCCGTATCGGTTGTGTCCACCGTGTCCACCGTGTCCGCCGTATCCGCCGTATCCGCGGCAACTCCGGTGTCCGCCGCGTCTGCCGCTTCCCGCGGCCCGGGTTGCGCGGGGATGGTCCCCCGGCTGCGCCGCGCCATGTCCGCCGGTGTCGCCGTCGTCTTCCTCATGCCGCCCTCCGGGGTTCGCTGGGGAGCCGGCCCAGTACGCCGGCGAGGCTCTTGGCGGTGGTCGCCCAGCCGCCGAGGGCGGCTCGTCGGCCGCGGGCGGCGGCCTTGAGGCGGCGCCGTACGTCCGCCTCGCCGAACCAGCCGCGCAGTTCGGCTGCGAGGGCGGCGGGGTTCTCCGGCGGGACGAGGATGCCGGGAACGCCGCCGTCGGGGGCCCGGCCCACCGCCTCCGGGAGGCCGCCGACATCGGTCGCCAGCACCGGGATACCGCGCGCGAGCGCCTCCGTCACCGCCATGCCGTACGTCTCGGCGTAGGAGGTGAGGACCATCAGGTCGGCGGCGGCGTAGCTGGCGTCGAGTTCGGCGCCGGCCTGCGGTCCGGCGAGGTGGAGGCGGTCCTCGATGCCGTACTGACGGATCAGCGTCCGCAGATGGGCGACGTACTCGGGGTCCTGGCCGAGCCCGCCGACGCACACGCAGCTCCAGGGCAGGTCGGCCGCCGCGGCGAGGGCCTCGACCAGCCGGTGCTGGCCCTTGCGCGGGGTGACCGCGGCGACGCACAGCAGTCGTGAGACGCCGTCGGTGCCGGAGGCGAGGGGGGCGATGTCGGCGCCGGGGGCGGCGACGTGGACCCGTTCGGGGGCGAGGCCGTGGTGGGACACGAGGCGGCGGACCGCCCAGTCGCTGGTGGCGATCACCGCGGGGACCGCCCGCAGGACCGTGCGTTCGCGGGCGTCCAGGTCGGCGGCCACGTCGGGCGCGAGTCCCGTCTCGTCGCCGAGCGGGAGGTGGACGAGGACGGCGAGCCGCAGGCGTTCGGCCTCCGGGACCACGATCTCGGGGACGCCGCAGGCGACGATCCCGTCCAGGAGGACGACGGACCCGTCGGGCAACTGGCCGAGTGTGCGGGCCAGTTCCGTGCGGGCGACCGTCCCGGGGCGGGGCCAGCTGCCGTCCACGGCGTGCTTGTGGACCTGCCAGCCGAAGCCGGGCAGGTCCAGGCTGACCCGCCGGTCGTAGGCGTTGCCGCCGCTCGGCGTGGCCGGGTCGTCGACGCCGCCCGGCAGCACGAAGTGCACGGAGCGCAGGGACATGGGGATGATCTCGCCGTTCTTCCGGGCCGCGGACTGCGCGGGCACGTAGGCGAGGGGTGCCCGGTCGATGGTCGTGTCGGTCACAGCGCACGCTCGTAACTCGCCCAGGCGACGTGCGACTCGTGCAGAGTGACCGAGATGCCCGTCAGGCCCCGGGCGCCCTCGCCCAGGGCGCCCTTGTGGACCCGCTCGGCGAGCCGGTCGGCGATGACCTTCGCCAGGAACTCCGTCGAGGTGTTGACCCCGGCGAAGTCGGGCTCGTTGTCGAGGTTTCTGAAGTTCAGCTCGCTGACGACGGCACCGAGTTCCTGGGTGGCCAGCCCGATGTCGACGACGATGTTGTCGTCGTCCAGCTCTTCGCGGCGGAAGGTGGCGTCCACCAGGAACGTCGCCCCGTGCAGACGCTGCGCGGGTCCGAAGACCTCACCGCGGAAGCTGTGGGCGATCATGATGTGATCGCGGACGGTGACACTGAACAACGGACGACCCTCCAGGTGCGGCGCGTCTGGTCCCCGGCCCATGCTCGCCGGGGATGCCGTGTAGTACGGCTCTTCGCTTCCCCGTGTTCAGCCCGCTCTCACTCTTTTCTCAGGTCAAGCGCTCTTGTCGTACCGAATCCGGTGACACAGCGCCGGAATCTCCCCGGAGGCGAGCTTCGGCATCACCTCCGGGAGGTCCTCGAAAGCCGACTCCCCGGTGACGAGCGCGTCCAGCGCAGGGTCGGCGAGCAGGTCGAGGGCGAGGGCGAGCCGGTCGGCGTAGGTGCGGTTCGAGCGGGCCGGGGAGACGGTGCCGACCTGGCTGCTGCGGATGACGAGCCGTCGGGAGTGGAAGGCCTCGCCGAGCGGGAGGGTGACCTTCCGGTCGCCGTACCAGCTCAGTTCGACGACCGTGCCCTCGGCGGTGAGCAGTTCCAGCGACCGGGCGAGGCCCTGCTCGGTGGCGCTGGCGTGGACGACCAGGTCGCACTCGCCGAGTGCCCGCTCGGGCGTGGCGAAGCCGACACCGAGCGCCTCGGCGACTTCGGCGCGCGCCGGGTCGGCGTCGACGAGCTGGACGCGTACTCCCGGGAACCTGGCGAGCAGGGCGGCCACCGAGCAGCCGACCATGCCGCCGCCGACCACGGCGATGCGGTCGCCGACCAGCGGTGCCGCGTCCCACAGCGCGTTCACGGCCGTTTCCACGGTGCCGGCGAGCACGGCCCGCTCGGCGGGCACGTTGTCCGGCACCGGCGTCACCGCGTTCACCGGAACGACGTAACGCGTCTGATGCGGATAGAGGCAGAAGACCGTACGGCCGATCAGCGCATCCGGTCCCTCCTCCACCACACCGACGTTGAGGTATCCGTACTTCACCGGCCCGGGGAAGTCGCCCTCCTGGAACGGCGCCCGCATGGCCGCGTGCTGGCTGACCGGGACGCCGCCGCGGAAGACGAGCGTCTCCGTGCCACGGCTGACCCCGGACCACAGCGAACGCACCATCACCTCGTCCTCGCCGGGCGCCGGAAGGGTGACGTCGCGCAGCTCGCCGTGGCCCGGCGAGCGGAGCCAGAACGCGCGGGCGGAACGGTTCATCGGCATCCTCCTGAACGATCGACACGTGGTTCACGTACCGAGATGTGCACAGGCCGCGCACAGTACGCGGCGTTGATCGACTCTGTCACTCGGCCGGAGGATGTGCGGTGGCCCTGAACAACACTTACGACGCAAGGCTGGTCCAGCAGGAGACCGCTGTGGGAGCGGGCGTGCAGATCCTGTTGCTGGCCCTGCTCGGCACGGCGATCGGCATGGGGCCGGCCGGCTGGCTGACCGGCCTCGCCTTCGCCCTCGCCACCTGGGCGGTGCTGTCGCGGGCCCTGCACCGCTCCCGGCTGCGTTCCTTCGGCCCGGCCAACCGGGTCACCCTCGGCCGGGCGACCCTGGTCGGCGGGGTGACCGCGCTGGTCGCGGACTCCTTCGAGAGCTCTCCGCCGGTCACCCTGCTCGTCGGCCTGACGGCCGTGGCCCTGATCCTGGACGGCGTCGACGGCAAGGTGGCCCGCCGCACCGGCACGTCGACCGCGCTGGGCGCCCGCTTCGACATGGAGGTCGACGCGTTCCTGATCCTGGTGCTCAGCGTCTACGTCTCCACGCAGCTCGGCCCCTGGGTCCTGCTCATCGGCGGCATGCGCTACGCCTTCGTCGCGGCGGCCCGGGTGTGGCCGTGGCTGAACGCCGCGCTGCCGCCGAGCACCGCCCGCAAGACGGTCGCCGCGCTCCAGGGCATCTGCCTGCTGCTGGCCGGCGCCGAGCTGCTGCCGCACGGGGCCAACTTCGGGGTGGCACTGCTGGCGCTGGGGCTGCTGGTGTGGTCGTTCGGCCGGGACGTGCTGTGGCTGTGGCTGACCTCCCGCAGCCCCGAGCAGGCCACTCCTGCCGAAAAGGTGCTGGAGCCGGCCGCACGCTGACCCGCCCGCCCGCCCGGACGGACGGACGAAGGGCCCGGACCACTGGTGGTGGTCCGGGCCCTTCGGCTTTCGTCGGTAAGGCTTTCGTCGGTAAGGCTTGTGCCGGTAAGGCTTGTGTCGATGAGGCTTATGCCGTTACGAGCGTGCCTTGCGCGTGCGTACGACCGCGAAGGCCGCCGCGGCCAGCCCGAGCACGCCGACGACCAGCCCGGCGATGCCCAGACCGCGGGCGGTGGAGTCACTGGAGGAGGCCGCCTGGGTGGAGCTCTTCGCGGAGCTCTTCGCGGCAGGTGCCGAAGTGCTGTCGCCGCTCGCCGTCAGCTTGAGCACCGGCGCCGGATTCTCCGGCTCCTCGCCGCCCGACTCGGCCTCCTCGATCCAGCGGGCGACATGGCCGTCGGAGTAGGTCTGGAGCGTCTTGAAGGTCAGTTCGTCGGCGTCGTCGGGCAGTTGGCCGAAGGCGACGTCGAAGTCCTCGAACTGGCCCGCGCCGATCTTGCCGCCGGTCCAGGTGATCTCGGAGACGGCCTCGGTGATGGTGCCGTCGTCGGTCTTGACCGGCGTCTTGAGCTTGGTGGTGGTCACCTTCGGGGTCCAGCCGTCGTGCGGGCTGACGAGCACGCCGAGGACGGGGTGGTCGGTCGGCAGGTACACCTGCACCTTGGTGGTGCTCGCGGTGTCCTCCTCGTTGGGGACGCGGAAGGTCAGCACACCGTCCGTGGCGCCCTTGGTGTAGCTCTCGGGGTGGACGGTGACGTGCGCGGAGGCGACGCCGGCCGCCGCGAGGACTCCGGCGGCGGCGAGCACGGTGCCGAGGCCGGCGCGGCGCAGGGTGGTGCGTGTCGTGGACATGGGTGAGTGGATCTCCGTACAGGAAGGATGTCGGGGGGTCAGATCGCGTACGGGATCCGGGTGGGCGGCCCGCGGCGGCTCACCGCGTGCCGGAGCAGCAGCGTCCGTGGCGGTACCGCGAACACCGGCGCGCGGCCGGCGGCGGGCAGGGGGAGCGGGGCGGGCCGGTCGCGCCACCATGCCGCGAGCCCGGGCAGGAACGCGGCCGCCCGGCGCAGCAGCGACCACAGGGCGGCCTCCCCGCGCCGCAGCCACCAGGAGGCGACGAGCGCGGCGAGGACGTGGGCGGCGACCGCGTGCGCGGTCATGGCGTCCGTGTGGGCGACGGCGTGGCCGTGCATGTGGGCCATGTGCATGGCGGACCCGGCGGTGGTGATCCGGGAGAAGGCTACGTGCAGCCCCGCCTGGGTGGCGAGCATGGCCGCGCCGATACCCGGCAGGGACCGCTCACGGCCGCCGAGCAGCCATCCGGTCGCGAAGACGGCCAGGAATCCCGCGCCGTCCGCCCACAGCGGCGGAACGTCCCCCGTGCCGAGGCCGTGTCCGGCGGCGGCCAGCAGCACACACACCGCGGCGAACACCGCGGCGCGCAGGCTCCGTACCGCCGGGGACGCGCTCATGGTGAGGGATCCTCCCACGGACGACTCATACGCGTGGCGTCGATCCCGCGTTCAGACGCCGTTCCCGCGTTCAGTCGCGGCGCGGCGGGAGCCCGGTCGCGAGGACGGGTACGGCGGCCAGGACCAGCCAGGGCACAGCGGGCGGCAGTCCGGTGTCGAGGAGGGTGCCGGTCGCCGCGCTGCCGGCCGGCACCATGAGGCCGGAGACCGAGGAGAGCGCGCCGGTGTACAGGCCGATCCGGCCCTTCTCGGCGAGATCGGGCACCCAGGCTCGGGCGGCGGGCGCGACGAGCATCTGGCCGAGGGTGAGCAGGACGACGAGACCGGCCGCGGGCAGCAGTCCCGCCGTACCCTTCGAGGACGCACTACCGTTCCCGAAGGCGGTCACCCCACCCGACGTGGACGCCATGCAGCACGAGAAGGACGTGATGTCCGAGCGCTGCCTGCTGTTCGTCGCCTGCATGCGGGCCCGCGACAGCCTGTACGTCTCCTGGTCCGGGAAACCCAGTCCGTTCCTGGTGGAGGCGGGCGTCTGAAGCGGCAGGCTCGCTGATCTGTGCGACGACCCAGGCCACTGCCCCGACGCTTGGCAGCGTGGAAAGCGCGGAAACCCCGGAGACCGGCCAGGTGGTGGTGATCCGGCAGCCGGACCCCGGGCAGCCCTACGACGTGGTCGCGACGGAGTCAGGACTGCAGTGGACGTTCGTGATTCGACAACGCCACCTGGACCACGGACAGTGTCCGTTGCCCGCGCAGGCCGTACGCCGAATCCGGACGGCGAAAGTGGTCCATCTGCACGACGGTCACGGCTTTCCCAAAGTGCTGCTGGCTCCTCTCGGCAAGAAGATCACAAAGGAGCACCTTCGGGGGATCCATTGGCCCCAGACGCAGGTCGTGCCGGGCACACGGGTCACCGCCGAGCTGGACCGGAGTCGGCTGCGTCTGTTTCTCACCCCTCTGGAACGACCTGTCTTCATCGCGGAGAATCGGCTCCTCTACGAGTACGACCCCCGGATCATCGCCCGGGAACTCCCGACGAACCTGACGCACAGCCGGGGCGACACCGCGCCCTCACTCGACCTGCTGGTACAGGAGACGATTCGCAAGCTCGGCTATCTCGACGAGGAGGGCCACGCGCTCCTGCCCCTGGAGAACCTGATCCGCAACGTTCGAAGCCGCAGCGCATCCGAACGATATGCGAGCGAAACCGTCCGAGCCTCGGTGAACGGACTCATCAGCCGTAAGCGCCTCACGTGGGAAACAGGAAGCTGCGCCACCGACGGCATCCTCAACTTCCCGGCCCGCCCCGATGAGAGAACGATCCGCCTCGTCTGCTACACGCCGTTCGTGCTTCCCAAACTCAAGAAGGAGCAGACGCGAGTCGTGCAGCTGCCGAGCGCGTCTTCTCAGCACGAAGTGGCCGGACATCTGATGAGGATCGATCACTTGGGCAAGCAGGCCAGTGACGAGGCCCGAGCCGCGTACACGGAGGCTCACCGGAGCGCCGGTCTCACCGGATCTCACAAGCTTCCGAAGGGCCACACTTACGTCAGGCCCCACAAGCGTGGAGGCAAGTAGTCGGGAAGCCAGCAAACGCGGGCTGTCCGCTATCGAATGCTCTGCAAGAGATTCCCTGTGGCAGTGACGGTCCAGAACGACCATCCGTTGCGGTTCGGATTGACGTGCGGGTTGAGGGCCCGTACCAGGGCGACTGCCGCCCCGCTGGGAGTCTCGTACTCGCCTCGGCCGGGGCCGGAGGGGATCGTCACGGTGCGGGAGGAAGGGTCGTAGTAGGCGTTGGCGCGCCGGCCTTCGTAGATCGCGTGGATCTCGACGCCCTGCTCGGTGCGGAGTTCTTGAACTCCCGCTCCGACAAGCGTGGGCGCGGCTGGATCCTCTGCGATCACCTCCTCGTCGGCCGGCAGCTCGTCGGTGTCCCGATGGGCGGCTTGCCCGGCGTACGAGGGAAGTCCCAACAGCTCGTTGAGGACGTCAGCCAGCAAGCGCCTGCGCCCGGCCAGGAAGTCGGGGAACCGCTCCAGGGACCGCAGCTCGGGATCCTCGGGAATCCACTGTTCAGCCAGGCGCTCCGGCGCGATCCTCGCCATGTACTCGACGGGGAGCTTCGAGGAGATCATCTTGTTCGTCTGGCCGGTGACGAAGGCCAGATTGGCGAGGCTGTTCCACTCCTCCTTCGCGTACGCCGTCTGAACCCGGGCCCGTGGGAACACGTGGTGGAATTCGATCTTGGCGCCACTGTGCATCGGCTGATCACTGATGGCGATGTTGGTCGCCCAGTCCCGCGCCCTGCCCCGCAACGCGGCGATGTAGAGCAGCCTGAAGAAGGGATGTGTGGAGTACTTCTGCTCCAGATCCCTCGCCTGGAGGGGACTGTCCACGGACCGGGTGCCGGAGGCGCGTCGGATGAGTTCGGCGAACAGGTCCTCTCCTTCACGTGCCCTGATCAGCCTGGCCTCCGCGTCCAGCTTGCCCTCGACCTGCAGCGAGTAGTGGCTGAAGCCCATCGCCGTGTACACCCAGCGGCGCAACAACTGGGCCTCACCAGGACGCAGCTTGCCGTCCCGGTGGTGCAGCAGCAGGGCCGGCACGATGGTGACATTCGGCGACGAGAGGATCTCGGAACGGGGGATCGAGCACTCTCCCCGCAGGAAGTCGACGGCGAAGCGCAGCGCTCGCTCGGTGGCCTGCCACGCCTCCTTCAGCGCCGCTTCGTCCACGTCCGCTCCGATGAGCTTGATGTGATGGGCGCCAGTTCCCGCCAGGAGGCTCATGAGGCGCAGGACGGCCTCCCTGTTCAGATCGAAGTTGCTGTCCTGGAGCTCCTGGTGGAAGGCGTCCATGGTGTCCAGGCCCTCGGACCAACGGGCCGCGATGGCGCTGTACACAAGATCGCCCTTGGACAGCCGCCGACCGCCCTTGTTGAGCCGGGCGAAGAGTTCAGCCACTTCCTCGTAGTCGTCGGACTCGTAGGTGATGACGGCGATCTGGTGATGCCGGATGCTGTTCACCTTTTGCATCCGCTGTGTCCACTCGTCGAAGTGCGGGTCGTCGAGCGGCACTCCGGCCTTGTGCAGGACTTGATAGAACTGCGTGTTCTCCTGCAACAGGGTCGATACCGGGAACAGCAGCGGGTCCTTGCGCTGGATCGCACTCGGATTGACGAACTCCTCGGTGCGCACGTCGAAACGCAGGTCGATGAGACGACCGTCCGCCTTGGACTCCGGTCGGTAGACCCAGGCAAGGGACGTCAGACGCTGCTGGCCGTCCAGCAGATAGACGGGCTGGTGCACCGACTTGGCGGCCTGGACCACGGCAGCGGTCTTGAAGGGGACCGTCAGGTTGGTCTTCCAAAGCAGCAGAGCACCGACCGGGTACCCCCGGTAGAGAGAGTCGAAGAGGTCACGTACGTCGGGCCTCATCCAGACGAAGTCCCTTTGAATGGAGGGGATGACGACCCTCCCGTTCAGCAAGTCATCCACTTGGGAAATGATCTTCTCGTTCGCCAGCCCCATGCTGCCCCCAACCCGCGAGTGCTCTACGCGAGACACGATATCCACCCGTGGTGACAGTCGTCCCACTTCATGTGATCACCATCGTCAGCTTCGTCTTCCACGGTGACCGGCTGAGACCCCTCGTACAACCAGTACGGGCCGCCGAACTCAACGACGGCACTGCCGACTTCACCGACTGTCAGAGGCCTCCCCCGTCGGAGAAGGAACGCGGCCAGCTCCTGCGCGCCCTCGCCGGCGACGCCGTCCGCGACAGCCTGGACCGCCGCTTCGGCGTGACCCTGGCCTTCCAGAACTGCCACCGGGTGGCGGCGTTCCGGCCGGGGGCGCGGGGTGGTGAGCGGCATGCGCGGTTCACTTCGGTGCGGGCGCAGGCGCTGAGCCAGTCGGCGGAGCTGCGGGACTGCTGAGCACGGTCCGCCTTCCGATGCGGAGGACCGCCGCCCGGCGGACAGCCTCTCCTCGCGGAGACCGCACTGCTGAGCCATGTACCCCCTGGTGTTCTACGCCCCATGGCCATCGATCGGGCCGGCACGGCGCAGCCGGCTTCGGGGGATTCGGGTGCGCCGACGGCCGACCCGCACCCCGCCCGTGCGGACAGGGTGGCAGCAGCCCGACGAAGCCCCCTCATCGGCGGAGCCGCTTTAATACCGGATCGCTGAGAGGCGGCAAAGGGCCTGTTGGACCTGGTTGCGTGCGATCCGGAACGCGGATCACCAGCCGGGGTAGCGACTCCACCAGTGTGGATCCCAGCCGGGGACGTACTCGCTGCCGCTGGGCGAGTCGGTCAGCTCGGCCAACAGGTCGCGGGCCAGGGTGTCGAGCACCCACGCCAGTTCATGGCGGCTCACCAGGTCGACGGGCAGTGCCTCGGCTCCGTGTACGGCGCCGAGCAGCGCGCCGGTCACGCAGGCGACGGAGTCGCCGTCCGGTGCGGCCGCCGCGAAGTTCAACGCGGCACCGATGTCCGCGCGGGCGGGGAAGGAAACCGCGGCGTAGAGGCCGCCGAGCAACGCCGACGGAGCGGTGGCATCCGGTGCGAGCCGGGCCAGCCGGGTCACGTCCGCCGGCTGCTCGACAGCGTGCCGGAGTGCCGCCTGCAGAGGGGCGTGTTCCTGGCCGGTGTCCGGTCGGTCGGCGGACGGAAGCCCGGCAATGCCTGCTTGCAGTACCGCCCTTGCGGACGGCTGGGCAGTGCCGGGGCGGTCTCCCTCCACTGGCGTGCTGGTCAGGCAGTGGTGGAGCAGCGCGGTCGCATGCACGGTGGCGGACTGCGCGGCCGCGTCGCCGTGCGTGAGAGCGGCGATCTCGCCCGCCTGCGCGATCGCTGCCGGCCCGATCGCGGCGAGCGGCAGGGATCGGGTCAGTGCGTGGCAGCCCCGGCTCTTGGTGACCATGTGCTCCTGACCTTCGTCGATGCGGGACAGGGCCGTGACCGTGGACGGTGCGCTGCCGCGGCGCTCGGTCAACGCGGGTACCCCCGCCAGCCAGCCGTCCGGCCACGTCTTGTCGGCAGTGCCGGCAGACCAGCGGCGGCGCATCTTGTCGACCTCTATGCCTTGCAGTGCCGCCCACCGGCAGTAGGCGTGCAGGATCACCGAGGGCGGATGGCAGATCCCCCTGTGACTTCCGCGCACCAGCGCGCGGATGCTGCCCTCGACGGTGAAACAGGCCAGCTGCGTGCTCACGCCGGCCCGCAGCGGACCGGCGGCCGGCACCTTGCCCCGAGCCGCTCCCACGGTGTCCCCGAGCGCCAGACCGAGCAGCATCCCGCGCACCCGGGACTGCCTTGTGAGGTACTCCCTCTGGTGGTCCTCGTCGGGGGGCAAGGCGACCGCCTCTCTCTTTCGGCACGCAACTGCTCGCGCACCTCCACGTCGCCGGGTCTGGAAAGACCGACAGCCGGGGGCACCAGGTCACAGAGCGGCGCGGTCTCCGGTGATCAGCAGCTGCGCGGACGCCATGCCGATCACCTTACCGAGGCACCGACCGCCCGACGCCACGGCGGCTTTCAGAGGCCCGTCCGCGCCAGCAGCACCGGCAGGGCCTCCGGTTTCACCTTCTGCACCGACCGCACTTGTTTGAGGCCCAGTTCGTCGCGGCTCACCGGTTCGCGATACAGCGCCTGCGTCGCCTCGGGCAGCAGGGTCACGGCGACCAGGTACGAGACGTCCGGGTCCTCCGGGTCCTCCCAGGGCTCCTCGTCGACCTCGGCCACCGCGGCGACCGCCGACTCCGGGCGGGTGAAGAAGAACCAGAGGCGGTCGCCCGGCTGCATGTGGTTGCGGCGGCTGAGCCACAGCTCCAGTTCCGGCTCCTCGACCGCCAGTTGGCGCATCGTCTCCTTGTCGGACGGCTCCCCGTCCAACGTGTCCTTGTCGGGATCGAGGATGTAGATCCAGTCCGCCACGGCTTTCCCCTCGGTCAGGACACTCGGCCCGCGAAAACACAGCTCGGTGCAGCGCCTCATCGTGCCAGGCTCCCGGGGCACGCGCGTACACATTTTCGAGTATGCGAGTGCGAGTCAACTTCTGACGGTGCTCACAAGCATCCCTCAGGCCTGTCGCGCGAACACGCGCAGCGCCTGCCACAGCTGGTCCTCCTCGCGAAGTCACGCGGAACGTGAGGAGATCGCGCTGCTCAAGGCCCAGGACATCGGGGTGCGCGAGATCGCGCGCCGGCTGGGCAGGTCGCCGTCGACCGTCTCGCGGGAACTGCGGCGCAACGCCGCCACACGCAGCGGGCAGCTCAACTACCGGACCTCGCAGCCTCGCGTGCTCCTCACGTTCCGCCGTCGTGAGCGCACCGGCCGGTCCTTCACCCCGGTCGATCTTCGCCTGCCTCACCCAGCCCCGCAGGCCCTCCGGACTCACGCCGAGATCCCGGGCGACCTCGGTCACCGTCTTGTCCGAGGACAGCCCCAGCGCGACCGCGTCCCGCTTGAACTCGGCCGTGTACCGCTTACTCGTATTGCTCTTCTTGCTCACCACCTGGAACTGCTTCCTCCGGGACCTGTCGTCCCAGCACAGGCCGGCGCAGAGGGAGTCGACGCTCGGATCAGCGACTCCGCGCTCACCCCTTCTGCTCCACCCGCACCCAGTCCACCTCCGCCTGCACTCCCCCGGCCGCGATCCGGTCCACGCTCGACTGCGGCAGGCCCCAGTAGGGGGTGGTGACCTGGTTCCAGCCCGCCGGGTACGCCCCGCCCAGCGCCAGGTTCAGGATCACGTACTGGTTGTGGTCGTAGACCCACTGGCCACGGGTCGACTCGAGCTTGTTGCGGGTGGTCTCCTGGACCAAGGCGTCGTCGACGTAGAAGCGCATCGCCGTCGGGGTCCATTCCACCGCGTACGTGTGCCACTGGTCGGCGCGGCCGCCGTTCGGGTAGGTCTGGCGGGCGCCGATGTTGCCGTCCGCCGAGTAGCCGGGGCCGTGCAGGGCGGAGCTCGTCCAGTCCGCGTAGCCGATGTTCTCCATGATGTCGGTCTCGCCGGAGGCCGGCCACGAGACGGACGGGTCGTCCACGTTGCTGCCCAGCAGCCAGAAGGCCGGCCAGAAGCCGTCGCCGACCGGGAGCTTCATCCGGGCGCTGACCCGGCCGTAAGCGAAGTCGAACTTCGTGTTGGTGTCGATGCGGCCGGAGGTGAAGTCATAGGTGCCGCCGCCCGCTTGAGTGCAGCCCTTGCAGTACTTCGAGCTGAGGATCAGGCTGCCGTTCTCCGTGCGGATGTTGTCCGTGGAGTCGACGTATGCCTGCGACTCGCCGTTGACCGGGCCCATCTCCGTGCCGGTGCGTACGACACGCCACTTGGAGCGGTCGAGGGCCGTACCGGTGAAGTCGTCGAAGAAAGTCGTCCGGTACGTGCCCGACTGGTCGCCGGGGAGAGCCGGGTAGGCGGCGGAGGCGCTGCCGCCGGTGCCCCAGACCTGGAACTCGTAGAGGGAGTAGCCGAACTGGGCCGTATAGGGGGCGGGGTTGTAGAAGGAGCGGCGTTCCTTTCCGAGCATGCGGACGTAGCGGCCGGTCGTGGGTTGTGGCAGGCGCACGCTGTCGTGCAGGCCCACCGCCTCGGACGGTGAGTTGACGTTCGCGCGGCGGGCGGTGATCTCGGCGGCCGACGGCTGGTAAACCGTACGCCAGGTGCGGTTGTCGTCGGAGACCTGGAGTTGGTAGTCGACCGCGAAGGCCGCCTCCCAGTACAGGTCGACGGTGTCGATCACCGAGGACGCGCCCAGGTCGACCGAGACCCAGCGGTCCGCGTTCCAGTCGCTGGACCAGCGGGTGGCATCGGCCTTCAGGTCGGCGGGCCAGCCGCCGTCCGTCACGAACGCCGGTGAGTTGCCCGCGTGCTGGTAGTAGTTCGTGTACGCCGGGTGGTTCAGGGCCAGGTTGGTGCGGGTCGTCGACGCCGGTGCGGGCTCGCCGCCGTAGACCTTGAAGGAGTAGAGGGAGTAACCGTACGGCGTGGCGCGCTCCAGGCCCCGGAGGCGGACGTAACGGCCGGTCACCTCCTGGGGGTACGTGTGCGCGGTGACCGAGCCGCCTGTGCCGGTGGTCTCTGTATAGAAGGGGGTCCAGTCGGTGCCGTTCTTCGACACCTCCAGTACGTATCGCTTTCCGTAGGCGGCCTCCCAGTCCAGGGCGACCCGGTCGATCCGGATCGTCGTGCCGAGGTCGATACGGATCCAGGCGTCGTCGGCGAAGTTGCTGGACCAGCGAGTGGCGCCGTTGCCGTCGAAGGCGAGGCCCGGGGTGGTGCCGCCGTTCTCGCTGCCGGAGGCGGTGACCGCGGCCGGGTTCAGGGCATAGGCGGTGGCCGCGCGGTCGGTGTCCCAGGCCGCCACTTCGGCGGCGGTGGGCTGTGCGGCGGGTGCGGCCAAGGCGGGGCCGGCGGACAGCAGCGCCAGCGTGGCGAGGGCCGTCAGGAGGGTGCGGGGCGTACGGGATGGCATACGGCTCTCCTCAATGCTCGAGTAATGACATGCACCTGACATTTCTGTTCGTGTTCCGGTTCGTGTTCCGGTTCGTGTTCCGGTTCCTGCGGGCTGTGCCACGGTTCCTGCGGTGGGCGCGGGCCCCCGTGCCCACGCCCACCGCAGGGGTTCGGGGCCTCAGGCGGCCCGGCGCGCCCCCTCCCGGTGACTCCGGATGATCTCCGCGTAGCGGTGGCCGGTGCCCTTGATGGTGCGGACCTGGGTGCGATAGTCGACGTGGACGAGGCCGAAGCGCTTGTCGTAGCCGTACGCCCACTCGAAGTTGTCCAGGAGCGACCAGGCGAAGTAGCCGGCCAGCGGGGCGCCCTTGCGGGCGGCCGAGGCCACGGCGGCCAGGTGCTCGACCAGGTAGTCCTGGCGCTCGGGGTCGTCGACGGTGCCGTCGGGGCGTACGACGTCCGGGTAGGCCGAGCCGTTCTCGGTGACGTACAGCTTGCGCGCGCCGTACTCATGGGTCAGGCGGAGCAGCAGGGTCTCGATGCCGCTCGCGTCGATCTCCCAGTCCATGCCGGTGCGCGGGACGTCCGGGCGGCGGACCGAACGGACGCGGGGGGCCGGGCCGTCGGGGTCATCGGCCACGTACGCCGGGAAGTAGTAGTTCAGGCCCAGCCAGTCCAGCGGGGCCGCGATAGTCTCCAAGTCCCCTGGCTGCTCGGGGAGTTCGACGCCGTACACCTCACGCATGTCGGCCGGGAAGCCGCGGCCGTGGACGGGGTCCAGCCACCAGCGGTTGACGTGCCCGTCGTGGCGGCGGGCGGCGGCCGCGTCCTCGGGGCGGTCGGTGGCGGCGTACACGGTGGAGAGGTTGTTGACGATGCCGATCTCGGCGTCCGGGGTGGCGGCGCGGATCGCCTGGACGGCGAGGCCGTGGCCGAGGAGCAGGTGGTAGCAGGCGCGGACGGCGGCCGTCAGGTCGGTGAAACCGGGGGCCATTGTGCCCTCGAGGTGGCCGATCCAGGCCGAGCAGGACGGCTCGTTGAGGGTGGCCCAGTGGGTGACGCGGTCACCGAGGCGTTCGGCGACAGCCGCGGCGTACGCGGCGAAGTGCTCCGCCGTCTCGCGCTCGGGCCAGCCGCCGCAGTCCTGGAGCGCCTGCGGCAGGTCCCAGTGGTAGAGGGTGACGGACGGGGTGATGCCCGCCGCCAGCAGGCCGTCGATCAACTCGTCGTAGAAGGCGAGCCCCTTGGGGTTGACCGGGCCGTCGCCGCCGGGCACGACGCGCGGCCAGGCGATCGACAGCCGGTAGGCGTTGGTGCCGAGTCGGCGCATCAGGCCGATGTCCTCGCGCCAGCGGTGGTAGTGATCGCAGGCGACGTCGCCGTGGTCGTTGTTGTCGATCTTGCCAGGGGTGTGCGAGAAGGTGTCCCAGATCGACGGTGAACGGCCGTCCTCCGCCACGGCTCCCTCGATCTGGTACGCCGCTGTGGCCGTGCCCCACAGGAAGTCGTGCGGGAGTGCGGCGAGGTCGATGCGTTCGGACACTGAAGCCCTTTCAGCGGTAGGGGGGTTGGTCGAGTGGGTCACTTCACCGCTCCGGCGGTGAGTCCGGCGACGAGATAGCGCTGGAGCAGCAGGAAACCGGCGACCACGGGGACGCTGACGACGAGCGAGGCGGCCATGATCTGGTTCCAGTACACGTCGTAGAGCGTGGAGTAGCCCTGGAGCCCGACGGCGAGCGTGCGAGTGGAGTCGTTGGTCATCACCGACGCGAACAGCACCTCGCCCCAGGCGGTCATGAAGGCGTAGACGGCGACCGCGACGATGCCCGGGATCGCGGCCGGGACCACGACCCGCAGCAGCGCGCCGAGCGGGCCGCAGCCGTCCACGAGTGCCGCCTCGTCGAGCTCGCGCGGCACCGAGTCGAAGTACCCGATCAGCATCCAGATCGAGAACGGGAGGGAGAAGGTGAGATACGTGAGGATCAGACCGCCACGCGAGCCGAACAGGGCGATGCCCGTGGCGTTGCCGATGTTGACGTAGAGGAGGAACAGCGGAAGGAGGAAGAGGATGCCGGGGAACATCTGCGTCGACAGGACGGTGACCGTGAACACGCGCTTGCCGCGGAACTCGTAGCGGCTGACCGCGTACGCGGAGAAGACCGCGATCACCACCGAGCACATCGTTGCCGCGCCCGCCACGATCAGCGAGTTCACGAAGTACTTGGCGAGCGGGACGGTCGACCAGATGTCGATGTACGGGCGGATCGTCAGGCCGCTCGGCAGCCAGCGGAACTCGCCGGTGACGTCCGCGAGCGGCTTCAGGGAGCTGGAGACCATGACGTAGACCGGCACCAGTACGAACCCGGCGAGCAGGGTGAGGAAGACCCGCCGGGTCCAGACGAACGAACTCGGTTGCGCCATCGGTGAGTTACGCATGGGAGGCCCTCCGTCCGCGTGAGGTGACGGCGAGGTACACGCCGGTGACCAGGAGCAGGAAGAGCAGCAGGAGGACGGACATCGCCGATCCGGTGCCGAAGTTCCAGGTGACGAAGGAGGCCTGGTAGATGTGGACCGAGATGAGGTCCGCGGCCTCGGGGGCGGCCTTGCCGAACAGGACGTACGGCGTGTTGAAGTCGTTGAACGTCCACAGGAACAGCACCAGGACCAGCACCTGGTTGACCGGGCGCAGCGACGGCAGGGTGATGCGGCGGATCTGTTGCCACACGCCGGCGCCGTCGATGGCGGCCGCCTCGTACAGCTCCCTGGGAATGTTCTGCAGACCGGCCATGACGATGAGGAAGGCGAACGGCCAGCCCTTCCAGACGGACACGGTGAGCAGCGCGTAGAAGCTGTTGTCGCCGATCAGCCAGAAGGACCGCTTGTCGGTGAGGTGCAGCTGGTCGTGCAGGACGTGGTTCACCAGGCCGTTGTCGTGCTGGAACATGAACACCCAGGTGATGACGGCCGCGTAGACCGGAAGGGCGTACGGGACCAGGAAGAGCGCCCGGAGCAGGCCGCGGCCGCGGAAGGTGTCCTGCATGCAGATCGCCGCCGCCGTGCCGATCAGCCAGCACAGGCCGACCGACAGCAGGGTGAAGGCGACGGTGACGAGGAAGGAGTGCAGCAGGGCCTCGCCGACGGGTGCGTCGAAATCCACCGCCACCTTGTAGTTGTCCAGGCCGGACCAGGGCGCGGCGCCCCAGTCGCGGATGAAGAACTGGGTGAGCTCCTTGAAGCTCATCACCATGCCGATCACCATCGGCACCAGGTGGACCAGGAGTTCGAGGATCAGTGCCGGCAGGAGCAGGAGGTACGGGAGTCCGACGCGCCGGATGCGCCCGGTGCGGCGGCGGGGGCCGCATGCCGCCGCACCGGGGGTGTTCTTGCGCACGGTCCGCCCGTCGGTCTCCGTGGAGACAGTGGTGGTCATCGTGCTCACTTCGTCGGCATCTGCTGCTGGGCCTTCTCGAGCTTGGCCTTCACCGAGTCTGCGGTGACCGGGCGTCCGGCGGCCGCGTCGGCGAACAGGTCCTTGATCGCCGTACCGACGGCCGTCTCGAACTGGGACTCGTCGGCGACCTGCGGCAGCGCGGCGGCGCTCCCCGCGAGGGTGTCCTTCAGGACGGCGTTGGCCGAGGTATTGAAGGCGGCGTCCGCCTGCGCTTTGGCGACCGGCGGGATGGAGCTGTACGCGGTGTTGAGGACCTTCTGCTCCGCGTCGCTCGTCATGAACTTCACGAACTCGGTGGCGCCGTCGAGGTTGTCGGTGTTCTTGAAGACGGCCAGGTTGATGCCGGCGACCATCGAGTTGACGTTCGTGCCCGCGCCGGGCGTCCCGGACTGCACGGGCACCGGGGCGATGCCGTAGTCGTCCTCGCTCATGCCCTGCGACTTGAGGTTGGCGGACGCGGACTGCCACAGCAGCATCGCGTTCTTGCCCTTGGCGAAGTCGCTGACGGACTGGTTCTGCGCGTACTCGGCGTTGCCCGGCGCGATGATCTTGTCGGTCGCCATCAGGTCGACGTACTGCTTGACCGCGGTGACCACGCCGTCGGAGGTGAAGTCGGGCTTGCCGTCGGCGGTGAAGAAGTCGGCGCCGTGCTGCTTGGCGAAGACGAAGGCGTGGTGGATGTTCTCCGACGGGTTCGAACCCTCCGCGCCCAGGCCCCACTTGCCGTCCTTGGACAGCATCTTGCCGTCGGCGATCAGCTCGTCCCAGGTGGCCGGCGGCTTCGCGATGCCGGCGTCGGCGAACATCTTCTTGTTGTAGTAGAGCGCGTACGCCATCGAGTAGAGCGGCACCGCGGCAGGGTCCTTGCCCTGTGCGCCCGTCGAGCCGAGCGCCGAGCCGACGAAGCGGTCCTTGCCGCCGATCTTCTCGAAGTTCTTCGCGTCCCACGGCAACAGCGCCCCGGTGGCCTGGAGCGAGGCGCTCCAGGTGTTGCCGATGTTGAGGACGTCGGGACCCTGGCCCGAGGTGGCGGCGGCGAGGATCCGGTTCAGCAGGTCCGACCAGGGGACCACCTCCAGCTTCACCTTGATCCCGGTCTGCTTCTCGAACTTGTCGAGCTCGGGCTGAAGGACCTTCTTGTCGACCTCGATGCTGGCACCCTGGTTGGAGGCCCAGTAAGTGAGCGTCTTCGGTGAGTCGTTGGACCCGCCGCCCGACGCCGATCCGCCTCCGCAGGCCGAGGCGGCAAGGGCGAGTGACATGGTGACGGCGCCTACGGCCGCGGCTCGGATGCTGCGCATGGCTCCTGGTGTCCCTTTCCTGGAGTCGTGAACCGCGAGGCAGACCGCGGAAGCGACACTCCGTTCGACTTCCGAAGCCCCTCATGGCTTAATTTACGACGTGAGTTAAACCTCGGGAGGCAGGCGCGTCAAGACATCCGGCAGGGTCGTCCGAGGGAGGGAGAGCGCAACGAGGGGGCCGGGCGGGGGCGCTCACCGGCCTGACAGTCTGTGACCTGCGAGGGGAGGGCCGCGGGGGCGTTGTGCAACGGTTGTATTTCGACGGGGGACGGGGCGATGGGCCGGGGGCGGGCGGGCCCGGCAGCGCGAACCGGGTTCGCCCACGGGACCGAGCGCGGGCTCCACTCCGCTGACGCGAGGCAGGGCGGGGGGTGATGTACCGACGCAGGGTGGGGCGAGTGATCATCTGGCTGAGCGGGACGTTCGGGGCGGGAAAGACCACCACCGCCGGGGAGTTGACCACGCGGCTGCCGGACTCCCGGCCCTTCGACCCCGAGAAGGCCAGGGAGATGCTGTGGCATGTGGCGGGCAGGCCGGAGTCGGACTTCCAGGACTTCCCGCCGTGGCGGGGGCTGGTGGTGGAGAGCGCGCGGCAGGTCCTCCGCCGACCAGGCACCGTCAACCAACAGCCGCGTAGAAGTGCGCCCGCACCCGTCGCAGCCACGCGTCGGCCGCCGCCTCGTCCGGCTGCTCCGGCAGCACGCTGCGGGTCTCCTGGAAGGCCTCCTCGAACCGGCGCAGCAGGGGCAGGGCGGTCACGGGGTCGGCCGCGACCTGCTCGCCGAAACGGTGGTAGCTCTCGGGGTCCTCGACCCGGATGCTCAACCGGCCGGTCGCGTAGAGCTCGTAGCCCTGTGCGCAGAGCCGTTTGAGGTGGCGGGCGTGCTTGGCGGTCCGTTTGCGGGTGTCGGAGGAGAACGATCCGTCGCCGCGGCTCTGCAGCTTCCTGAACTGCTGGGTGGCGTAGCCGAGGTAGGCGTCGCGGACCCGTCGGGCGCTCAGGAACGACGCGCGGATCGCGATGAGTTCGTCCCCCAACGGGGTGCGGGCCTCGTACAACTCGTCCGGGAGCCAGACGAGTTCCAGCACGGTCGGGTTGCCGCCGAGAGCCAGCCGGCACCACTTGGCGGCCTCGTGCAACGTTCGGTCCGGTGCCGTGCTGACGTGGGACTCCTTCGGTGTGCGCAGGCCGTGCAGGTCCTCGGTGGGGGCCGCGAACAGGCCTAGCCGGTCCACGTCGGAGCCCTCGCGGGCGAGACCGTACGCGGTCGAGCCGACGACGCCGGACAGCAGGATGTTCGTCACGGTCACAGGAGCCCCCGGTGGTGGTCGTTTCTCCGACGCAGGCCGTGCGTGCGGCCACGGGCGCCGTCCCGTGTCCCGCCCCGGGTGCCAGGGCGGCCGGACAGCCATGATGCCGTGCCACGGCCGCCTGTCACCTCGGAATTTCCGGCGCGGCCGGGCGCCTCACGGCCCGCGGGGGTCCTGTTTCCGGCCCTCGTCGTGCCGGTCGGCGTCGGCGAGCAACCGCTCCAGCCGGTCGAAACGCTCGTGCAGAGCGTGCGCGGCCTCGTCCGCCACGCGGTGCGCCCGTCCCCGGCGGTCCTGCTCACGACGGACGAACCAGGTCGCGAGCGCCGCGGTGACCATTCCGTACGTCGTGATCCCGACGATCATCATCACCGAGCCGACGACCCGCCCCCACGGTGTCACGGGGAAGAAGTCGCCGTAGCCGACAGTTGTCGCGGTCTCGATCGACCACCACAGCGCCCTCGGGTACGTGGTCAGGTTGGCGTGGCGCGCGCCCTCCTCGGCGGCCACGACGGCCCACGACCCGAGGAGCATCACCACGAGGAGCACAGTGAGGGCGCCGCCGGCAGCCCTCAGGTGCAGTGACCGGCCCTCGCGGGCCAGCAGCAACTCCATGACCCTGGCGAGAATTCCGGGCAGCATCCGCACTCCTTCGGCCACTCGGCCCGCGCCCCGCGCCCCCGATCCGGCCCGCTCCGGTCCGGTCCAGCCCGGTCCGGTCCGGCCCGCTCCTCCGGTCCGCTCCGGTCCGGCCCGCTCCGGTCCGGTCCGCTCTGCGTCAGTGTCGGGCGGGGGCCGGGCGGCGGCCTGCCGGGCGTGGCGTTCGAGTTGCAGGGGCGCGTCGTTCGAGTTGCAGGGGCGCGGCGCGCGGAGTGCGCTTGAGGAGCGGCGTCGGCGAGAGGACCGTACACATGTCCATGTCCGATGCGGATCCCGGACCGGTGTCCGAGACGTTCGCGTTCACCTGCGGCGACTGCGGGCACGTCTGGGAGACCGTGTTCCGCGTCATGTTCTTCACCGACCCGACCGACGCCTCGGGGCTCACCACCCAGGAATACGTCGACGAGGAGGGCCGGGCCGTCAGAACGCCCTTGTCCAAGGCGGCCTGCCCCGACTGCGGCGGCCGCAGGGTGCGAGTGACGTCACCCGGTGGCGGCGCGGGCCGAGGGGGCTCCGGGAGCGCGGACTGAGGGGGCGCGGGAGCGCGGACTGAGGGGGCGCGGGAGCGCGGAACGGGGGCGCGGGGTGGGGCCCGGGGCGCGGGGGGCCCGAGGCGCGGGGTTGGAGGCCCGGAGCGCGGGGTGGAGGCCCGGCGCTCGGAGTGCGGGGTCCAGGTCCGGCGCGCGTTCACCCTTTCGGCGCCGTGCACTGGTCGGCCGCCGGAGCCGGTGGTGCCGTGGTGAAGGGAGCGAACACCAAGCACCTCGGCGGAACATCCACTTCCTCAGGAGGCATCCGTGATGACCCCTCGTCCGTCCCGCCCCGTCCGCGCCCTCGCCTCGGCCCTGGCAGTCGGCACGCTGCTGACCACGGCCGCCTGCTCGGACGGTCACGGCGGTGACGCGGGCGGCTCGGACGTAGTCGCGTCCCCCGTGGCCAAGGAGGCAGGAGAGACCGGAGAGGCCGACAAGGCCAAGAAGTCCCCGACCCCGACAGCCACGGCGGCCCTCACCAAGGCCCAGGCGCAGACCGCGCTGATCACCGCGGCATTCCTGGAGGAAAGGTGGACCCAGGCCAAGGACGCCGACACCTGGCACAACTCACTGCTCACCGGCAAGGTCGACGAGGCCGCGTTCACCACCGACAAATCGGCCGCCGCCGACTGCCAGCGCCTGATCGACGGCCTCTACGACGAGGACCTCCTGGGCAAGCCGTCCGGGGCCTCGGCGCTCACCGGATTCACCGAGGGCAACTCCCGTCTCCTCTACCAGGTCGCCACTTACAGCAAGGACGACCTCGACAAGTCGCTGCCCTGGCTGAAGAGCCTGCCGACCAAGTGCGACCAGTTCACCGTGAACAGCTCCGAAGGCGACCGGACCGTTCAGGTCGTGGCGGCACCCCTGCCGAAGGGGAGCGATGCCCGGCAGGCCGTGACCGTGACGGTGCAGGGCAGCACGGGCGGTATGCCCGTCACCCTCGCCCTGGACGTCGCCGCCGTGCAGGTCGGCCCGAACGCGATCACGGTCACCAACGGCGGTGTGGACGGCGTCGATCACGACAGCACGGGGAACGCGGTGCTGTTCGGCACCCAGCGGCTGAAGGACGTGCTCGCCGGGAAGTCGCCCGCGCCCTCGCCCAGCGAGTTCGAATGACACCCTTCTCATTCGAATGACACCCGGGCCGAGGGGACTCCGGGAGCGCGGACTGAGGGGGCGCGGGAGCGCGGAGCGTGCGCCCCTGGCTGGACGCTTCCCGGCGTGGTGACCGTGGGCGGTACGCAGGCCATGCTCAAGGGCGGGCTCGTGCTGCCGGGACGCAGCACCGTCGTCGGCGGGACCGGGCCGCTGCTGCTGCCGGTGGCCACCGGGCTCGCGGCCGCGGGCGCGCGGGTCGTGGCGCTGGTGGAGTCCGCCGGGCCGCGGCGCTTCGCACGCCGTGCGCGGGAGCTGGCTGCCGAACCGGTCAAGCTGGTGCCTCGGGCCGTCTGCCGGCCTCCGCCAAGGAGCACCTTGAGCTCCTGGACGCGCTGCCGGCGAGCGACGAGCCGGCCGTAGAGGCGGTGATGACCCGTCATCCGGGACATGTGCGGGGACTGCGGGCGGCTCACCAGTAGCCCGTCACCCGCTCACCGGGCCGAACAGACACCGCGGCAGAGACCCCGGCAGACACCTCGACACCGGCAGAAACCGACCGGATACAGCCGCTTCCCGCCCCTCCGTGTTCGGTGATGCCCTGTGAAGGGCATCGTGCATACAAGGCGGTGCGGCAACGGTGCCGTCCCGCGCGACCATCCGGGCCAGGGGGGCGTCAACTGCCGTACGCAAGACCGGTGTCGTGCTTCCGGCGCGGTATCACGGACCCCTACCATTCACCTGCGCCACGGCGATGGACGCGCGGCGGCCGCGCGTGCGGTGTGTGCTCGGCTGTGCCGGAGACCGTGCGGGCCTGCAACGGAGGGGGGACGAGCCATGGCGACACCGGGACGGGCCCGTCTGCGGTGGCTGCCGGAGTCGGTTCCCGCCGTCGCGCTGGGCGCGGCGGGCACGCTGCTCGCCGGTGTGGTGTTCGGACTGGTGGTGGACACCTCGGCCCTGGTGGACTCGGGTGGTTACCTGTTCGGCGCTGGGCTGCTGCTCGCCGTCGGCCTGTACGGGAGCACGTACGCGATCGATCTCGAGGCGCTGCGTGCCGACCTGACCGGTGTGCTGGCCGCCGTGACCGTGGGTGTGGTCCTGAAGGCGGGGCTGATCGCCGGGACGATGCTGCTGGTCTTCCGCCGGCCCGAGGCGCTGGTGCTCGGTATCGCGGTGGCTCAGATCGATCCGCTGTCCGTCGCCGCGCTCGGCCGCAGTGGGCGGATGTCGGCGCGTGCGCGGTCGTTGCTGTCGGCGTGGGCGTCGTTCGACGATCCGATGACGGTGCTGCTGACGCTGTACCTCGCGGGATACGCGTACACGGCCGCGGGGCACGAGGGTGCGCCCGAGGTCGCGGGCGGCGGTGGGGGCGGATATCTGACCGGGCTCGGTCTCAACGCCGCGCTGCTGGCCGGGGTGTCGCTGCTGTGGTGGGCGGGGCGTCGGGTGGCGGGCCGGGTGCCCGACACCGGGTCCGTCCGGCGGACGAAGGGCGCCGCGACGGTGCTGCTCGTGGTGGCGATGCTGGTGCTCGCGGCGGCGCAGCAGTTGATGCTCGCGGTGGCGTTGGCGGGTCTGGTGGTGCGTTCCACGGTCCTGGGCAGGGCGCTGGAGCGTGCGGTGGGCGGTGCGTTCCTCGCCGCGTTCCTGGCGCTCGGGCTGCTGCTCGCGCACGGGGTGGCGTGGTGGCCGGGATTCGTTCTGGGTGCGGCGGCGTTCGGGGCGCAGGCGGTGGTGGCCCTTGGGGTGATGCCGCTGTTCGTACGTGGTCTGGAGCGCGGTGACAGGATCGCGCTGGGCCTGGGGCAGCAGAACGGCATCACGGCCGTGCTGATCGCGCTGACCCTGGAGCGTGACTTCCCCGGTACGGCCGCCACGGTGGGCCCTGCCGTCATCACGGTGAACGTGCTGCACGGCACCTCGCAGGCACTGCTGGCCCGTTCGCCCCGGGTGCGGTGGCCGCTCGCCCGTGGGGAACTCGGCGCGGCTGATGTGCGTCACTCCCAGCGCTACCGGCGGGAGGCGGACGAGAAGTCGGTCGCGTAACCGCGGCGGGCGGCGGCCGGGGGACGTGGGCGGTCCCCGGCGACAAGGGTCGTACGAAGTCAGCGATGTCAGCGATGTCGACGGGGCCGACGGGTCATACGAAGCACCGGTGCCACGGGGCGGCCGGACGGGGAGAGGCGTATGAGGCAGCGGACGGGACACGGTCGGCGGGGGGCACCGAACGGTGGCCGTCCGCCCGGCGTGCGGCCGGCGGAGCGTGCCACCGCACCGCCGCGCGGGTCACGGTCCCCTGCTCGCGGCGCTCACGGGTTCACGGCGGTCGGCGGGGTGGCGGTCTGCGGGGCGGCGCTGCTGCTGGCCGCCGCGGCCGCTCCGGCGACCGCCGCTCCGGCCGTGTCCGGGGAGCGGGACGTGCAGTTGGTGTACTGCCTGGACGTCCCGCATCGCGACGATCTCGTCGCGGCCGCGGTGGCCCTGGGGCTGCTGGTGCCGGGCGGTGCGGCGGGGCAGGACTCGGTGCGGCCCGTGGGGTCCGGTGGGCACATGACGCTCCAGCGGTGGGCCGAGCAGCGTGAGGAGGACTTCTCGCGGGCCTGTTCGGCGTTGATGGCGGCCGCGGCCGACTCGCGGGAGCCGGCCGCACAGGGCTCCGGCGGCGAGGACGGCTGGTTCGTGACGTTCCTGAAGGGGCTGCCCGTGCTGGCGGCGGGTGCGCTGCTCACCCTGGGCGGTCAGCTGTCCGAGCGGGTCTCGTCCGAGCGACGGCAGTCGCATCAGCGGTTGCGGACCGACGAGGCGGCGTTCAGGGGGGCGGCGCGGGCGTATCTGGCCGCGTACGAAGGTGATGCGGACGCGGATCACGCGGCCGTGCGGTCGGCGCGTGAGGCGTTGGCCGGAACACTGTTCCAGGTGCCGGGACCGGCGGCGCGGCGGCGGGCCGCGGGGCTGGCCGTCGAGGGACTTCCGCTGGCGGGGCCGCTGCCCTCGTCGCGTGACGGTTCGGTGCTCGGTACGGAGGACCGAGCCCGTGAGGCGCGGGCGGCGGGGGATTCCGTGGACCGTGTGCTGCGCTCGGTGTCCGGCCTCGACCGCGGTGTCGCGCACTGGGGTTGGCGCACGGTACGCGAGTGGCGGGTACGCCGTTCCGAGCCGGGAGCGGCCGTATGACCCGGCCGGTTCAGGACAACCCGTACGGCGTGTACGTGCCGGGCAGCAAGGACAGTCTGCCGTGGCTGCCGCCGCCGCTGCTGGACGACCATCCGCTGGTGCCGTGGGCGGAGGAGAGCCATGCCGGTCAGTGGGTGGACGTCGATCACGCCCTGGATCAGGTGAAGCAGTTCGAGCAGTGTCTGGAGCGGCTGCCGGAGATGATCCTGCCGAAGGTGGACATGGGGCATCTGGTGGTGGTGACCGGGCCGGTCGGCATGGGCAAGACCACCCTGATCCACCGGTGCGTGCATCTCGCCCAGCAGCGCCTCGAGCACTTCGCCCGGCTGGCACCGCCGGGCTCAGCGCGGCCGGGGGTCATCCGGCCGCCCCGCCCGTATGTGGCGATGACCGGCGGGTACGACAACCGTGCGAACGGCATCAGCACGGACGCGCGGGGGCAGTTCGCCGCCACCCAGGACATCAACATCGCCCTCCGCAACAAGATCGTGGACGCGCTGAGCGGGCACTTCCCCGAACCGGCGTTGCAGCGGGTGCGGGGCGAGCAGGACGTCCACCAGGCGTTCCTGTCGCTCAGCACGCTGCTCGCGCAGCAGGACGCGCTGCTGCTGGTCCTGGTGCCGCACATGGACTGGCGGGACGACATGGGATCCGTGCGCACGGATTTCCTGAGGACCTGTCTGAAACATGCGCGGAGCCGGATCGTACTGTTCGTCGAGGTGCGTCACCACGATCCCGACACGGCACACGAAGTGGTCCAGGAGATCTGGCCCGCCACGGCACTCACCCATCTGAAACTCGGCAGCCTCACCTCGGAGGACACCGTGAAGTTCGGCCAGGCCCGCGGGGAGCACCCCGACCCCGACGCACCGAGCCACTCCAGGGAGTGGCTCACCTCCGACGTACGGCAGTTGCGCAAGAGGTACTTCAGCATCGCCGAGGAGCAGAGACGCACGGGTGGCGAGGTCCTGGTCACCGCGGCCGACCTCGGCGCCCCGACCCTGGATGTGACGGCGATGGCCCGCAATCCGTCCGCCGCCGTCCCACCGCCCAGACGGCACGATGCCCCACCGGGCTCCTGACCTGGCCCCGCACACCTGCGCTTTCCCGCGGTCCCCGCGATCCCGCCCCCAGCGATCCCCGCATCCGCCCGCCGCTCGGAACGCCGAAACCGGACACACGAGGAGTGCCATCGTGGCCCCAGACACCATCGCGGCCCTAGACAGTGGAGACATCTTTCGCGAGAACCCCTTCCCGCAGATCCCGGTCGTGCGCCTCGGTCCGGCGTCGGACCTGGGGAACCCGGCGGTACGGGGGGCCGACTCGGGCAACGCCCACATCAGCACTCCGCTCATCGAGGACCTTCAGGCGCTCGTCGACGACTACTTCGCGCCGCCCGCCGCGCCCGGTCGGCGCGGCCGGGCCATAGCCCTGGTGGGCGGGTTCGGCCTCGGCAAGAGCCATGCGCTGCGGCGGACGTACCAGACGGTGCACGGCCGGCACCCCGAGGCGGCGATGTGGATCGTGGACGAGCCGGCGCAGGACATGGGGCGGCTGTACCGCGACCGGCTGCGCGGTCCCGGCGACTCGGCGCAGGGGCGTCAGGCCTTCGAGGAGTTGGTGCGGGACTACTACGCTTATGTGACGGCGGGCTGGGTCGGTGCGCAGGACGACGATCCGCGCCGGGACACGCTCCAGGAGATCGCGACCGGGCTGCGCGAACGCACGCTGGATCCGGACAAGGTGGTGGCGGCGCTGCGCTACGACCCCGAGGTGATCCACGCCGATCTGCGGGGCACGCTCGGTGAGGTCACGGAGCACCGCAGGTTCGCGACCGCGCTGGCGCTGCTGCTGGAGGCGCCGTTCAGGCGGATGGTGTGGAACTGGCTCGGTGGCGAGGAGCCGGCCGAGCCGCTGCGCGAGCGGGGTATCACGGAGGCGATCGGCCCGTCCGGCGGCGGGTCGGGCACCGCGGCCGGAATCGACCGGGTGTTCGACGCACTGGCGGTGCAGGGCTTCCTGCACGGCCGGGTCGGCACCGCGTACGTGCTGCTGCTCGACTCCCTGGAGAAGGTGCTGGACTGGCCGGAGGAGAGCCGGCGCACCTTCATGGACGCCTTCGAACGTCTCGTCAACATCTACACGAGCCATGGCGGTCTGCTGGTGTTCTGCGCCTCGCCCGAGGGCCTGCGGGCGCTGCGGCCGAGCATGCACGAGCGGGTGGTGCAGTTGTGGCCGACGGGCCTGAGCGACGAGCACACCCGGGAGCTGGTGGCGAAGTACCTCGCGGCGAGCGGGGAGGGAGCCGCCGCCGGGACGCCGGCCACGGGACCGTTCGAGGAGGAGGCGCTGCGGCTGCTGCACGAGCTGACCGAGGGCGTGCCGCGCGAGGTGCTCAAGGTGTGCCGGCTGGCGTGGCAGCTCAGCGAGGAGCCCGAGGATCCCGGGGACACCGGGGAGACCGGGGAGACCGGGGAGACCGACGACCCCGAGGATCCAGACGACTCCGAGATCCCTCGGGCCCTGGTGGTGCGTGAGGTGACCGGGGCGACGGTGCTGAAGGCGGTACGGCAGCTGCACGAGCAGGTGTCGTACCGGCAGGTCCTCAACGATGTGCACGAGGCGCTGGACCTGGGACAGTGGCGGATCGCCTCGCGCGATCCGGTGCCGGCGCGGATGTCGCGTTCGCCGGGCGGCCTGGACGAGGTCGTCCACTGGCTGTCGCCCGCCCCGAACGCGTACCTGGCGGTGATCCACACCCGGTCGGTGCTGCTCGCCGGCGACGCCGAGCGCATCGCAGCCCATGTGCAGGGGCTGCGCAGCGCGGTGCGCCCGGGGCGGTTCGAGGCGCTGTTGGTGGTCAACGGGCTGGTGTCGCAGGCGTTGCAGGACCGGCTCGGGCGGTCGATCGGCTCACGGCCGCTGGTGTACCGGCAGGACGGGTTCGCGCAGAGCGTGCACGAGGCGCTGTTGCAGCTGGAGCGGCGCCTGGTGGAGGAGCAGCGGGAGGGCGATCTCGCCGAGTTGGGCGAGCGGATGCGCCGCGATCTGGAGCAGCAGCAGACGGCCCACCTCGACGAGCTGCGCCGCGCTCTCGCGGCGCTGACCGCGGAGGCGCAGCCTGGGGCGGCCGTCCCGCCGGCGGCGACGGCGTGGTCCGCGGGTGAACCGGACGGCGGTGTCGCGGAGTTGCCTGTTCCGGTGCGGCGCAGGTTCCGTGACGCGCTGGCGATGCTGGAGACGGTGACGCGGCGGGTGGCCGGCCGGGCGGTGAACCGGCGGGCCGCGGCGACGCCCGCGGATCTCAGTGTCCTGGGCTGCGCCACGCTGGTGCGGGAGCTGACGGAGGACTTCCGGGGTGCGGTCGCGGCCTGGGCGCGCAGCGCGGTGCCGGGTGCGCCGACCGAGTTCCAGCTGAGCGAACTGCGCCGGATCTGCCGGGAGTACGAGTGTGCGGTCGAGGTGCTGCCGGTGCATCTGCTGGGCGGCGCCGAGCCCCGGCATCCGCTGACGCCGGCGCGCACCGTGGAAGTGCTCGCGGAGGAGGTGTGGGGCTCCCTCAGCGCGGCCGGCGTGCCGTGAGCCGTCCGGCCGTCCGGCGGTTCAACGCGATGGCGGTGTCGTGACGCCGCCGACGGCTCCGGCCAGGCCCTGCAGTCGGCGTTCGGCGTTGTCGACCTGCCGCTGGTCGAGGGTGACGCCGAGGACGAAAGCGCCGGGCGAGGTCCAGTGGACGTACACGGCGCCCTCCTGTACGTCGAGGACGAGCCGGTCCACGGGGGCACGGCCGGGAACGGGCGGGGCGACCAGGGCGAGTGCGTCGGTGAGGCGGACCAGGTGGCCGCGCAGGCTGCGCGAGAGGTCCCGGTAGGCGGTGCGCCGGGTGCGGACGCTGACGCCGATGAAGCGCGGGCCGAGTTCGTGGGCGTCGAAGACGTCGCCGACGCAGACCAGGGTCCAGTCGCGGTAGTAGCCCGCGTAGTGCAGGTCGGTGGTGTTCACGTGGGTGCGCCACAGGCTTCTGAGGCGCTCCTCGTAGACGGCGTCCGGTTCGGCGGCCGTACCGAAGTCGACGTGCGGGCCCTCGGGCCCCGCTCCCGTGCGCAGGTGCGCCTTGGCGTGGGGGTCGCCGCCGGGCAACTCGTCGGGCAGCGAGTGGACCTCGGTGCGGATGCGGGTGACGAGGTGGTTCATGGCGGCGTCCATGGCGGGCACGCCGTCGGGCAGGTCCGTCACCGCGGCCAGGAACTCGCCGGGGCGGGCGCGTCCGCCCCACAGGCCGCCGCGCGCGTTGCCGACGACGGTGCGCATCAGCTCGCCGGTGCCCAGTGGCCGCAGGACCGCGCCGAGGTCCTGGGCGCACAGCAGCAGCCGGCTGCCGGGCAGCGCCTCGTGCTCCTCCTCGTCGCCCAGCTCGGTGACCAGGCTGCTGAGCGGGGCACGGGGGAAGCGGAAGACGGTGAAGTCGAGGATGCCGTTGCTGTAGTGGGACAGGGAGCGGATCTGAGGTGTCCCGGCGACCTCCTCCTCGCACAGCGCGGTGATCCGGCCGTGGCGCCTGTCGGTCCAGTGGGACTCCTTCAGCGTGTCGGTGCGGTGGGGTGCGGGGGCTGCCACGGGTGCTCGCCTTTCGGTGGGTGAGTGCGGGGCTGCGTGCGGCCGGTCGGCACCGGCGGTGCGCTACACGTCGGGCAGTTCCAGGTCGATGTCATAGCCCGACGGGGGTGCCGGGCGGACGGGGTCGGTGGCGGTGAGCCGGTCGAGGTGCTGCCTCACCCGGCGTCCGTCGGGGCGGTGCGCGACGCCGAGGTCGCGCAGCCGGGTCAGGGCGGCCCCGGCGAGTACGGCCGCCTCGTCGGGGCGGCCGTCGGCGGCGAGGGTCGCGGCGAGGGAGTTCTCCGCTGCGGCCACCCAGGGGTGGGCCTGGCCCAGCTTGTGGGCGAGCAGGTTCAGGGCGCTGCGGCCCACCTCCTCGGCCAGCCGCAGCTCGCCCGTGGCGCGCAGATAGACACCGTGACGGACCTGGCACAGCGCGGTGTACGGGTGGCCCGCGCCGAACCGCCGGGCGAGGGTGTCCCCGCATTGCCGGGCCTGCTGTTCGGCCTCGTCGGCCTTGCCCAGGGCGTGCAGGTCGGCGGCGTAGCTGAACTGGCAGCGCAGGGTGTCGAGCCGGTCGGCGCCGAAGCGGCCGATGTACAGGCGCAGCGCCCGCTGGTCGCGCTCGTGGGCGAGCTCGTAGCCGTAGCGGGGGTCCTTGACGGCCGGGAAGCCGTCGGCGAGGCGGCGTTCGCTGACGGCGAGGCCCACCTCGGTCTTCAGCCGCTCGCCGTCCCAGGTGTCGCCGTACCGGCGCAGCCGCTGGCGCAGCAGGTCGTGGGCCTCGCCGGTGCGGCCCGCGGAGCGGTAGAGGTAGGCGAGCAGGTCGGCGCTGTCCCAGGCGACTTCGTCGTCGGTGCCGCCGACCGCCTGCCGGTAGCGGAAGCGCTCCTGGAGCCGGGTCAGGGCGCGGGCGACACGGCCGGTGAGGGCTTCGGTGAGGGCGACGTTGTGCTCGACCTGGATGGTGGCGGGGTGTTTCCAGCCGAGCAGCAGTTCCAACCCCTCCAGGGCGGGGCGCAGTTGCAGCAGGGCGTCGTCGAACCGGCCGAGCGTGCGCAGGGTCGCGGCGTAGGAGTCGGCGGACAGCAGGGTGCGCGGGTGAGTGATGCCGAGGAGCCTGCGGTGGCCGCCGAGGGCCTCCTGGGCGAGCCGGCGGGAGGTGTCGTAGTCGCCGCGCAGGCGGTGGGCGCGGGCGGTGAAGTTGAGCAGGCGCAGGTACTCGGGCGACTGTTCGTCGCCGTCGGCGCGCCAGCAGTCGCGGGCGCGTCCCGCGATCTCCAGGAGCCGGTCCAGGTCGGCGGACTCGGCGCGCTGGCCGAGGGCGCTGAGGTGGCGCAGCAGCGAGCGGCGCACCCGGGGCCGGGGGTCTTCCCACAGGCTCAGCGAGTACACCTCGCGGGCCCAGTCGGCGGGCAGGTCCTGGTGCTCCTGCGGGGCGTACTCGGCGAGGATGCCGCGCAGCACCGACTCGATGTTGCGGCGTTCCCCGTCGTCCATGCCGGCCCGGATCAGGTCGCGCAGGCCGTGGTGCTGGGCGAGAGGCTGCTCGGCGCGGTCGAAGTCGACGTCGAGGAGGCCGACCTGGGCGAGGGCCCACAGGGCGACGCTCACCATGTGCTCGTCGGGCAGTTGTACGTCGTCGGGGTGGCGGGTGCCGGGGGTGCGCGGCTGGTCGGCGTCGTCGTCGCGGGCCAGCTCGGACAGGATGCGGCGCGAGCGCAGCAGTTCCAGGCCCATGCCGCGGCCGGTGAGCAGGGACGCGGCGTCCAACAGCCAGCCGAGGGCGTCGCGGTCGGGGCTCTCGGCGCGCCAGGCGGCGGCTCCCGGGGTGGACTGTACGACGCGCCGGGCGACGCGGACCATCACGGCGACCGGGGACGCGCCTTCGGTGTGGCGCAGGAGTTCCGTCTTGCCGGCCCGGTACTCGGCGAGCACGTCGCCGACGGCGTCACGCAGGGCGGCGTCCGGGTTCATGTGGTCGTCGCGGCGGTGGACCGCGGCGCGCTCGGCGAGGCAGTGGGCGGCCAGGTGCAGGGCGTGCGGGACGAAGTCCACGACGTTGCCGAGCTGTCCGGCCTGCTGCGCGGTGATCTCCGGCACCCGGTCGGCGAGCAGCGCGCGGCTCTCCTCGGGGGTCATCGGGGGGATGGCGAGGGGGGTCAGGTGCGGGGGGCGGGTCTCGGGGACGCCGGGGGTTTCCGTGGGGGGCTCCGCCTGCGGAGGGAGGCGGCTGGTGATGAGGACGTGGCCGCGCTCGTGCGGCACCGGCAGCAGGCCGTGCAGGGAGGCGGGGTCGGTGACACCGTCGTAGACGAGAAGCCAGCTGCCCAGGTCGTCGTCGGGGCGGGACAGGCGGGTCAACAGCCGGGAGACGCCGGCGTCGTCGCCGGTGCCGAGGCGTTCCTCGGGGCTGCCGAGGCGGCCCGCGAGCCGCGCGAGGCCGCGCTCGACCCGCTGCGGCTCCCAGGAGCGCACCCACCACACGATGTCGTAGCCGGCGCCGTAGCGGTGGCACAGCTCGTGCGCGGCCTCGCTCTTGCCCCAGCCGCTGGGCCCGTGCAACACCAGGCAGGTGCCATCGCGGCCGGCGGTGCGCAGTTCGTCGTCGAGCCGGGCGAGCAGGCCGCCCCGGTCGACGAAACCGCCGCCGCGCGCGGCGACGTTGGTGGTCTCGGGCAGGCGCGGGAAGCGCGCCGCGGCTCGGGGGGCGGCGTGCTCGGCGGTGCCGAGGCCGAGGCCCGTGTACAGCAGTCGCAGCGCCTCCTGCTCGGTGGTGCCGCGCAGGTCGATCCGCTCGTGGTGCGCGGCCTCGGTGTGCGGGAACGGCTCGTCGACCAGCACGATGCGTACGTCGGTGTGGGAGAGCGCGCCGATCTGGGCGAGGAGCGTCTCGTCGGCGTCGTCGGGCGACAGGAACAGCAGGGCGCCGCCGGGATCGGGGCGTTCGCCCGTGTAGGTGTCGGCGCGGCGCAGTTCGGTACGCACTCCCTGAACGGCGAGCCGGTCGCGCACCCAGGCGGCCCAGGGCGCATCGCGGGTGGAGTGGACGACGGTGACGTCGGTCAGCCGCGTGGTGCGGCGGTCGCGCAGCCAGTCGGCGAGCCGCTCGTAATAGGGGCGCAGGCCGACGACGGTTCCGGCGTCCTCGGCCTCGACTGCGAGGCTGCGGCTGTCCTGGTACATCGGGTTGTACGGGATTTCCAGGAAGGGGACGTCGCCCTCGCCGAGGGTGCGGGCGATCGGGCCGAACTTCCGGCGCACCCGCTCGCGAGCGTTGCGCAGCCGGTCGTGGCGGCCGACGTCGCTCTTGAGGCCGAGGGCGAGCAGCCGGACGGGGCGGCCGGCGCGGCGCTCCGTCAGGTCCTCGGCGAGGGTGGCGGCTCCGTCGATGGACCAGGCCGTCATGGCGAAACAGACGACGAGCGCGTCGGCGTCCGCGGCCGGCCGGGTCGCCTCCGCCGCTTCGGGTGTGTCGGGGACCGGCGCCTCGATCAGGACATGGTCGTAGGAGGCGGCGACGGGGTTCTCCGCGAGAGCGGTCAGCGACAGGCCACCGGTGGTGAGCGTGTGGACCCGGCCGGGTTCGGGTGGGAGCAGCGGTGCGGGCGCGCCGACGGCGCCGGAGCGGCCGTTGACGAGGAGGACGCTGCGGTTCGCCTCGGCGAGGACGTCGGCGGCGTTGCGCAGGGTGGTGCTCAGGCCGAGGTTCTCGGAGGTGGCGAGGAAGACGGCGAACGGACCTGGCCGGTCAAAGGGGTTGACGTCTGGCATGACCTCTCCGCTCGGCGCGGCGCGACAGGGAAGGACGGAACCAAGGATAAATACCGACAAAACGGACGTACGGGGGTGTCAGTATAGGGGCGCGCCGCGCACCGGGCGCTCATGCGCTCTCTTTGTGCCCGGTGACGAACGGATCGCCCTCCGCGCAGCCGGCGTACACCCGGCGCAGTACCTCGCCGAGGACGGACTCCGGCAGGGCGGCGACGTCGTCGGGCGCGAGTGCGGTGAGGTCCAGGACGGCGGACTCGACGTCGGGCGCCGGCTCGCCGCCCCCGCCCGTGCGGGCCTCACCAGGGGCGACGCCTTCGGCTGCTGCCATGGTGTCCACTCCATGAGGTCTCGTGGACCGCCGTGGCGGCCCTCCGGGCGCCTGCGTGTGCGGCAGGCTACAGGGATGTCACTTCAGCGTAGCGCCGCGGCCCGCCCACGCGGCAGCGGCGGGAGCTCTCCGGGTGGCGCCAACTCCCGCTCGAACGATGTCCGTTGGCTCGGCCGTTGACTCATTCGTGATGTTGACGCTGCACGCACCACGAACGAATACTGGTCGGACAGAGTGCGCCGCCGACCGTGCCGGGCCGGGTCCGCTGCGTACGCCTTCGGGGGGAAGCGGATGAGTCGACCGCCACTGCGCCATGCCGAGCCGCCCTGGCCGAGGGCCGCCCACGTGGCGGCATCACAGGCAGCGGGCTGGGTGCCGCACCCGTTCCACTCCTTCGTCCTGAAAGTGCACAGCCGCTGCGACCTGGCCTGCGACTACTGCTACATGTACCGCTCGCACGACCGGAGTTGGCGCACCCAGCCGCGCACGATGGCCCCGGCGACCGTGTCCCGCACCGCCGAACGCATCGCCGCGCACCTGTCCGCGCACGGGTCGACAGAGGCGGGAGTGGTACTGCACGGCGGCGAGCCCCTGCTCGTCGGCGACGCCGAACTCACACGCATGGTACGGGAGTTGCGCACGACGGTCGGCGACGGCGTGCGACTGCACCTTTCGTTGCAGACCAACGGTCTACGACTGACCCGACAACGCCTCGACCTGTGCGGCGAGTTGGGCCTGCGCATCGGCGTGAGCACCGACGGGGGACGTGCCGCGCACGACCGGCACCGGCGCGGCGCGGACGGCCGCGGCAGCCACACCCGGGTACAGACGGCGCTGCGCCTCCTCGCCGAGGACGCCTACCGCCCCCTGTTCGGCGCGCTGCTGTGCACGATCGACCTGCGCAACGACCCGGTACGCACCTACGAGGACCTTCTCGTCCACCGCCCGCCCGCGGTCGACTTCCTCCTCCCCCTGGGCAACTGGCACACCCCGCCGCCGGGACTGGACCCCGCCGGGCGGCACACCCCGTACGCGGACTGGCTGTGGGCCGTCTTCGAGCGCTGGTACGGCGCCCCGGTCCGGGAGACCCGGGTACGGCTCCTCGACGACCTGCTCGCGCTGCTGCTCGGCGGCACCCCGCAGACGGAGTCGCTCGGCCTGGCCCCCGTGCGGTACGCGGTCGTGGAGACGGACGGCTCCCTCACCCAGGACGACACCCTGCGCACCGCGTACGACGGCGCCGCCCGTACCGGACTCGACATCCGGCGCAACTCCTTCGACGAACTCCTGCACCACCCCGGCGTCGCGGCCCGCCAGTGGGGTGCCGACGGCCTGTGCGCCCAGTGCCGGGCCTGCCCGCTGCACCAGGTGTGCGGCGGCGGCCACTACGCGACCCGCTACCGCCACGACACAGGGTTCGCCAACCCGAGCGTCTACTGCACCGAACTGACGGAACTGATCGGCCGGGTACGGCACCGGCTGAGGTCGGACCTGGCGGGTACGGGCCTGGCGAGTACAGGCCTGGCAGGTACGGGCCTGGCGAGTACGGGCCTGGGTGGTACGGATCTGGCGAGTACGGGCCTGGGCGGTACGGATCTGCCGGGTACGGGCCTGGCGCCCGGGGCCGGGGGGCCACGGGAGGGGTGGCGGGTGGCTTCCGGGGAGGGGCGGGCTTCGGCTCCCCGCGAGGAGCGGGGCCCGACTCCGGGGCGGCGGCAGGGGCCGTCAGCCGACCGGCGGCAAGGGTCGCATCCCGCACAGGAACACGCTCCGTCGCCCGATCAGCGGCGGAGCCCGGCTCCCGGCCGACGGCAGGGACCGGGCGCGCCAGGCGCGGAGGTGGCATGACACCGTCGCCTCATCGCATGCCGGGCGCGCTGTTCGACGCGGTCGCCGCGGGCGGTGGCGGGGCCGGGGCCCTGCGGTTGCTGGCCCGCGCCGAGCACAGCCGTCGCCTGGCCTGCGCGTACGCGGTGACGGCCGCCGCCCGTGAAGCCGGGGGCTCCGTGGCCGAGGAGGCCGGGCGCGCCTGGGAACTGTTCACCGCCGCCACGCGCGCGGCTCCCGGGGCGACGGCAGCCGTGCTGACCCACCCGGCGGCGGGGCCCGCCCTCTTCGGGCTGCTCGCGCACCTGACGCGGCGGGAGGATCCGGAGCGGTCGCCCGTGGGCTGGTACACGGCGCTGGCCGCGGCCGCGGCGGTACGCGCGGGGCTGCCGGGACGGGTGGAGTGGCCGGTGGACGGTCCCTGGGTGGCGCTGCCGTCGCTCGGCCGGGCCCGTTTTCCCGGGGCCGGCTCCGGGGGCCGGGCCGAGGTGCGTGTCGACGCGGCCGGCCGGGCCCGGATCACGCTGCACGGGCAGTCCCCCGCCGACGCTCCCGTGCCGGTGCCCGCCTCTCCGTACCGCAGCGAGGGCCGCTGGCACGGCTCGCACCTGCTCACCACCCTCGACTCCGGCGTCCCGCTGCTGCTGGACGTCTTGGACCAGCCGGGCTTCCCGAACGCGGTGCGCTGCCCCGACGACCTGGGCGCCGACGAGGTGCGCCGCTGGTCGGCGGTGGCGCGGGAGGCCTGTGGGCTGCTGCGCGCGGACCATCCGGAGCTGTACGCGGAACTGGCGGCGGGAGGCCGGCTCCTGGTGCCGCTGACGAACCCGGGCCACGGAACCGTGAGCGGGAGCAGCGCGGAGACGTTCGGATGTGTGGCGATGTCCCGGCCGACGACTGCGACGGGGTTCGCGGTCACGGTGACGCACGAGATGCAGCACAACAAGTTCGCGGCGGTGCTGCACCTCTTCGACCTGCTGGAGCCCGGCAGCCCGGAGCGCTTCTACGCACCCTGGCGCCCCGACCCGCGGCCCCTGCTCGGTCTCTTCCACGGGGCGTACGCCCATCTCGGCGTGGCTCGCTTCTGGGCTCGCCGCCGCGAGACGGAGCCGGACCCCGGGCTGCGGGCGGAGGCGCACGTCCAGTTCGCGCGCTGGCGCCTGGCGGCCCGGGAGGCGACGCTCGTGACGCTGGCCTCAGGCCGGCTCACCCCACTGGGCCACCGCTTCGCCGACCGTATGCTGCATACACTCGACGCCCTGTGTCGCCTGCCGGTCCCCACGAGTGCCCGGCACCGCGCCGAATCCGCGGCCCGCGCGCATCGCGCCGCGTGGCAGGAGCGGAACGGGAGCGCGGAGCGGGTGGAAATGCAAAAGACCCCTGGTGAACAGGGGTCTCAGCTGTGTGTCCGAGGGGGGAGTCGCACCGGGAGCCCACGGATTACGCCGCTGACCACGGAATGGGATCGAGGTGCGAGACCTCCTCCATGACCAGGCCGAACGCCCACCTCAGACACTCGCACGGGTAGCTTCAGGAGCACCGCCGACAACGCTGATCGCGGAACACGGCCGCGTCGGACACCTCGCGGAGCCGGAAAGAGGGCCGCGGAGTCAGGCAGATGTCTGATCCTCCAACCGTGGAGGATCAGGTGGGCGGCACCCTGGAGGAAGAGAAGGTGTGAAGGCGGGAGAGGAGGCGTGATGCGGACCAGCGACGAGATCTATCACCGGGTCCGCTGGGACCCGCGGTTCGACCCTGCGCGGTTCGTGCTGGGGATCAGCCAGCGCGGGAATGCCCTCAAACGCATCCCGCTGCCTTCCTTCGTGCCCGGGGGCGACATCCCGTGGCACCGGGTGGTGTTCATCGAGGCGGACGGCGAGGTGGTCTGGGACCGAGCCACGGGTGTGGACCGCATCGACGCGTCGGGCGCCGGCCGGGTACGGGAACCGCAAACGGACCTGAGCTTCGAAACGAGCTCCCGCAGGGGCGAGCCCGTCGGCGTCCTCGACGTGTCCCCGACGGCCCGCACGGCAGTGGCCTGGATCCCGCCTGCGGAGCTGTGGCCGCCGATCCAGGACATCCGCCGGGACTACGATCCGCAGATCCACCGCTGGCCGCCGCACGTCAACGTGCTCTTCGGCTTCGTGCCGGAGCCCGACTTCGAGCGGGCTGCCCCGCTGCTCGCGGCGGCGACGGCCGAGACGCCGATCTTCACCGCCCGGCTGGACGGGGTGCGGACCTTCCGGCACAGGGCGTACTTCACCGTGTGGCTCGACCCGACGGCGGCCGGCGAAGCGCCATGGGCGGACCTGCACCGCGTACTGCAGCAACGGTTCCCACGCTGTCGTGGGGCCGCCAAGGACTTCACCCCACATCTGTCCCTGGGCCGGACCCGGGATCCGCGGCGAGTCACCGCCGACTGCGCCACCCGGCTCGACGCCATGACGGCGACAGTCTGGGAACTCGTCCTGCTCTCACGCAGGGGCAACGGGCCGATGCGGCCGCGGGCCACGGTCGCCCTGCGCACGGGCGAGGTCCGCAGGCTGCCCGCACCCGGCCCCGAAGCGCCGGGCTCGGAGGACACGGCCTGGCTCTCCGTGATCACCGACAGGTGAGGCACATAGCCAGGTGAGGCAAAGCGCCGCCCGGGATTCAGGTCGGCATGGGCGGAGTGCTCTTCAGGCGCCCACCCCTACAACCCCACCGCCGGACGCTTCCTGTCCACTGACAACGCACCGTCTTGTCACTCACCCGAAGAGAGCAATCACGGACCGTCATCCCCTTGTCCCCATTGGCCCGTGCCCCATTCGGAGTTGCGTCCGCACGGGGGACATGAGGCGGTGGGAGTCGTGTCCTGCTGGATCTCACCCTCAGGAGGAGACATGGGCACGAGGAACAACGGCCAGCCGGCCGACAAGCTGAGCGTCGTCTTCACCGTCCGAGTGATCGAGGGCGGCGAGCAGGGATTCCTGGATCTGTACGACCAGCTCCGCAAGTCCGTCGCCCAGACCCCCGGCCACATCGTCGAGAGGCTGGGAGCACCCGTGGACGACTCCCGGCAGTGGGTCATCAGCAGCGAGTGGCAGACGGCCGAGCACTTCTTCGCCTGGCAGCAGAGCGCGGAGCACCGCGCACTGGTGGCTCCGCTGCGCCAGTGGGTCGACTCGACGCAGTCGCTGCGGTTCCGAGTCGTCAAGGAGACCAAGGGAGTGACGTCATGACGCGCACCACCAACGGCCCCGTCGCCGTACTCGGGCTCGGCACGATGGGCACCGGCCTGGCCACCCGCCTCCTCGACCGGGGAATACAGGTCCGGGTCTGGAACCGCACCCCGGAGCGGGCCGAACCGCTTGCCGAGGCAGGCTCCTTCGTCGCCCCGCACCCCGCCGACGCCGTCGAGGGGACGAGCGCCGCCATCTGCGTCGTCGCCGACGGCGAAGCCCTCGGCTCCGTGCTGCGCGGACCCGACGGCGTCCTGTCCAAGGGCCCCTACCCCGGGGTCCTCATCTGCGCCAGCACCGTCTCCCCCGAAGAGGTCCTCCAGATCGCCGGGGACATCCCCTCGGTCGTGGACGTCGGCATGCTCGGCAACCGCGATCATGCCCGTGACGGCGAGCTTCGGCTCTTCGTCGGCGGCGAGAAGCAGGCGTTCAACGCCTGCCGCCCGCTGCTGGAGGCGCTGGGCAAGGAGGTCGTCCATCTGGGCGCACTCGGTTCCGGCATGCGGATGAAACTGTGCCTCAACCTCCTGATGGGCATTGAGGTGCAGGCCCTGGCCGAGGTCACCGAACTGGCGACCGCCTGTGGCCTCAACCGGCAGTCGGTCCTCAAGACCATCGCGGGCAGCGGTTTCGCCTCTCCGGTCATGGCGTTCAAGTCGAGGCGCCTGGGTTCCGGCCGCTTCGAAGAGCCGGACTTCCGGCTGCGGCTGATGGCGAAAGACCTCATGCTCGCTACCAAACAGGCGGCGGCGGTCGGCCTGAGTCTGCCGCTGGCGACCGCCGCGGCAGAGACCCACGTCCATGCCATCGAGCAGGGACTGGGCGACCAGGACTGTGCCGCGGTCACCCGCGCACTCACACCGAAACCGGGTAGCGACACGTGATCATCGACATCCACGGGCATCTCTCCCCGCCGGAGGCGGCCAAACGCTTCCCCATGCCCCCGAGCCTGACCGACGTCGACGGCATGCTCGCCGCTCGCGCCGAGGCCGGCATCGACCTCACCATCATCGGCAGCCCCGTCGGCGCCGGAGCGATGGCGCGGGTACCGGGCGTGGACAACTACGCGCAACCCCGAGACCGACTGCGCAGTTTCCACGCCTGGATGTCGGGGCTGATCGCCAGGTTCCCCGACCGGTTGCGCGGCTATGTGTACGCCAACCCGTTCGGGGACGACGATCACCTCGAAGGGGTGCGGGAGACCCTGGAGGACCCGGCCTTCGTCGGCCTGATCACCACGTCCAGCGTCCACGGGGAGTTGCTCGGCTCCCCGCGCGCCGACTCCTTCTTCGCACTGGCCGCGGAGGCGGGGGTACCGGTCCTGGTACACGCCCCGGCCGAACCGGTCGGCACGGAACGGGTCGACGAGATCGGCTTCGTCGAGCAGATCGGCCGGTTCGGCGACGTCACCATGAGCATGGCCATGATCGCCTTCGCGGGGTGGCTGGACAAGTACCCGGATCTACGGCTGATCGGCGCGACCGGCGGCGGCGCCATGGCGCTGCTGCCGGAGCGCCTGCAGACGGCGGCGCGCCCCCGGCACTGGGCCGGGGGC
>NZ_JBEOXO010000024.1:0-182350 GCF_040296605.1 Streptomyces sp. NPDC002088 | reverse complement strand
AGCGCGTTCGAGGACTTCGACGTGGACGCCGCCGCCGCGCGTGGCATGGCCTTCGAGCAGCTCGACCAGCTGGCCATGGACCACCTCCTCGGCGCTCGCGGCTGAGCACACGGACGCACGCACGCGCGCGTGTGCGTGTCCGCGTAGTTTCGCTGTGATCGGTCCCCGCGCGGATTGCCTCGGAATCATGCCTTCCATGGCATGAGTCCGTGTCAACTTCCGTGCGGGGGTCGCGCCAGGGGCGGTCCGGCGTGACCCTGGACGGTATGACCATGCCGCCCGTACCGCCACAGCCGCCCGGTCCGCCGGGTGACATCCCGCCTCCGGGCGATGGTTTCGGACCACCTCCCGGACACTCCGGCCCGAGTCATGGGGCGGGAGGGGACTACCACGGTTCCGGAGGGGGCTATGGACCGCCTTCGGACGGCTACGGAGGGAGCTATGGCCCTCCTCCGGACGACGACGGACGCGGTTACGGCCCTCCTTCGGGAGGCGACGGCGGTTACGGTCCGCCGCCAGAAGGTGAACGCGGTCCGGGACGGCGCCGGAACCCCCTCTTCGTACTGCTCGCAGCGATCGTGGCCGTCGGGGTCGTCGTCGCCGTTGTGGTGCTGATGGCCTCCGGGAACGACGACTCACCGGACCGAAAGCCGCCCGCCGAGAGCGGCGCGAGCAGTAGCAGCTCGCCCGCGCCGTCCTTCAGTATCCCGACCGAGCTGCCCAGCAGGCTGCCCAGCCAATTGCCCTCTCTGCCGTCGCAGTTCCCCAGCGAACTTCCGAGCGACATACCGAGCGACTGGGTGTCGTTGCTCCCGTCCCTGGTGCCTTGACGACGTGCGGTCCGCGCCGAGGGTCAGATGTCCCGCGGCAGCCGCACGTAGGTCACCGTCGTCTCGATGCCGCTGTCGACCAACCGGCCCTGCGCGTCGAAGGCGCCCGCGCCGTCCGTCATTCCGAAGTCGTTGTCGTTGATGAGGGCGAGCGTGTCGTGATCCACGCGCGCGACGCCTTCGATCTTCCCGGGCACACCGGCGACCGTGCCCAGGTCGACGACCAGCCGCTTGGCCAGCACCGGGACGCCCGAGGCCGCCGGGTCGTCGAGCTGCTCCAGCGACGGCGACGTCGTGTCGTCGTCCCAGGCGCTTCCGAGGATGTCCGCGGCGAGGTCCAGACGCACGAGTTGCAGCCGGGCGGCCTTGTCGGTGCGCTCCTCGACCAGCAGCCGGTTGCCGCCGACGGCGACGACCGAGGAGATCTTGAGCTCGGAGGTGTCGTCCTCGCTCGGATCGACCACGTTCACCGGGTCGAAGCGGTAGGCGTACTCGGCGGTGACCGCCTGCTTCTTGGGTGAGAAACGCAGCAGGCGGGTGGTGCGCGAGGCGTCTCCGGCATCCGCGTCCGGAAGGGACAGCGGGCTCTGCACCGCCATCACCAGGTCGCCTCCCGGCAGTTGGGCGAGTCCCTCCAAACCGCGGTTGATCTTCCGGTGCAGCAGCACGGACGGCAGTGCCTCGACCACCGGGTAGTCCGTGCCGGTGAGGTCAAGTCCTTGGGGCACGTACCGCGTGAGCACCTTCCCGCGCGCGGAGACATGGACGAGAGAGGGGCCGTACTCGTCGACGAGCCAGAAACTCCCGTCCGCGGCCCGCACGATCCCCTCGGTGTCCAGCCCGTTCGGGTTGTAGGACAGGGGCGTCTTCGAGTCGTAGGAGTACGGAGCCTCGTCGCGTCCCTGCAGGTTCGACAGGCCGGTGACTGGCTTCCCGGACGACGTGGTGAGCGGGATCGCGTCGATCACCTTCACGGTGTCACCGGACACCCGGATCTTCACGATCGCCGGATCGAAGCCAGGCACCGGGAACGTACGGCGCTTTGTGCCATTCACCTTGATCTGGCCGTTGGGCCCGCGGTCGGTGACCGTCCAGAACTCGCCCTTGCGGCTCGCCGGATAGATGTCGCTGCCGATGCCGCCGAGGCCCACGCCCCGGTCGTCGTCCACCGTGCCGGGCAACAACGTGTTGCTGAACGTGCCGAGCGGGAGGTCGCCGAGCGTCGCCGTGCGGGTGACGCGGGCGTCCGCGGACGGGGCACCCGTGGCCGGGCCGGTCGCCACGAGGGCGGCCAGCACGGCGAGGGGAACGCCCGCCGCGACGGAACGGTGGACGCGGCGCCGGCCGGTGACGTGCGGGGACATGGAGCCTCTGAGGGGCAGGGTCGGGACAGTGGTCAGACGAAGGCGACTTCGCGACTGCGGTCGGACGAGACAAGTGCGATGACAGCGGCCAGAGTTGGGCCTCGCGTCGAACGCCGCACGACGGCCGGGTGAACGACGGACGTCGGCCGCTCGGCGGACCGGCTCCGCACCCCACAGAGGCCGCTTCACCTCAGGAGATCCGTTCCTCTAGAGGCCCTCTTTGACGAGATCGACGAGATCGCCCGGGTCGCCCAGATCGGACAGTGCAGAGGCAAGAGCCGCCGCGGGATCCCGGGCCGCGTCTCCGGCGGGCACCCAGCGGCTGCCCTCCTTCCGGTACGGCCACCAGCGGCCGTCACGCCCCAGGCGCAGCTGTCCGGGCGTACCGACGGCCGTCCATCGATTGCCTCTCGCGCGCAGGGCCGGCCGCTCGTCGTCCTCCCAGGCAGACTCCAGGGCCGCACGTGCGCGTGCGAGCGCCTCGCCCTCGACTGTCCACTGTTCCTCGAGCACGGACAGCCCCGCCACGCCGCCCTGCTGCCAGGCCCGCACGGCCAGGGTCAGTTCAGCGCGGTTGCGGCCCGACCCGTGGGCGAGCCGGTCGACCAGGAGGCTGTCGGGGTCGCTGCCCGAGGCCAGCCGCACGGCATCCTGAGGGGGCGTCAACTCCGCTTCGCACAGGCCAGCTTCAAGCAGCACCCCCGGTTCGGGCTCGCCCAGCAGAGCCTCGGCGAGCAGGCGGCGGGCGTCCTCGGCGGCTTGGGCGGCCAGGAACTCCAGCGCGCTCGGGTCGACCCCGGGCGCGGGCGGGACCTCGGTGTCCAGCGACGGTGGCACACCGGGCTCCGCAGGGAGCTCGGGCAGATCGGGGAGCGGAGGCAGGATGTCCCCGCCCGCGTATGCCTCCGCGGCGTCCACTCCCTCTGCCTGCGACGGCGCGTCGGCGAAGGGCGTGGCGCGGGCCTGGAGGTCGTCCAGCACGGCGCGTTCCCCGCGTCCCCGCATCAGCAACAGGATGAAGGGATCCTGGTCGAGCAGCCGCGCCAGCTGGTGGCAGAGCGCCGCCGTGTGTCCGCAGTGGTCCCAGGCTCCGCAGCCGCACTCGGGCTCCAGATCGCCCGTGCCGGGCAGTAGCTCGACACCCGCGGCCGCCGCGTCCTCGACCAGGTGCGGCGGCATCTCCCGGTCGAGCAGCGCCGCCACATGTCCGGACCGCTCGACGGCCAGGTCCAGGAAGCGGTCCCACTGGTCGTCGGACAGCACGTCCAGCAGGACGTCGGCGCGATGCCGGGTGCCGTCGCGGTCCTGGACGACGGCCGTGATGCGCCCTGGTCGTACCGACACCGCACCCACGGCTCCCGCGCGCGCGAGTCTGCGGCCCGTCCGTACCTGCTCGGCGTCGAGCGCCGTGTCCGCCAGCGCCCTCAGCCAGGCGCGCCCCCACCAACTCTCAGCGAAACCCCGCCCGCCCGCGGGCGGCAAGGCGGCGAACGTACGCTCCATGTCGTCGTGCCGGTTCATCGCGCGCCTCCTCGCAGTTCCACCAGATCGGCCAGCTCCGCGTCCGTCAGCTCCGTGAGGGCGGCCTCGCCCGAGCCGAGCACCGCCTCGGCCAGCTCACGCTTGCGGGCCAGCATGTCGGCGATGCGGTCCTCGATGGTTCCTTCGGCGATCAGCCGGTGTACCTGCACCGGCCGGGTCTGGCCGATGCGGTACGCGCGGTCTGTCGCCTGTGCTTCGACCGCAGGGTTCCACCAGCGGTCGTAGTGCACGACGTGCTCGGCCCGCGTCAGGTTCAGCCCCGTGCCCGCCGCCTTCAACGACAGCAGGAAGACGGGAACTTCACCATCCTGGAAGCGCCGCACCATCGCCTCGCGCTCGGCGACGGGCGTCCCGCCGTGCAGGAACTGCGACGGCACACCACGGGACGCCAGGTGCCGCTCGACGAGGCGCGCCATCTGCACGTACTGGGTGAAGACCAGAACGCTCGCCCCCTCGGAGAGGATGGTGTCGAGCAGTTCGTCCAGGAGCTCCAGTTTCCCGGAGCGTCCGGTGATCCTCGGCCGCTCCTCCTTGAGGAACTGAGCAGGGTGGTTGCAGATCTGCTTCAGTCCGGTCAGCAACTTCACGATCAGTCCGCGCCGCGCCATGCTGTCGGCGCTGGAGATCTCCGCCAGTGTCTCCCGCACCACGGCCTCGTACAGACCGGCCTGCTCGCTGGTGAGCGACACGGCACGGTCGGTCTCGGTCTTGGGCGGCAGTTCGGGCGCGATCCCGGGATCCGACTTGCGGCGGCGGAGCAAGAACGGGCCCACCAGCCTGGTGAGCCGCGCCGCGGCGGCCGGATCCCGGCCACCCTCGACCGCCTGCGCGTACCGCGTACGGAACGTGCCGAGGCGGCCCAGCAGACCCGGCGTCGTCCAGTCGAGGATCGCCCACAGCTCCGACAGGTTGTTCTCCACCGGGGTTCCGGTGAGCGCCACACGCGCGCGTGCGTCGATGGAGCGCAGCGCGCGGGCCGTTGCCGAGTACGGGTTCTTCACGTGCTGGGCCTCGTCGGCCACGACCAGGCCCCAAGACATCCCGGCGAGCCGGCGCGCGTCGAGGCGCATCGTGCCGTACGTCGTGAGCACGAACTCCCCGTCGGCCAGGGCGTCCAGGCTGCGCCCGGGCCCGTGGAAGCGGCGCACGCGTGTGCCGGGTGCGAACTTCTCGATCTCGCGCTGCCAGTTGCCCAGCAGGGAAGTCGGGCAGACCACCAGGGTGGGGCCGGCGGCGGTCGCGTCGGTCTGCCGGTGCAGATGGAGGGCGATCAGAGTGATCGTCTTGCCGAGCCCCATGTCATCGGCCAGACAGCAGCCCAGGCCCAGGGAGGTCATCCGGGCCAGCCAGTTCAGGCCCCGGCGCTGGTAGTCCCGCAGCGTGGCGTGGAGTGCGGCGGGCTGACCGACCGGCTCCTGCGTCTCGGGGTCGGCGAGCCGCTCCCGCAGGGCAGCCAGCCACCCCGTCGGCTGGACGTCGACCCTGCGGCCGTCGACCTCGGTGGAGCCCGTCAGAGCGGCACTCAGCGCGTCGACCGGCGTGACTTTCCGGTCCTGCTGCGCGCGGGCGCGGCGCACTTCCTGAGGGTCGATCAGAACCCACTGATCGCGCAGCCGTACGACGGGGCGACTGGCCTCGGCAAGCCGGTCCAGTTCCTCGCGGGTGAGGCGTTGCTCGCCCAGCGAGAACCTCCAGGTGAAGGCCAGCAGCGCGTCGGCGGACAAGAAGGGTGGCGCGTTCGAGGACAGCCTGCCGGGGCCCACCTCGTCGTCCGACGGGCCGACCACCACACGCGCGTGGAGGTCGCGGGCCAGTTCCCTGGGCCAGTGCACGTCCACGCCGGCGGCCGCGAGAGCCCGCGCGCCCTCGCCGAGGAGCTCGGTGACCTCCTCGTCGACGAGGTCGACGGCATCCGGCACGCTCACGGAGAGCAGGGGCGTGAGAGCGGGCCAGGCCCGAGCGGCCCGGCGGAGCGCGAGCAGGGAGGCCACGCGCGCGCGGGTGCCCAGCTCCGCCCCGGCGCCCGATCCGGCCCACACCTCGGCGGCGTCCGCGACGAGCGTGGGATCGCTCAGGCTGTGCACCTGCGGCACAGCCCGGAACTGCTGCGCGGACTCGTCGGGCGCCCCGGGCATGAGACCGGACACTTCGATCCGCAGCGAGAGCCGTACGCCGGCGTCATGGCCCGCTGCGACGTCGGCCGCCCACGCCCGTTGCTCCGGCAGATGCTGCGGTTGCTGCGCCGCGTAGGCCGGACCGCCCGTCACGAGCGCGGCGGCAGGGGACCGGGGCAGCGCGTCGGCGGCCGCGTCCAGGAAAGCGCGCAGCAGCCGCTCCGGATCCGGCAGCCGCGGCGGCTCCGCATTGCTCACCGGCACGGCGTGCGCCTCGGGCGGCATCGCGGCGGCGAGTCGGCGGATCCGCTCGGCGTCGTCCGCGCCGAGCGGACCCACCCGCCAGGCGTCGTGGTCGCCGGCGGACAAGCCGGGCAGGAGCAGTCCACGGGCGACAAGGTGCAGGGCCAGCACGGCGGCCGTCCCCCAGAAGACGGTGGCCCGGTGGCCGTTTGCGAGGGCACGCGCGCGTGTGAGCAGGGGCAACGCCGTACGCACCGGCAGCAGGAGGGCGGCCACGCTCACACGTTCGGCACCGTCGCCGCGCGGCAGCACGACGGTCAGATTCGCGACGGACCCCGACCGGACGGCCGGAGGAGCGCCGCCGTCGGGACGCCAGAAGGCGACACTGCCGGTGCGGGCCGGGTCGCCGGGCACGAACACGGCGGAGCAGCATGCCAGTTCGGAGATCTCGGACGGTGTTGCCGCGGGAACCCTCTGCACAGCGAAACCGCACTCCTCAAATTTGACTACTTGGGGTCGGAGCCGCCGAGGGTACAGCACAGGTGGGGTTCATGCGGAATCGGCTGAAGTGTCACCTGGGTCACTTGTCGGTGAAGGGGGGCACTCTTCGCAGGGGCGCGTAAGGGTGGGACTCAGGGGCCTCTCAGGGTCGTGATTCGGAACCGCGAGAAGCGCGGGCCCGTTTTCAGAGCAGAGAGCGGCAGTGGCCGCGAAGGAGGCGACACACACATGTCGAAGAATGCGAAGATCGCCGCAGGAGGGGTGGCGGCCGGACTCATCCTGCTGATCTGGCTGCCCTGGTGGGCCTCGCTCCTGATAGTCCTGGGAGTCCCCGCGGCTGCGTACCTCGCGCTGGACCCCTCGCAGCGGCGCAGGCTGCGTCGGGTCACGCGCAAGGAACTGGGGCGCTGAGGCGTCCGTCTCCGTCTGCGGGCCTGCCGATGGCGCGGCCCGCGGACGGCGGACTGCCCGGCCCGGCAGGCCGGTGAGTCGACCCTCGACGCCGCCCTCGGCGCGCTCAACTCGCGCCGAGGGTCACCGGGGCGCCGCCGAGGCGCGATCCTCCTCGACCCGGACAGGAGCAGTTGCACCGGAGCCGTGCCGTCGACCGGGCGACATGGCCGAGCCGGCTCAGTGGGGGCGTACGGCCAACCTGTCGAGCGCCGCCAGCAGACCCGGCAGCTCCGGCCCGCGCCCCACCGGCAGGACCTCCCCGGGCTCCTCGTCGAGCAGCACGAACGCGATGTCGTCGGTCCTCGCCACGAGCGACCAGCCCGGACCGTCGGCGCGCAGGGTCCGCGCCTCGCCCGATGCGAAGGACGACCGCACGCGCCCCAGAGGCGGTGGAGACTCGACGTATGCCCGGGCCTCCGCGAGGACGCGCCGGATCCCGCTGTGGCGGGGCCCCTTGGGAGCGTCCTTCGTGGTCCCCTCAGCGCCCTCGGACGCCCCGGAGCGGCTCTCGGTGCCCTCGGGCGCCCTGGAGCCGCCCTCAGTACCCTCGGAGGCCCCGGAGCCGACACTGGCGCCCTCGGACGCCCTTGCGTCTCCGTCCGCGCCGGTAGCCGCCTCGGAGCCGTTCTCAAGGCTCGTGAACGTGTCGTCGTCGAGCTGCTCCCGCCACATCGCCCATTGGAGCGCGATCTCGTCCGCGCCCAGCCGCCGCTGGGCCGGTCCCCAAGTGGTCGTGTCCGGCGGGCACAGTGGCGGACCATCCGCGAACTCGGGGGCCGGATCGTGCGGCGCCGGTACGCCGGGTGCCGCGACCGCGACCTCGAGAGGCCAGCCGGGCAGGGCGGCCACGACCGTCCGCTCCTCGGGGGACAGGTCGTACTCCATGCCGCAGTCCCACGACGCGATGGCGACGGCGACCAGCGACACGTCGTCGATGGCGACCGTCCACCGCGCCCCATCACCGTCCTGCCCCAACACCAGGCCGTACCCGTCGGCGAGCGGCGCGAGGCCGAGCGCCGCGCAGGCCTCCGGATAGTCGTCGCCCAGCACACTCGGGAACTTCGCCGGCGTCAGCAGCAGCGCCGTGAGCACATAGAGCGCGTCGTCCGCGGCGGCGACGGCGTTCTCATCCGTCCCGGCCATCCCAGCCTCCCCATAGGTTCGTCCATCGGCGCGCACCCTAGTGCGCCCGGAAGCCGCTTGTCACGACTCCCAAGAGCACGGGAGCTGCAGTTTTCTGCCTGGAGGGGACGAATCGACCACCCGTGACCGGGCGCCTCAGGTCGCCGGCAGCCCGAGGAGCTCACGCGCCACCGTCCTCGGCGACTCGTCGCGCTCCCGCGCGAGGGCGATGACCGCGCGGCATGCCAGCTCGCTCACGCCGAACGACAGTGCCTCCGGCGACACCCAGCCCGCTGCCTCGTCGATCCGCTCCTGATCGTCCTCCGCGCAGGCCGAGACGTATGCGGCGGCGGCCTCGAACAAGTTGTGGGTGCGTTTCCGCTCACTCCTCGCCTCCGGTCGCACCGAGCCGACGAATCCGCCGCACGCCTTGCGGAACCTGTTGAACATGCTGACCACCTTCCCCCTGTGTGGTTGTTCGCCGATCGGTCATCTCCTGCTCCCCAACGTAGAGTTGGAGCTTCGGTGGCAGAAGGGGGACGATGCGGTGAAGCGGTTCGAGCGGCTCGAACAGATCCGGCGGTTGGACCCGCACAAGGACTCGCTGGAGATCTACAGGCTCAGTTCGGCGTACGAGTTCCCCTGGGACTTCACCCGGGCACTCGAACTGGCCCTGTACCGCACCTACGCCGTCCCCAGCATCGGCCGCCTGCTCGCCGAGACGGCGGAGCTCGCGGACCGTACGCAGAAGCGCTACGACGACACATCGCTGCTTCTCGACGCCGTCGTCGAGCACGGCTTCGACAGCGTGCAGGGCCGTACGGCGGTCCGCCGCATCAACCAGATGCACCGCAGCTACGACATCAGCAACGATGACATGCGCTATGTCCTGTGCACGTTCGTCGTGATGCCCAGGAGGTGGATCGACGCCTACGCGTGGCGCCGGCTGTCGCATCACGAGGTCGTCGCCTCGGCCGTCCACTACCGCACCCTGGGACGGCACATGGGCATCAAGGACATCCCCGAGACCTACGAGGAGTTCGAGGCCTGCCTCGACGCCTACGAAGAGGCCCACTTCTGCTGGGACGAGGACGCGCGACGGGTCTCCGACGCCACGCTCGCCCTGATGGCCTCCTGGTACCCGCGCCCGCTCGCCCCCCTTCTGCGCACCTTGACGCTCGCCCTGCTCGACGAACCGCTCCTGCGGGCCTTTCGGTACACCCCGCCGGGCGACCTCACCCGCGCGTTCGTACGCCGTGCGGTACGGATGCGGGGGCGCGCAGTCCGCCTGCTGCCGCCGAGGCGCGCACCGCACCACGCGCGTCAGAACTGGGAGATCAAGAGCTACCCGGACGGCTACCTGCTGAAGGACCTCGGCACCCGCCCCGTCCCCGGCGTTCGGGGCTGCCCCGTACGTCATGTGGACGGGTCAGCCGCCCAGTGAGCCCAGAGTCTCCCGCAGCCAGGCGAGTTCGGCTCGGGACGTGGCACGCGCGATGGTCAGGATGCCGCGCCTGAAGGGATCGTCCAGCTCCTCTGCGCGCAGCGGGCGGTCACCGGCGTAGAAGAAGCTCGCCGGCTCCTCCAGGAAGGCCAGCCTGAGCCGCAGCACCGCCGACTGAGCGCCCGGGTCGTCCAGGTGCCGCAGAAAGGCGAGCACCGTGAACCAGCGGTTCTCGTCGGTGATGTCGCGCTGGGCGGGTTCGGCGAGCCGGCGCCGCAGTTCGCGCCTGCCCTCGTCGGTGAGCGTCAGAACGTGTCGCGGGGCTGCCACGGCACCCGGCTCCGTGGCGCGGGCCAGCAGACCGGCCTTCTCCATGCGCTTGATCGCGGGGTACAGCGTGCTCTCGGCGACCGGCCGCACGTGCCCCGTGAGGGCGGTGATGCGTTTGCGCAGCTCATAGCCGTGCAAAGGGGCGTCGTACAGGAAACCGAGGATGGCGAGCTCCAGCATGCCCGCATTCTCGCGCACTCGCGGTGTACATCGTGAAGGCTATACCTCTCCTTCTTCATACATCGTCTTCTCTATACCTCGACTTCGAGGTATCTTCTCGATGGCTGCGGAAACGAAGCCGATGACGCGAGGGAGACGCGATGAAGCAGGCCGAGTTCGACGACAAGGGAAGCTGCATCCGCTGGACGGAGGTGCCGGGAGCGGAACCCGCGCGGGTGTACGTGCACGGGCTGGGGGCGGCCTCGGCGGTGTATCACGTGCACGTGGCAGCCAGGCCCGAACTCGTGGGCCGGCGAAGTCTGTTCGTCGACCTCCCGGGGCACGGAACCAGCGACCGGCCCGAAGACTTCGGCTACACGCTCGAGGATCACGCCGACGCCCTGGCGGCAGCGCTCGACGCGGCGGGCGTGACCGGAGCCGAGCTCGTCGCGCACAGTATGGGCGGCTCCGTCGCCATCGTGCTCGCCCGTCGTCGGCCCGACCTCGTGTCCCGGCTCGTCCTCACCGAGGCCAACCTCGACCCCTTCCCTCCGCCCGCGGCGGGCAGCAGCGGCATCGCCTCCTACGAGGAGAACGCGTTCGTCGACGGCGACTACGCGCGCGTGCTGGAGAAGGTCGGACCGCTGTGGGCGGCGACCATGCGGCTGGCCGATCCGCGCGCCCTGCACCGTTCCGCGGTCGGGCTCAGAAGCGGTTCGGAACCCGTCATGCGCACCATCCTCGAAGAGCTGGCGATCGAGCGCGTGTACCTGCAGGGCGGGCTCAGCGGTGAACTCGCGGGCAGGGAGGCCCTGGAGGCCGCGGGTGTGCGGGTGGTGACTGTTCCCGGTGCCGGTCACAACGTCATGTTCGACAATCCCGACGCCTTCATAGCGGAGGTCAAGGGACGCAGTTGAGGGCTCAGCCCTTCCGGACCGCGAGGGCGAGGAAGAGCGTGTCCTCGTCGACGTACGACGTCATGCGCCACCCCGAAGCGGCCGGCAGCGGACGGAGAATGGGCTCCGCGCGCAGGTCGTCCGGGGTGATCCGGCGGCCCTGGCGGGCGGCCGGCGCCTTCCTGCCGATCGGGTGGAACAGTGCAACGTGCCGCTGCGGCGCACCGTGCGCGCCAACTCCCGCAGGTTCTTGGCCGGATCGGGTAGATGGGAGACGAGGCGCGCCGCGAACACGGCATCGATCGACTCCGGGCGCAGAGGAAGCGCGGCGACGTCGGTGAGCAGCAACCGCCCGTCACGGCCCCTCCCGGCCCGTGCCGCGGCCTCCAGCATGGCCGGCGTCAGATCGGCCCGACGGCCACTCCCGAGGCGCCCACGGCGGCGCGCAGGGGCGGTATGGCACGCCCGGTGCCGCAGCCCGCATCGAGCACGCGGTCCCCCTCGCGCAGCCGGAGGGCGGCGATCGCGGCCGTATGGGCGGGGTCGTCGTCGGGGAACCGGGTGTCCCGGTCGGCGGCCCGGGTGGTGAAGAACTTCTGGATGTGTGTGTGGTGTTCGGTCATGTTCGGCGTGATCCCTCACCGACACGGACGACGAATCGGCGCACATGTTCGAGCGTTGTACGATCGCGCAGGAACATTTCTGCGCCACTTTCCAACACCTTTCGAAATGCGCCCCCTTTGTGCGCCCATGCCCCGACTAGCGTCCACGGGCCATGGGACACCTGGACCACGCCACCTTCGGCTGGCTGACCCCCGCGTTGTCGTACGTGATGGCCTGTATAGGCGCCGCGCTGGGTCTGCGCTGCACCGTCCGCGCGCTCGGCGCCACCGGGCGCTCGCGCCGCAACTGGCTCGTCACGGCGGCCTCGGCGATCGGGACCGGCATCTGGACCATGCACTTCGTGGCCATGCTCGGCTTCGGCGTCAGCGGCACCGATATCCGCTACGACGTGCCGCTCACCGTACTGAGCCTCCTCGTCGCCATGATCGTCGTCTCCGTCGGCGTCTTCGTCGTCGGCTACAGCCGCGACCGCACGCGCGCGCTCCTCATCGGCGGACTCACCACCGGGCTGGGCGTTGCGAGCATGCACTACCTGGGTATGGCCGCGGTGCGACTGCACGGTGACGTGACCTATGACCCGGTGCTCGTCGGGCTCTCCGTTTTGATCGCCGTCGTCGCGGCGACCGCGGCCCTGTGGGCGGCCCTCAACATCAAGTCGCCGGTCGCGGTCACCGTGGCCTCGCTCGTCATGGGGGCCGCGGTCAGCAGCATGCACTACACAGGGATGTTCGCGGTGAGCGTGCGTGTCACGCCCTCCGGCGGGGTTCTGCCCGGGGCCACGGCGATGCAGTTCATCTTCCCCCTCGCCGTGGGCCTCGGGTCCTATCTCTTCCTGACCTCGGCCTTCGTCGCGTTGTCGCCGACGACGGGGGAGCGCGAGGCATCCGCTTCGGCCCAGCAGCCGGTCGAGAGCGTCGCCCGCTAGCGGCGTTCCGGACCGGCGCGCCGGTCCGGACGGAACGCCCCGAACCACTTCCGAGCGAGGAGGCCATGCGTACACCCCGTAGGACCGCCACAGCCGGCGCCGAGACGCCGCCCCCGTCCCCCGCGCGCGGTCGCCGCGCACACGCCGGACCACCCGCCGACGAGGGCCCCGACGAGTCCTCGGCCGCTCCGACGGACAGCGTGCACACGCGTGTGGGGCGCTGGCGGATACGGCCGCGTACCGTCCGGGCCAAGATCGTCTGTCTGTTGATGGTGCCGGTCGTGTCGCTGCTGGCGCTGTGGGCGTCCGCCACCGTCAGTACCGCCCAGGACGTCTCCAGGCTGCGGCAGTTGCAGCGCGTGGACTCCCAGGTCCGGGCCCCCGTCGCGGCCGCGGTCGCCGCACTCCAGGCCGAGCGCGCCGCCGCCGTGCGCTACGCGACCGACCCGGCCTCCACACCGGGCGGCGACTACCGGAAGCTCACGGAACGCACGGACCGGGCTGTCGCGAAGCTGCGGCTCGGTGACCACAACACCGTCGCCGACAGCCAGGAGCTGCCCGCCGGAGTCGCCCGGCGACTCGAAGCGTTCGTCACTGGCGTGGAGGAACTGCGCTCGCTGCGGACCGACGTGCTCGGCGGCCGCGCCGGGTGGGACGAGGCGTACGGGCGCTACACGAACAGCATCACGGAGGCCTTCCGCGTGGGCGGCGCGCTGACCGGCATCCAGGACGCCGACCTCGGCTCCGACGCGCGCGTACTGCTTGAGTTCTCCCGCGCGGGAGAGGCACTGGCTCAGGAGGACGCGGTGCTCTCCAGCGCGCGCCTCGCCGGCCGGCTCGACGGAGAGTGGCTGAGGTTGTTCACCGGGGCCGTCGATACCCGCCGCGCCCTCACGGAAGCCGCCGTTGCGGACCTGCGCGGCTCCGAGCGCGCCGCCTGGCAGAACCTCGCCGAGAGCAGCGCCTACACCAGCGTGGGCGCCGTCGAGGACAAGGTCCTCGCGAGCGGCCCGGGCCCACGGGCGATCGATGCGGCACCGGAGGCCACCTGGGACAAGGCCCACACGCGCGTGCAGGGCGGAATGCGGACGATCGGGGAGGACGCCGGACGCAGCGTCGCCGACCGGGCCGACCCGTTCACCCGCGGTCTGCTCACCCCGGCCGGTGCCGCGGTGCTCCTCGGCCTCGCCGCCGTCGCCGCGTCGCTCGTCATCTCGGTGCGCATCGGGCGCGGCCTCGTAGTCGAACTGGTCAGCCTGCGCAACAGTGCCCTGGAGATCGCCCGGCGCAAACTCCCCGAGACGATGCGGAAACTGCGCGCCGGCGAGGAAATCGACGTACGGGCCGAAGCGCCGCCCGGACCGCGCGCGGAGGACGAGACGGGACAGGTCGCCGAGGCCCTCGGCATCGTGCACCGCGCCGCGCTTCGGGCCGCCGTGGAGCGCGCCGAACTGGCAAGCGGCATCTCCGGGGTGTTCGTCAACCTCGCGCGGCGCAGCCAGGTCCTCGTCCACCGCCAGCTGAGCCTCCTCGACAGCATGGAGCGCAGGTCCGACGACCCCAACGAACTGAGTGACCTGTTCCGGCTCGACCACCTCACCACCCGTATGCGGCGCCACGCGGAGAGCCTGATCATCCTCTCCGGAGCGGCTCCCGGCCGGGCCTGGCGCATGCCGGTCTCCCTGACGAACGTGGTCCGCGCGGCTGTCTCCGAGGTCGAGGACTACGCGCGCGTGGAGGTACGACAACTCCCCGAGGCGTCCGTCACCGGCGTCGCCGTCGCCGACCTCACCCACCTGCTGGCCGAGATCGTCGAGAACGCCGCCCAGTTCTCGCCGCCCCACACGCGCGTGCGCATCACGGGCGAACCCGTGGGCAACGGCTACGCGATCGAGGTCGAGGACCGCGGACTGGGCATGGGCAAGGAGACCCTCGACGAGGCCAACCGGCGCATCGCACAGTCCGAGGCCCTCGATCTGTTCGACAGCGACAGGCTCGGTCTCTTCGTGGTCAGCCGACTCGCCGCGCGCCACGGCATCAAGGTGCACCTGCAGACCTCGCCCTACGGCGGCACCACCGCGGTCGTCCTGCTGCCCACCGCCCTGCTGCAGAGCGGCACGCCGGAACGTTCCCTCCGTGAGACCGAGGAAGCCCAACGCCCCACGGAACGCGAATACGCGCGCGTGGCGGGCGCAGCCGCACACCAGGAGGCCGTCCCTCCGCCCGCCGACCGACCCGCGCTGGTCGCCCCCGTACGGGCCGCGGCCGACAGCAGGGCGGACAGCAGGACCGAAGACCCACCCCCCGGAGTCACCACCTTGCGCCTGCACCGTCCCCCGGACGACTCCCAGGGATCCGACGACCTCCCGCGACGCGTACGGCAGGCGAGCCTCGCCCCCCAACTGCGCGAGCGGCGTTCCGAGGAACCGGCGCAGTCGGCCGACCCGCGCAGCGACGACCAGCGCACCCCAGAACTCGTACGGGACCGCATGGCGGCCTACCGCGCAGGTTGGACACGCGGCGGCGGCAGGCAACCCGGCCGTGGTGCCACCCCGGACTCCGCACCGGGCAGCGACAGAGGCGAAGGAGATCCCGCATGATCCACGACCCGAGCATGAGGGCCGCCCAACGATCCGGCGAGCTCGACTGGCTGCTGGACGACTTGGTGATGCGCGTGAGCGAAGTACGGCACGTCGTGGTGCTGTCCAACGACGGCCTCGCCGTGGGTGCCTCGACCGGCCTCCGCCGCGAGGACGCCGAACACCTAGCCGCGGTCGCCTCCGGCTTCCACAGCCTGGCCAAGGGCGCGGGCAGGCACTTCGGCGTCGGCGGTGTGCGCCAGACGATGGTGGAGATGGACGACGGCTTCCTGTTCGTGGCCGCCGCGGGCGACGGCTCCTGCCTTGCCGTCCTGACCGCCGTGACCGCCGACATCGGTCTGGTGGCGTACGAGATGGCACGGCTGGTCAAGCGTGTCGGCGAGCACCTCCACAGCGCGCCGCGGGTCGGCGCGCGGCCGCCGGCCGCCGGGTGAGACGAGAGAGCGGTCCGCGGAGATGACCGAAGGCATGCGAGACGCCCCGCGCGAGCAGGGCAGCCAGTGGTACGACAATGAGGCCGGGCCCCTCGTGCGCCCGTACGCCATGACGGGCGGCCGAACCAAGCCCGGCCCCACCGGGGTGCGCTTCGACCTGATCGCGCTCGTCACTCTGGACCCGGGGGCGCCCGGAGTCGACGACGACATCGGTCTCGGTCCGGAGCACCGGGCCCTCATCGACCTGTGCCGCACGGAGACACAGTCCGTGGCCGAACTCGCCGCGGACGCCGACCTTCCCGTGGGCGTGGTCCGGGTGCTCCTCGGCGACCTGCTGGAACTCGGCTGCGTCACCGTCAGCCGTCCGGTGCCGCCCGCGCAGTTGCCCGACGAACGGATCCTGCGCGAAGTGATCGAGGGGCTGCGGGCACTGTAGATGAACGTTCAGAACCACGCGGACTCGTATGGACGCGTACAGCGCCGACTTCAGCCGCCTTGTGTGTATCGAGCGGGCGTGAGTCGGCCGGATCGGACGAAAAGCGGTCGAATCCTCCGGAAAGAGGGCGTGGTTGTCATGATGCTGACTTCGCGCACTCGCCCAGCAGCCGCGTGCGGACCTTCCGCCCGGGCGCGGCACACACGTACTGACGTCGACCGTTGCCGGCACTCCCGAGAGAAGTGATCGATGGTCTCCGAGCACTCCGATGCCATGGATGGCGAGACGGCCGCCCTGGCGTTGAAGATACTGGTCGCCGGCGGGTTCGGCGTGGGCAAGACCACCCTGGTGGGCGCGGTCAGCGAAATCAGGCCGCTGCGCACCGAGGAACTACTCAGCGAAGCCGGCCAGCTGGTGGACGACACCGACGGGGTGGACCAGAAGGTCACGACGACCGTCGCGATGGACTTCGGGCGCATCACCATCCGCTCCGGCCTCTCCCTCTACCTGTTCGGCACACCGGGCCAGGACCGCTTCTGGTTCCTGTGGGACGAGCTGTCGCAAGGGGCCCTCGGGGCCGTGGTCCTCGCGGACACCCGGCGGCTGGAGGACTGCTTTCCCGCGGTGGACTACTTCGAGCACCGCCACATCCCGTTCGTGGTGGCCGTCAACTGCTTCTCGGACGCCCGGACCTACGGCGCCCAAGAGGTGTCGCGGGCCCTCGACCTCGACCGGGGAACGCCCGTGGTGCTCTGTGACGCCCGTGACCGCGACTCGGGGAAGGAGGTGCTGATCCGGCTCGTCGAGTACGCCGGGCGGATGCACACCGCCCGGCTGCTCGACTCGGTGGGGTGAGCGCAAGGCCCCCGGACTGGCGGCGCCGTCAGCCGGCGAGGGACTTCTCCGCCAGGACCTTCTCGATCGTGACGCGGACGAGGAGTTCCCCCGGGACACCATTGCGGGCGCCGAACTCCTCGGCTCGCTCCTCACCCATGTACCGGGCGGCGATGCGCGTGGCCCAGTGCCGCACCTCGTCCAGATCCTCCGAAAGCCCGGCCCGTCCCCGCAGCACCACAAAGTCGAACGGCGGCCGGTCGTCGTCCACGCACAGCGCGACCCGGCCGTCCCTGGCCAGATTGCGCCCCTTCACGGTCTCCTTGCCGGTGTTGAACACGAGCTCGTCCCCGTCCAGCAGGAACCAGATCGGCGCCACGTGCGGGCTCCCGTCTGCCCGAACGGTCGACAGCTTCCCGGTGCGGGTCCCGTACGAGACGAACGCCCGCCACTCGTCATCGGTCATCTTCTGTGCCATGCCCGCATCCTCCTTGCCCGGCGCCCAGCGGTGGGGAAGGCTGGCGGAGAGATCCTCCGGACAGGGGGAGACATCGTACGGGGAGACCGGATCATGGCGCAGAACCAGGGACTCGGCTGGCTGCTGGACGACCTGACCGAGCGTGTCGAACATGTACGGCACGCCTTGGTGTTGTCCAACGACGGACTGGTGACGGGGGCGAGTACGGGGCTACGGCGGGAGGACGCGGAGCATCTCGCCGCCGTGTCGTCCGGACTGCACAGCCTGGCCAAGGGCTCGGGACGCCACTTCGGCGCGGGCCGGGTACGCCAGACGATGGTCGAGTTCGACGACGCCGTGCTGTTCGTCACCGCGGCGGGCACCGGCAGCTGTCTGTGCGTGCTCAGTGGCGCGGAGGCTGACATCGGTCAGATCGCCTACGAGATGACACTGCTCGTCAACCGGGTCGGCGAGCACCTCGGCGTGGACGCCCGCCAGCCCGAGCGGACCCCGGCCGCAGACCTCTGACCTGCATCTTTGCCATCCCCCGTGGAGTTATCCACAGGCCCGCCACAAGATTCGCCGATGCGGCTACCGTTTTTCACGGCGAGCGCACACGGCGTGAGCCATCGACTCCACGGGGGAGACCGATCATGCCCGGCCACACCATCACGAAACCGCACGCCCTCACCTGCGCGCCGAGCCGCGCCGCCCGGGACCTGGGGCTCAAGCGGGGCGAGTTCGATCTCGCCGTACACCTCGGACGCATCCGGACCGTACCCGACGAAGGAGGCGGCGGAGCGCGTCGCGTCGCGCACACCGAGATCGAGCGGCTGCGTTCGGCGGATGACTTTCCCGAAGGACTCCGCGACAGTGTCAAGGTCGTGGGGACCAGGGAAGGCGCGGCCCTCATGGACGTGACGGCCGCCCGCTTCACACGCCTGGCGCGCCTGGGCCTGGTGATCCCAGTGAAGTTCTATCTGAACCGCTATCGCGCGGTGGTCTGGCTGTATCTCGCCGACGAACTGCGACAGTTCGCTGCCGGGCCGGAGAACACCCGGCTGCTGAGCGGGCGTACGCCTGAGGGGCTGCGGGACCAGCTGGACGCGGGACTGGACCTGCGGCCCCGGAACTGGCGGGGACGACACCTGGGATTCCTGCTGCGGAAGGCCGACGATCCCTGGGAGCGCGCGGGAGCCCTGGCCGCCCTGCTCGACCCCGTCCAGACCGCGGAGATCGTCACGGATCCCTATGAACGCGCCCACGTGAACCGGTTCCGGCCGGGGCCACCCGCCCAGGCTGCCCCGGGTTCGCCATCCGCGCACATCGCCGAGAAGATCATGACGGCGGCCGACCCGGACGAGATCGGCTGGCTGAGGGCCGACCTGGCCCGCACCCTCGAGGATGCCCGCCGACACCGGCCCGCGCCGCGCCCCGCACCCCACAAGGGCACGCCCGCAGCCCACCAGGCCCAGCCCGAGCCCCGAAGCGAAGCGCACGCGCCGGAACAACCGGAACGAGCCCGCGGCCTGCTGGGCTGGCTGCGCCGCAGAAGCTCCTGACCTACAGCGCCCGGAACAGGCCCCAGGTCGTAGATCCGTCCGCGGGCCAGACCCCGCCCGCCCGTCGCGATCGGCGACTCCTGGTCGTACAGGAACCACTCGTCCGCGCGGAAGGGGCGGTGGAACCACATGGCGTGGGCGGCGATAGAAGCGGCGAGTGCTCGGTGACCTGCATGTAGGCGCGCTGAGTGAGTGCCGCAGGTTTCCTGCGCGGAGGGGAGCCAGCAGATTCTTCGTCTGCTGGTGATACATGGTCTGCGCGCCTCTGAGCAGCACGAATGCGGTTGAGGGAGCGGTGTGTCGGCCCTGGCCCGAGCATGGCCCGGATCTTGATCGCAGCCTGTGTCAGCGATTGCGGAGGCCGGTCCCGACGAGGTGAGCTGAGGCGAAGGGACTTGGCGACAGGTCGCTTCATCACCTGCCGCAATTGGTGCGACTGACCATCTTGGGGCGGGCTGGAGGCCGTGGAGCGAGAACCGCAGAGTGTTGAGCGAGGTCGGTTCCCCCACACCGGCGGGAAAACCGTGGACGGCAGTTGCGGGGAGAGGTTCCGGGAGCCGGGGAGGCCGAGCTCGGCTACATGTTCCTGCCGGAGGCGTGGGGGCGCGGGTACGCCGCCGAGGCGTGCACAGCTGCACTGGACTGGTTCGCCGCGCCTCCCGACGAGCCGGTGGTGCTGTGCACCTAGACCGTCAACGACCCCTCGGTGCGCCTCGCGGTGAAGCCGGGGTTCACAGAGGTGGAGCGGTTCGAGGAGTACGGCGCTCAGCGGTGGTTCGGCGTGTGGTACTCGTCGTCCGGCTTCAGGACCGGACACGGAACGGGGCGGGCAGGGCGTAGGGCGACGTCACGGGGTATCTACTTCACGGCCGGTGTTCTGGTCGTGGGCCAGGGCATGGGTGACCGCGGTGGTGCTCTCGTACAGGACCCGGTACTGGGTGAACCGGCGGTCGTAGACACCCGCGGTGGCGGGATCGGGCCGGACCACCGATTCCGCCGGATTCCAGGCCGCGATGTCCGGTCGGCCGATCAGCCCGGCGGCGAGGAAGGCGGCACCGTAGCTGGCACCGATGGTCGTGCGGGCGACGATCTGTTCGAGACCGGTGACATCGCTGACGATCTGAGGCCACAGTCCGCCCCGGGTGCCGCCGCCGACCGCCACGATCCGCCGGATGTCGGCGCCGGCCGCGAGCATCGTCTCGACGTTGTGCCGGACACCGTAGGCGGTGGCCTCCAGCGCCGCCCGCATCAGGTCGGCCCGGGTGTGACCCAGCGTCAGGCCCGCGATCACGCCCCGGGCGTCGGGGTCCATGACGGGTGTCCGTTCCCCGGCGAAGTACGGCAGCATCGCCAGGCCGTTCGCACCCGGGGGCGAGGCGGCCGCCTCGTCGAACAGCACGCCGAGGTCGACGTCGCCGAAGAGGTGCCCGAGCCAGTCGGTGACGGCTCCGGAGGTGGCCATACCGCCGGCCAGGCAACGGGTGCCGGGCAGGGCGCCGACCGTGGACCACATCGACGGGCTGGTCACGAGCCGGTCGACGGTGTTCACCAGGAACATCGTGGTGCCGTACATCAGCATCAGGTCGCCGCCGCCGTGGCCGCCGACGCTGATGGCCTCGCTCCAGGCGTCGATCGTCCCCACGATGACCGGCGTCCCGGCCGGGACGCCCGCGACGGGCGTGCTCACCCGGCCGGCCTCCTCGCCCGGCCAGCGCAGCGGGGGGAGTTCGATGCCGGGTGCGATGTGCTCGGCCCACTCGGGGATCCAGCGCTGCTCGTGGATGTCGAACAGCGGGGTGCACTGGCTGGCGGAATGCAGGTCCAGCACGTAGGCGCCGGTCAGCCGGTGGGCGAGCCACGAGGCAGGCATGAGGAGGCGGCGGGCGCGTGCCCACACCCCGGGCTCCCGCTCGCTGATCCAGGCGAGTTTCGGCCCGACGGCCTGGGACGACAGCGCCGAACCGCACCTGCGGAAGACGGTGTCCGACCCCAACTCCCGGTTCAGCCGGGCGATCTGTTCCTCGGCGCGGGTGTCCACCCCGTACAGCACCGCCGGACGCACCGGCTCTCCCGCGTCATCGACCAGAAGGGTGCACGGGCCCATGCCGCTGACTCCGACGGCGCGGACGGTGACGTCGTCGCGATCGAGCAACTCGGCCGCGAGCGAGACGAACTCGTCCCACCACACATGTGCGTCCATCTCGACGTGCCCCGGCCGGGGACGGTCGACCACGTGACTGCGTACGGCCTCACCCAGGATGCGGCCGGCAGTGTCGACTACCACGCCCTTGGTGCTGGAGGTGCCAACGTCAACTCCGAAGACGACGTCGATCATGTACTGCCTCCCTTGGCGCCAGGTGCGCTACCGTAGGTTGTCGCTCGGTCCGGCGGACGGCCGCGGTTCAGCCGGACGGCTACCGGAGATGTCGTCACATCTGTTGAGGGAACAACGCCCCGAACCTCAGGGCAAGTTGATCACGAACCTCGCTCGGTATGCGCATACCACACCAACGACGGAGAGACCGTGAAGCAACGTGTTGATTCTTTACGGGCCCTAAGTTCAGCGTGTTGAAGTTGGGGGTGGTGGAACTCGGGTCAGCGCGGGGCTGAGGGCGGTCACGGCCCGCGTAGCGGGCGGCGTTGTCCAGGCGCGTGGTGAAGCCGCCCGCGGTGTCGCGGGTGAGCAGCAGCAGCGGTTCGACAGCGGTCAGGTCGGGGGTGTCGGTGATGCCGCCGGTCTTGCGGGTGGCGGTGACGGCGATGAGGTCGCCGCCGGGGGCGAGGCTGTCGAGGTAGGCGGTGTTGCGTCGGACGCGCTCGCCGTTCGGCAGGCGCTTGGCGGCCCAGGACGCCAAGGGGTACGCAGCCGCCGAGGAGGATCACGGTGGTGCCCCGGGCGGGGGTACGACGGGTATTGACGGGCAGGTCTGCCAGCAGTTTGCCTTCGGGCGTCCGCAGCGGGGTCCGGGGGACGTCGCCGTGGTGGGGGGAGGGCGATGGCAGGGGCCGGCGCCGAGGTGAAGCGGTAGGGCAGGTGGGGGCCGAACTCGGCGTAGGCGGTGTTGCGGCCGAGGGCGCCGCGGACGATCAGGTAATTGGGTTCGGCGTTGTAGTAGGGCATGGAGTTGACGTCACCTCGGCGCGGGCCGCGGATGTGCGTCTGCGGCCGAGGTGTGGGAACCGACGACACTGGTGCGAGGGACCGACGACCTCTGTCAGCTGCCGAAGGACCAAGGGCCGAAGCGGCCCCACGCGATGAAGATGGCAAGCGCGAGATAGACCGTGTTCAGGAGCACCAGTTTGGACTGACCGAGGCGGCCGTGGGTGAGCATGGCGCCGACCATGAGGGCGATCCAGCAGGCGGCCGTCACTGGCACCATGACCGGTGCGATGTCAGAGCACGGCGGGCAGGGTCAGGCCGATCGCGGCCAGGAGTTCGAGGACCCCGAGGGTCTTGATGAAGCCGGGTCTTGCGTCTTGCGTCCATTCCCCGCCGTGCTGCGCGGCCAGTCTCGCCTTGGGGATGAAGGTCTTGCTGATGCCGCCGGCCAGGGCGACTGCGGTCAGCAGTCCGGCAGCGATCCAAAGAGCGAGGTTCATGGGTGGACTCCCAGTCTTGTGTGAGGTGAGTGCGGTGTCGTGGGAATCGGCGGCGAATCAGCCGCCGAAGGCGGGTGCGTTGTCGCGTGCCCAGTCGGCGAAGGTGCGCGCGGGTCGGCCCAGCAGGTCTTCCACGGTGCTGGAGGTGGGTCCTGGGCGGTGGGCGTAGTCGGCCAGGGAGCCGAGCAGGCGGTCGGGGACCTCCTCGGGCAGCCCTTGCGCGAGCATGCCCTGGCGTATGTGCTCCGGCGGGAGCTCCTGGAAGGACAGCGCCCGGCCGAGCGCGGCGCCGATGAGGCGCACCTTCTCAACCTGGTCCAGTGACTGTGGCCCGGTCAGCGTGTGGATTGACCCCGGGGGAACGCTGCCGCGGAGGGCGCGTGCGGCGACCGCCGCGATGTCGGTTTCGTGGATGGGCGAGGTGGCGGCTCGGCCGTACGCGCCGCGCACCACGTCACCGGACCTGATCTGCGGCGCCCAGGCCAGTGCATTGGCCGCGAAGTCGGCCAGGCGCAGGACCGTCCAGTCCAGGCCGGAGCTGCTGACGAGGTCCTCGGCGTACCGGAACTGCGCGGCGAAGCGGGCTTCCCCCGCGGGATACTCCACGGTGGTGGCCGACAGCAGCACCACACGCTGCACGCCCTGTCCGACGGCGAGCCGCAGGAGTTCGCCAAGTCCCGGGCCGGTGGCGCGCGGGCTGATCTGCAGGGCCTCCACTCCTTCCAGCGCCGCCTCGATCCACTGTGGGCGAAACAGGTCGCCGCTGACGGCTTGGACGCTGTCCGGGAGCGCGGCCGAGCCGGGACCGCGCGTGACCGCAGTGATGGCCGTGCTCTCCTGCAGCAGCAGGTTCATCACCTGACGCCCGACGACGCCGTTGGCTCCAGTTATCAGGATCATGACAGTTACTCCTTTACTCGATGCTGAGTTCGGTTGACGCGGAGGATGGAGGTATGCGCCGGTCGTCGGTCATGGCGAGCCGTCCCGATCGGGTCGAGTGCTAGTAATGGGTGTCTGTGGACTCGGGGAAGGGCAGTCGCCACGCGATGCGGCCAGGGTGGTTGATGCGCCTCCCGGTCGGCCCGTCGGTGGTTGTCAGACGCGCCTGTGCCCCAGGTGTCGGGGCGGTGAGCCCGTCAGCGGGGTGGAGTCGAGGTACCTGACCTCGTAGACACGTTCGCTGAACTTCCAGCCGTCGGACGTGCGCTGGTAACGGTCGTGATAGAGGGCGTAGTTCAGGTGTGATCTGCCGTCGTGCATCCGCCCGAATTCCTGGATGTAGACGCGCCCGGCCGCGGTGTCTCCGTCGAGCCGGATGACACCGGGGTGGACGTGCTGTATGAAGAACTCCCACAGTCCTTGCCCCCACTCGATCCCCGCGCGGATCTCCTCGCGGCCGACGAACTCCTTGTCGATGTGCGGCCATCGCATGGCGCCGTCGGGAGTGAACAGCGAGGCGACGCGGTCGAAGTCGCGCATCATCACAGCGTCGGTGACCTCGGCGCGCAGCCCCTCGATCTCGAAGCGATCGACGACGGCCTGCATAGCGCTCATCGAATTTCCCTGCCTTACCGATGCGTCAGTCAGGCGTCTACCGCCTGTCGGTGGGTGATGTGTCCAGCATCGATGCAGGTCAGCGGCTGAGCAATGTAGAGTCCGTGGAGCTATCCATAATGTGGGGGTTATGTATGGAGCTGCGCGACATCGAGATCTTCCTGACACTGGCGGAAGAGCTGCACTTCGGGCGCACCGCCGAACGGCTTCACGTGTCCCAGGCCCGGGTCAGCCAGGCCATCCGCAGACAAGAACGCAGCCTTGGCGTGGCCCTGTTCGATCGCACCAGCCGACGCGTGGCCCTGACCCCTGTCGGCCGACGCCTGCGTGAAGACCTCCAGCAGGCCCTCGACCTCCTCCACGCAGGACTCGCCCGCGCCCAAGCAGCCGGCCCGGGCGCGGGCCGGACCCTGCGGCTGGGCGTCTTCGGCCACGCCGGACACGAACTACGCCCCCTCGTCGACGCGTTCCGCACCCGCTACCCCGGCAGCGACATCGAGTTTCGCGAAATCAACGGCAACGACGCGTTCACGGCCCTGCGCACCGGAGAGCACGACGCGCACGTGCTGTGGCTGCCCGTCGCCGAACCGGACCTCACCGTCGGCCCCACCGTGCTCACCGGAGGCCGCGTGCTGGCCGTGGCCGCGGACCATCCGCTCGTCCAACGCGGCACCGCGTCCCTGGAAGACCTCGCCGATGACCACGTCGTCGACCTCGGCCCCGAAGCCCCCGAGTACTGGGTCGCCTCCATGGTCCCCACCCGCACCCCGCTCGGCCGCCGTATCCCCCGCGGGCCTGCCGCGCGGACCTTCCACGAGATCCTCTCCCTGGTCGCTGCCGGACGCTGCGTCCACCCGCTGGGCGAAATCGCCGCGCGCTACAACAAGCCCCCCGGCATCGTCTTCCTGCCCCTCCACGACGCCCCCACCCTCGAATGGGCGCTCACCTGGCGCACCAGCGCTGACAGCCCCACCATCCGCGCACTGGCCCAAACCGCCGCCGACCTCGGCCCCATCACACTGTGACAGCGACCGGGGCCCGCCAAGCTGGCATGGAGCCACCCCTGTTGGATCAGCTTCAACACGCTGATTCAACAGGGAAGGCCTGCCACTTCTCGAACTCGCCGTGCGCGTAGAGGAAGGCGTCGAGGAGAGCGTCGTGGTCGCCGGCGTCGGCCAGGTAGACGGGGACGGTCTCCGGCTCAGGGCGGGAGGGTTCGGACCTGGCCGTGGTGATGTCGAAGACGGAGCGGGCCTCGATGGCGGCGCGTTCGGTGTCGGTCAGGGGCGCCGGGCCGGGGCGCATCTCGGCCGCGTGAACCTTCTCGAAGGCGAGCAGGGCCTGCGCGGGTGAGTCGAAGGTGTCGGCGACCTGGCGCAGGTGGTCTTCGCCGTGCAGGTAGACGGACTTGCCGCCTGGGCCGACGTAGGTGCCGACCGCGACGGTGGTGTGGCCGTCGTGGGCGTGGGCGTGGATGAGGAGCTGGCCGCGGCGGATGTCGTCGTGGATCTTCTGCGCCTGATTGGAGACCTCGCGGATTTCGCTGCGGGTGCACCACGGCATCGGATAGTTCGCCCAGGTCCATTCCTCGTCCATGGCATCCCGGAGCCGAGGGGTGATCTCGACGGTGATGCCTTCGGCGATCAGGTGCTTGGCTGCGTCCTCGGCCCAGTAGGGCTCCTCATGATCGATGCGGGCCAGGACCAGGACGTTGTCGGCGGCGACGCTCCAGTCGGCAGCCTCCAGAGCCATGAGAGCGACGCGGGCCTGGGTGCCGGTCAGGACGGCTGTCACGGCGCTGGGATGAGTGGGGTGGGTGTCGAGGCGGACGTGGGCGTCGATGGCGGGAGTCACGGTGGGGTCTCGTCTCTTCTGCCGGTGGCCGGGCCTTCGGCCCCGGCCACCGGTGTACGCGGGGGCTATCGGGTTGCTCGTGTGGCGCGGGCGGTGTGCGCGGCCGAGGTGGTCGGCGGGCCGGCGCGCGTGGTGGGCGCCGGTCGCCGCCGCTGTGGCGGGGCGGCTCCGGTGGCGTGCTGCCAGCGGGTGCGGACAGCGCCGATATCGGCGAGGGCGCGGCGGGCGCCGACGACGAGCTGGAACGGAGTGTTCGCCGGGTCGCCGGCGTACGCCTCGATCCGCCGGCCGGTGTGCGCGGCCGTGGCCAGGAGAGAGCGCTGCAGGGCGCGCTCGCCCCAGTGCTCGACGGAACCGGCCGGTTCGGCCAGCAGGCGAAGGACCCCGCCCGGTTCACTGCCGTCGTCCAGCAGGCCGCGCTGCTGGGCTTCCCACAGGACCGTGACGGGGTCGACGGGCTCGCGGCGGCGGGCCAGGGCGGTCAGGCACTGCCACAGGCCGGCGTGCAGCGGCAGGGTGAGGTCGTCGGGGAGCAGCCACCGGACGGCTTCGATGTCGGAGGGTAGGCCGTGGCAGTGGCGAGCAGGATCTGCTCCTCCTCGACGGCCTCTGCGGGGTCGGGCGCGGCGGGCGGCGGCGGTGCCGTGGTGCGGGGCAGCACGCCTGCGCGTGGCGGGAAGCGGTTCGCGATGTCGTCCACGACCGCGGCGAGCGCGTCGTCCTCGGCGAGCACCGTCTGCACGGGGTGCGGGAGGGAGGCGTCGTGGACGGTGTGGACGAGGCGTTCGGCGGCCGTCTGCAGGCGGCGGCGGGCGTGTTCTCGACCATCCGGGCATAGGTGGCGGCGTGGCTGGGCCAGGGGCAGACCTGGACGAGGGTGTGCAGGTAGGAGGCGGTCAGCCCGCGCGCCTGCTCCCGGCCCGTGGCGAGTACGCGGTCGAGCCACTTGGTGTTCTTCGCGTGCTCGGCGGGGTCGGGCCGCGGCAAGGTAGTGATCGCGGCGTACAAGGCGGCGTGCGCGGCGGTGGAGAACGAGTCGGCGGCGATGCCGCTCACGTCGTCCAGACGGTGCGGGTCGAGGAGGAGGGCCCCGAGGAGGGCCTGCTCGACGTGGAACACCGGCTGGGGCGGTGCGATGGCGTCGAGGTCGTCTTCGTCGGGTTCGGGGACGTGGGGCATCAGGCGGCGAGGGTGAAGTCGTCGGGTTCGAGGGTGACGCCGAGGTGTGGGGCGAGGAGGTGGCCGGCGAGCAGCGGGGGCACGGCGTTGCCGATCTGGGAGAACTGCTGGCCCTTGTTGCCGGCCCAGGGGTAGTCGGCGGGGAAGGTCTGCAGGAGGCCGGCCTCGCGGGCGGTGATCCGGATCGGCTCGGGCACGGCTGGCGCATCGGTTTCTTCGGCCGACGGTGATGCGGGCTCGGCGACCCAGGTGCACTCGTTCGCGCGGTGTCCGAAGAACAGCGTGCCGGCCGGCTCGGACAGCGGACGGACCGTGGCGTTGGCCTGGTTGTTGCTGCGCAGGGACCAGGACCAGCGGTGCGCCTCGGCGGTGAACGTCGGCGCCGGAGCGTCGGCGGCCCGGTTCTCGCGTGTGCCGTGCCGGGCCGCCCATCCGGCGCCTTCGCGACGGGACTGCAGAACCACCCCGTCCGGGCGGGGCATCCAGGTGCCGCGCTCTCGGGCGTCGGACAGCGTCTTGCGGGAGCCTGACGGGAACGGTTCGGGGCCGCCGCCGGGCCCGCCGCCCGCGCAGACGGTGGGGACGGGCCGGTCGGTCGCGCCCCATCCGAGGGCCTCGGCCATGCTGACCCAGCGGGCGCGGCCCGGACCGAACAGCGCCAGCTCGGCGAGTTGGGAGTGCGTGGGCGTGGGCGGCTGCGCTGTACGGACGCGGGAGGCCAGGAGGATCGCTCGCTTCCTGGTCTGCGGGACGCCGAAGTCGGCTGCGTTGAGGATTCCGTACCAGACGGAGAATCCCCACCCGCGCAGGACGGCGGCGTACTCCTTCCACAAGGGCAGGACGTCCGGTACTTCCTCCATGGCGACCCAGTCGGGCTCGCCGACCGTGTTCAGGGCGTACAGGTAGCGCATCGGCTCGGCGGCGAGCAGGGAGCGCTCGTCGCGGCATGCGGCGAGGAGGCGTTCGCGGGTGTCGCGACCGGCGGCCAGGTCCTCGACCGCCGCGTGCACCAGCGGTTGGTCGAGCAGGCCGAGGCGCTTGCCGGCCATGCTCCACGCCTGGCACGGCGGCGAGGCGATCACACCGCGGGTGCGGCCGATGAAGGGCCAGGTCGGGTACCTCGCCACGTCGGTGCGGATGGTCAACTGGCCAGCCGCAGCGCGGGCCTTGCACGCCCACTGGTCCCATTCCAGTCCGACGTCGCGCATGCCGAGGACGTGCAGTGCCCTGCTCCAGCCGCCCCGCAGTCTGTGACGGCAGACGCCGTGTCCCACGCAGGCCATGTCGCTTTACGCGAGGGTCGAGGGTCCTCGTCGTGTCGCGTTGTAGCGAGGCATGTTGTCCCTTTGCCCTGCACGGCTGCGTGACTGAGATCATGTCTGCGTGGGGGTGCTAAGTCAGCTGGAACGATAGGCGAAGGTATGGGTTCGACCACAGGGGCCTCTCGTGTAGGGGGCGTTGGTGGCCTCTCGCAGCGATTGAGCGTTGTCATCGGTTGAGAGGTGTCGGGTGGAGGCGGCATGCTGATCCGACATGCCGGGCAACCGACGGAATTCGTTGACCAGCCGTAACGTGGCTTCCGCCGGGTTGGATTCCCGCGCAGGAGTGCCCACGTTCCCGCCCCTGAGCGTCGGCGCTGACGCGAACGCACGCATCACCGATGGGGCCCGCCGAACCGACTGTGTTTCGTCACCTGGGGCGGCCCATTTCGTCGGTAACCCCAGGTTGCTGGCCTCCCACAATCCTATGTGTCACACCTCAGTGGCAGACTGGCGGCACAACGAAGCTTCGGAAGGGCAGCGCGATGCGGCAGGGTCACCCGTCGAGCGCCACTGCTCGGGGGTGGCTGGTGCCACGGGGGGAGATGCGCGGCTGTGATCTTCGACAGTCTTGATGTGTCGTACGGCGACATGTGGGGTTCCCATCGGGGAATGACCCATCCGGACCCGATGTCGCGCGCGGTCGCGGCACGCAGACATGCTGCCGGGATGGATTACGCGGTTCTGCTGTCCGCGCGGGAGCGACCGCTGGCACTGGTCGAATACTGGCCGCGCCGGATGTGGCGTATGTATCTGTTCGACGACAGGTCCTGGCGCATGCAGATGATCGACCTCAAGCCGCACAGCACGGGGATGTTGTTGGCTCACCGGAACACCCGATGGCAGTTTTCCAACGAGCAGGAGCACTCGTCCGGGAAGTGGGATGTTCAGGAGACCACGACCGTCTCGGCCGACGGGCAGGTCGAGGTGAGGTCCGAGTTCGCCGGGCCGAGGGGAGCGTCGACGGAGCCACTGCACGCTCGAGCATCCGGCCCGTCGAGCGTCCCCGTGCGGCGGTTCCCGGCGCCCGTCGAAAGCTTCCTCTGCCCCGTACCGGAATTCGGCGACTGGCAGGTGTTCGCGCCGTTCCTCGCCCAGCAGGGCCACGAGCCCGCCACGACCGTAGCCCTGAGCGACGTGTCGGTGGACGAAGGATCGGGACCGCTGCGCGCCACCGGAATCGAGCAACTGTTCAGTCCGGGCGCGTGTGACACTCCGGATGGGCCGGCCGTCGTCGAGCCCGTTGACGCCGGCCTGCTGCGGATCACGTCAGGGCAGCTGGCGGTCTCGGACCCCGGCTGGATCGGAGAGACCCCGCGGACCGTCGCTGTGCCACCGGGCGAGTTCCCGGTCACGCTGTCGCTTTTGCGCACGACACGCGGGGCCGGTGTCGCCGCGGCCAGGGTGACGTTCCTGGACATCCCGCCCCGCGAGTGGGAAATGGCCCTCCGGCCCGACGAGGACCTGGGGCTGCTCGGCGAGGGCCAGTTCTACGGGGTTGGCGTGGATACCGGCACAGCGGCTTTCATGGATGCGACTCGGACGGTGATCGAAGGCCAGCTGGACGAGGACCTGTTCATACCCCTCGACAGCCATTTCACCGTCGAACTGCCCAGCACGGAGCCCGAGCCGAACCTCATCGCCTTCCGTGCCGGCCAGGGCGACGGGGCCTACCCCGTCTGGATCGGCCGCACCGATGACGGACAGGTTGGTTGCGTCGTCGTCGACTTCCAGCTCCATTCAGCCGACGGGGGAGAGTAAGGAGCCGCCGACCATCGGCGTGAGGCCGCACTGCCCGAGACTGGGACCGTGGCGAACCTCCAGAGTGCACACGGCGATTGAGGAGCTCGACAACTCGATCACCGACTTCGGCCTGGTGGACGCCTTCCCGGAGGACGTCAAGGAAGCTCGCCAGCGGTACTGCGCGTCGATGCACATGGGCGATAGGGCCACCGACGCAATGCGCTGGCATGGTGGGCCAGCAAGTCCAGCAGGGCGTGCATCCCGCGCAGATACGCAGAAGTTCCCGCACACGGGAGCCGCCTTCGGTGGGATCGGCGTCAGCCCAATCGCCCGGCCGACGACGGACTGCGTTTCGTCACCCACACAGCCCCATTTCGTCGGTACGCCATGCCGGGCCCGGGTCGCGGGCACGGCGACGGGGCGGGGAGGATCGCGTTGATCGTCTGGGTGAACGGTGCGTTCGGTAGCGGAAAGAGCACCCTGGTAGACGAGTTGCGTGCGCGCTGGCCCGAGGCACTGGTCTACGACCCGGAGATGGTCGGCTATGTGCTGCGAGAGATCGTGGAGGTGCCGACCGGCGACTTCCAGGACCTTCGGCTGTGGCGGCGCCAGGTCGCTGACCTGGCGGTGGGACTGATCGAGGAGTATCGCCGCCCGGTCCTCATCCCGATGACCTTGGTGAATCCTGGTTATGTCGGTGAGATCTTTGGCGCGTTGAAGGATGCAGGCATCGACGTCCACCACTTCTTCCTTAAGGTCTCCCGAGAGGTTCTGGAGCAGCGGATCGACGACCGCAGTTTCACCCCGGACAGCCCAGAGCAGGACGAGAAGGTTCGGCGCTGGTGCAAGGAAAGGATTTCGCCGTGCATGGCCGCTGCCGACACCTTGCCCGGTGACACCGTGTTCCTGGATGGCGAGTTGACACCGCAGAAGTTGGCCGACCAGGTGCTGGTCCGGGTCCGAGCCGGTGGAACCTCCGAGGTGTGATCGCGGTGAAACGAGGGGGCGGACGGCGAGGGAGCACGGTTGGCAGTGTCGACGGGATCCCTCGCCGTGTCCGGGCTTGTGGGGAGACGCCCGTCCAACTGCAGTTCGCTGACCAGCTGCGGGAACTGACGGGCCAGGTCGGCGACCTGCTCGTCCGACAGCACCATGGGCGGTTGACCCCTGCGGAGCAGATCGCCCTGGGCCTGCTCGGCAATGTCTTCCAGTGCGTTCTGCTGGGCCTCGGTCATGGAGGACAGGTAGTGGTCGCCTTCCACTCCCGGGGTGTGGTTGGGGTCGATCGTCGAGCGCCGGCTGCCGATCCAGGAAGAGCGGTCCCGGTGTGACTCGAACGTCGTGCGGATCCGGTGACGGTGCACTGTCACCGGCGCCCCGTTGGCGTCGATCACTTCCGAATTCCGGGACCAGTCGACGGTGGTGGACTTGTAGGGGCGCCCGTACCGCCACGGCCCGAGGCCCTCCTCGCCCGTGCGACGCGAGGTGTAGGCGAGCCACAGCCACAGCCCGTTGCGCAGCTGCGGTGGGCAGTGTGACCTCGTCAGTTCGACATACTCGAGCCACCGTTCCAGCAGCCGTACCGCCTTGCTCGGCAGCGTGATGCTCTCCTCGGACGTACGGCCCTTGATGTATCGGACCAGGACGGTGCTGTCGCCGGCCCAGTCAAGTCCGTCGACGCCCAGATCAGCGATGCCGTCCGGCACGATGCCGCTGTACACGCCGAACAGCACCTGGTAGGCGATGATGACGCGGGGGCTGGGGAAGAGCGCTTCACGAGCTTCCACGAAGAATCGCTGACGGTCACGGCCGATCCGGTGGCGCATCTCCTCGTACGAGAATCCGTCGCGTTGCCCCAACTCCCGTGCTGTCACCGGGCCGTGGTGCACCATCAACCAGAAGATGTTCTCCCGCGTCCAGCCATGCGCGTAAGGATCCGCGCTGGACTCCGCCGTTGCTCTGGCCGCCCGGTACGCAGCCCAGGACTCCTTGGCGATCATTCGGGCCGCACGGGTCAGCCCTGCCCAGGCGATTTCGTCGTACGGCGGCAGCGGCTCACTGTTCGGGTGCCGGTTGTAAAGACGCCCCCGAACAAGCTCCCGCAGATCCGGCGCCAGCACGGGAGTGCCGTCCGGGCCCGCGGGCATTTCCCGAACGAGGCCGCAGCCCTCAAATGCGTCTACATGGCCGTCATGAGCCTCGACCCCACGGGCCAGGGACGCAAACCCTGGACCATGCGTTGGAAGCCCGCATTCCAGGCCTTCGACATCGCCTTCGACGGCCGACTCTCCGTCGGCCGCCGCTAACTCACATCACCCGAGTTACACCGTTGGCTGGACAGACCCAGTGGTCACCTACGCCCAGCCCGAGGACGTGAAGGGAGCGCGGGCGGCATGAGCACGATGCAGGCGACGACCGTCAGTTGTCCGAACTGCGGGCGCACCAACCGGGTGCCCGTGGCCGCGGAGGGCCGCCCCAAGTGCGGCCACTGCAAGCAGCCCCTACCGTGGATGGTGGACGCGGGCGACGACGACTTCACCGAGGTCGCCGAGCGGGCCGACGTCCCCGTCGTGGTCGACCTGTGGGCCACCTGGTGCGGTCCCTGCCGCATGGTGAGCCCCGCGCTGGAGAAGGTCGCCGCCGATCTCGCGGGAACGATCAAGCTGGTCAAGGTCGACATCGACAAGAACCCGCGCCTGGCGCGGCGGTTCGAGGTCCAGGCGGTACCGACGCTGCTGGTCCTCGACAAAGGACAGACCATCGCCCGGCAGGCGGGTGCCGCACCTGCCCCTGCCCTGCGGCGGTGGGTGGAGCAGTCGATCGCGGGCCGCGAAGCGGCCGGGAAAGGGTGATCGGCCATGACCGTACGGACCGACCCCCACCTCGCCCTCGTACGCCCCGTCACCCCGCGCGCCCCGGGGTGCGAGGAATGCCTGGCCACGCGTTCCCCCTGGGTCCACCTCAGGCTCTGCCTGACCTGCGGCCACGTCGGCTGCTGCGATTCCTCGCCGAACCGGCACGCCCGCCGTCACGCCGCCGACGACGGCCATCCGATCGTGGCGTCGCTGGAGCCCGGCGAGGACTGGCGGTGGTGCTTCGTCCACGAGGCGTTCGTGTGATGCCCGGCGACGAGACGCGGCCGGGCGCAGCGCCTGTGCCGGACGAGGCGGAGGAGAGCGTCCCCTTCGAGACGCCCGACATCTACGGCGCCTATCCCCGCCTGCCGGACGACCAGATGGCCCGCCTGGCGCACCATGGCCGGAGGCGCCCGGTTGACGCCGGTGACGTGCTGATCCGGGAGGGAGAGCGGTGCGAGACGTTCTACGTCGTCCTCAGTGGCTCGGTCGCCATCGCCGAGGGCTACGGCACACCCGGCGAACGCCTGCTGCGTGTGCACGGCCCTGGCCGCTTCATCGGCGAACTCGGCCTCCTGAACGGACAGGTGGCCTTCTACACCGCCGTGGTCAGGGACCCCGGCGAGATCCTCACCCTGTCCATGGAGCAGCTGCGTGACCTGGTGACTCGGGACTCCACCCTTGGTGATGTGGTGCTGCGCGCCTGCCTGGGCCGCCGTGCCCTGCTCGTCGGGCAGGGCGCCGGTTTCCGCATCATCGGCTCGCGCTACTCGCCCGACACCCGGCGGCTGCGCGAGTTCGCCGCCCGCAACCGGCTGCCGCACCGCTGGATCGATCTGGAGACGGACGAGGAGGCCGAAGCGCTGCTGCGCCGCTTCGCGGTCGGTCCGGAGCAGACGCCGCTGGTGATCTGGCGGGACACGACCTTGCTGCGCAATCCGAGCAACGCCGAACTGGCCCGGTTCATCGGCCTGCCGCCCCTGCCGTCGGGCAACGGCCGCGGCGATCTCCTGATCGTCGGCTCCGGTCCGGCCGGTCTCGCCGCCGCGGTGAACGCCGCCTCGGAGGGCCTCGGCACGACCGTGGTCGAGGCGATGGCCACCGGCGGCCAGGCCGGGACGTCCTCCCGCATCGACAACTGCTTCGGCTTCCCCTCCGGCATCTCCGGCGCCGAACTCACCGAGCGCGGGGTGCTCCAGGCGGGCAAGTTCGGCGCCCGGATCAGCGTCCCGGCGGAGGCGGCCCGGCTCGAACCGCGGGACGGCCACTACGCCGTCAGGTTCGCCGACGGCAGCGAGATCACCGCCCGTACCGTCGTCCTGGCCACCGGCGCCCGCTACCGCCGCCTCCATGCGCCCGGCATCGAACCGTTGGAGGGCGCGAGCGTCCACTACTCGGCGACCGTCTACGAGGCCCAGCAGTGCCGTACCGACCCGGTGGCGGTGGTCGGCGGCGGCAACTCCGCGGGCCAGGCCGTGCTCTTCCTGGCCGGGTACGCACCGCAGGTGTATCTGCTCGTCCGTGGGCCGAGCCTCGAGGCGCACATGTCCCGCTACCTGATCGATCAGATCGAGCGCCACCCGCGGGTGCGCGTGCTGCTGCACACCGAGATGACCGAGGCATTCGGCGACAAGGCGCTGGAGGCGGTCACCGTGGTCGACCACCGTACGGGCGAGCATCGCCACCTCGCGGTGCGGGCCCTGTTCGTCTTCACCGGCGCAGACCCTCACACCGATTGGCTGTCCGGCGCGCTCGCCCTCGACGCACGCGGCTACGTGCTCACCGGCGCGGAGGCGCAGGCGTGCTCCGTTCCCGAACTGTGGCAGAGCCAGGGCCGCGACTGCCTGACGTTGGAGACCAGCCTGCCTGGCGTCTTCGCCGCCGGCGACGTCCGCAGCGGCTCGGTGAAGCGTGTGGCCTCCGCGGTCGGCGAAGGCGCGATGAGCATCCACTTCGTGCACCGCTACCTGGGCCACACGGCCGCGCACGGCGGCACCGACAGCTCACCGCACACCCGTCCGAAGGAGTCCGCTTGGCTCGCATGACACCCAGCGGGCGACGAGATCACACCGGCGCCACGGCTGCGCTCTCCGGCTCGTGCGGTCACGGATCAGTGGGCTGCCACTCGAACATCAAGATCGTGGCGTCGTCGCTGAGTTTGTTGTGCCGATGCTCGAGGATGGCATGGATGAGCAGGCGTAGCACTTCCGGGGCGCTCTGCCCCGCTGCGGTCGACCGGATGATGTAGTCGGTGAAGCGCTCCAGGCCGAACTCTTCGCCTGCATCATCGCGTGACTCCACGACGCCGTCTGAGTAGAGCAGTATTCGGTCACCGGGTTCGAGGCTGACGTCGTGCACCTGACGGGCGGTCCCGGCGAGACTGGCGGGCAGACCCAAAGGAGGCTCAGGTGGCCGCTCCAAGGCCTTATGGAGCAGGCGGTGGCGACGGATGAGCAACGGAGGCGGGTGGCCGCAGTTGCACCAGCGCAGCACACCGGTGGGCATGTGCAACTGGGCGAAGACACCCGTGCAGAACTGCTCCGGAAGCCACTTCGCCAGAGCCTCGTCCACGGTGCCCACGAGTTCGTGCAGGTCTGCCCCGCTGCGCCGGGCGTTACGGCAGCCTGCCATGGCGACAGAGGTGGCAAGTCCGGACGCCAGGTCGTGCCCCATGCCGTCAAGGATTGTGGCGTGCAGAACGTCCTCGGTGAACGCATGGTCGAAAGCATCGCCGCCCAGTTCGTACGCAGGCTCCAGAACCGCCGTCGAAACGACCCGCCCGGTGCCGATCGACCGGGGAGGGAGAAAAGCCCTCACCATCTCCGTGGGCAGGTGCATCGGCCTGGTACGCATGCGCTGCGCGATGGTGTCGCTGTTGGTGCGCTTGGATGTGATGATCAGTGCGAGGAGCAGCGCCGTCGTTCGACAACGCCGTATCTTGAGCCCGTCCAGGGTGCTCATGTTCAGCTCCACGACGCCCAGCCGCTCCGCCCCGTCGGCCAGGGGTAGCCATACGTTCAGCCCGCCGGAGGGGCCTTCTTCCACTCGGAGAGAGTCGGTGCGGTAGGCCCATCCGGCCAGCGAAGTGTCGAGCTCCAGTTCCGGCTCGCTTTCGACAAGCGGCACCAGCAGTCTTTGCTGGATGTCGACCAGATAGATAACGGCCCTGCCCAGACCCATGGCCTCGGCATACCGGTTCAGGACCACGGGCAGTTCCGCAGGTGATGCCAGCTGGGCTGCTCTGACCAGTTCCTCCAGCAGCCGCTCCCCGGACCCGACGGACATGTTCCTGTCCATGCCTTCGATGATCCCTGCGAGGTCGAGCCGCCACAATCTGAGCCCTCCGACACCCGAGATGTGGGCCGATCAGCCTGGGGTGTTGGGGCTTGCCCTTACGGTTGGTCGGGCTTCGGGATCGGCTTACGACACCAGCCGGTCGGGGATCGTGCGGATCCCCGCAAGCCGCACGGCGGTCTGCTCCAGCAGCCAGCGGGTGCCCGCCGCGGTCCCGGCCGGCTCACCGACCAGGTGCGTCAGCCGCCCCAAGGGCTGTTTGCCCAGCGCGCGTCGGGCGTTGCGCTCCACCGCAGGACGAGTTCGACGTGGACGCGGCGCTGCAGCGCAGGCTCTGGACCGCCTGGCGCTGCTGGCGGAGGTCACGACCGCTCTTGGCAGCACCCTGGACGTGGACGAGGCCCTGCGGCGGCCAGCAGGATCGTTGCGGCAGCCGAGGAAGCAGAGCGCGCTGACGCTGTGTGGCCGTGGCCTGCACCGCCTGGTCCGGTCGCCACTCACAGCAGGAGGTCGAAGACGGCTCGGGCCTCGTCCCAGTGCTGGGTCTGGGGGTTCTTCAGGTCGGGGTGGAGGATCTTGAAGCTCTGGGCAAGGGCCAGGCTGAGTCCGCCGATGATGTCCGGATAGGCCGCCTCGGTCTCCTCGTCGGGCGTGCGGTCCAGAGCGGGGTGGGTGGCGAGCTGTTCCAGGATCGGCTTGAGTTCCACTTTGCCCGTTGGCCTTGGCAGTGGCCTGGGCGACGGTCAGCAGATCGTAGAGCTTGGCGTCGACGAAGTCGCTGTAGCGCTTGAGATCGTTCTTGTCGATGTCCAGCCCAGCGGCCGCGCGGAAGAACCTTTCGAACCTGGCGATGGACATCACGGTCATGACGGCAACCTCCGGCTGCGGGCGCCGGGGTGGCTCCCGGCCCCTGGGCTTCCCATTCAGCCTGGCCGACGGGACGCGGGAACGCATGCGCATGTCGGGCCCGATTAGCCTCCCTGTGTTGCCCTGCCAGGCCCAGGTGTCCGACTGCCCGGGTAGTCGGACGGGCGTGCGGATCGACAGCAGGGTGAACACCGCGTCGCGGAGCGGCCCCACGTAAAGGGTGAGCCTCCAGATGTCACTGCTCATGAAGCCGAACGCCGCGGTGGCGAACACGCCAGGGAGCGCTCGCAAGAGGCCGGTGAACAGCAGCCAGGGCCGGTTGACGCGGACCAGCCTGCTTAGCAGCCGCAACCGCCCGCGGACGTGCGGTGCCTCGCTGGTGTACTGGATCCACCCGGGTGGCAGGGCGTTGCCGGACTCCGGGATCAGCGCTCCGATCACGCCGAGGGCCGCTCCCCTCAGCCGGTGGGCGGCGCGCATCAGGCTGAGCATGGGCAGCGACAGCAGCGCGATGTGCTCCGGCGGGCCGATCATGGCGATGACGGGGCGGGTGTTGTCCCGGTAGGACAGGTCCGTCACCCTTCCTCGGCCGCTTCGCGACCTCCGTCGGCCATCCCGGATCGGCCACGAGGACGACGTCGAGCCGCGGCCGCTGGGGGTGAACAGGCGACGCTGGGGGTGCGGTCATCGATTGCCCTGTACGCGAGGGTGCCGGTTTGTGGGTGTAGGTCGGCCCGGGGGCGCGCGGCCGACGCGACCCGGCAGAACGTTCCGGCTAGGCTCACACCCGTGACGTGGCTGCGGGCCTTCGGGGAGGTCGTGCGATCCGGGCTCACGATCGAGGAGACGCGGCTGGAGCCCCTGCTCGCGCTGCGCACGGCCGCTGGGGTGGCGATCGTCATCGGGCCGGCGCTGTGGCTGGTCTCCCCTGCGTATGCCGCGTCCGCCGCCCTCGGCGCCTACTCCGCGGGTGGGGCCACCTTCCAGCGCACCTGGCGTCCACGCAAGGTGATCGCGCTCGGCGCGGGCGCGGGCCTGGCGCTCAGCACCTTCGTGGGCTACCTGGCGGCGGGGCGACTCGTGACGTTCCTCCCACTGCTGGCCGTATGGGCCTTTGCCGCGGGAATGGCCTGGGCCGTCGGATCGACCGCTGGGATCGTCGCAGCGACGACCGTCGGCAGCATGCTGGTGACCATCACCCTGCCCACGAGCGTCGGGCGAGCCCTGGAGCACGCCGGGGTCATCGCGCTCGGAGGCGTGGCGCAGGCCGTGCTGATCCTGCTGTTCCCGATCCGGCGTTGGGGGGCGCATCGTGACGCGCTCGCCGACGCTCTGGCCGCCGTGGCGGACTACGCCCGCCGGCTGCGGCACGACCCGACCGCCCCGTTCGACCCGGAACCGTTGATGACAGCCCGGGACGCGGCAGCCGTGACGCCATCACAGGCCCGCACCCGTCCCCGTCCTCCACGGCCCCCGGGGACTCGCCGAGCGCATTCGGCCGGTCGTCGCCGCACTCGCCGACCCGGACGTCGGCGCCCCGGCAGAGGGACCCGGGCGGGACCGCGCGCGGGAGTTGCTCGACGCGGCCGCCGACGTCCTGGATGCGGCCGCCCGTTCGATCCGCCGCGGCACCCCCGCCGAGGTGCCGCCCAGGAGCACGGACGTCCTACGCGTCGACGAGGACCACGAGGTGCTGGAGGGCCCCGCGAGGCAGGCCGCCGAGCGGCTCGTGGAACTGCTCGGCGAGGCGTTGGAGATCGCCGGGAGCGGCAGCGTCTCCGGGAGGACGCCCACGCCGCCCGGCTCGACGAGCGCCCAGTTCCTGGTGCGCCCGACAATGTTCCGGCTGGTCCCGGTCGTCGTCCGGGCGGTCCGCCGTGAGCTCCGCCGGGACTCGCCCGTGTTCCGGCACGCCGTCCGCCTGGCGGCGGTGGCCACGCTCGGCTACCTGATCGCCGCCCGGCTACCCCTGGGCCACGGCTACTGGGCGCCCATCACCTCGGTGATGGTGATGCGGCCGGACTTCCACCGGACGTACGCGCGCGCGGTGGCCCGTCTCGCCGGGACCCTGGCGGGGGTCGCGCTCGCCACCGGGATGGTGCGGGCCCTGGGCCCGGACGCCCATGTGTTCGGCGCGCTGGCGGTGGCCTCGGCGGGCCTGTCGTACACGCTGAACCGTACCGGCTACGCCTACTCCCAGTGCTTCACTGCCGCGTACGTCGTCTTCCTGCTCGGCATGGGCGGCCAGGCATGGGAGCAGACGGTCCCGGAGCGGGTGGTGCTCACCCTGCTCGGCGGGGCCCTGGCAATGCTGGCGTACGTGGTGTTCCCCGCATGGGAGACACCCCGGCTGCCGGGCCGGCTTGCGGACTGGCTCGCCGCCGACGGCCGCTACGCGGCCGCGGTGCTCCGCAGCTACGCCGAACCGACCCAGGAGCATCACGCCGACATGCGCAGGGCACTGCTGGCGAGCAGGGAGGCACGTGCCGCCTGGCAGGAGGCATACGACCGGGCAAGGCAGGAACCGGTCCGCCCCAGGGGTCTGACGTCGCGCGAGGCGGAGGAGGCGCAGGAGGCGCTCAAGGGGTTCGGCCGGGCGGCGATGCTCATGGAGAGCCACGTCCCGCGGGCCGACAGCCGTGTCGTCCCCGAGGCGGAGCGGTTCGCCGAGGCCCTGGAGGCGGACACCGCGCAGGCGGCAGTCGACGTGCGCGAGCACAGGAATCCGGACTGGGGGCGCGTGGAGGAGGCGCTCCATGCGTGGGAGGGCGCCGCCGCCGGGGACCGGAGCCCGGTGGTGCGGCGCGGGGCGGAACTGCAGAAGCAAGCCTTGGAGGACCTCGCGACGGCCGTGAGCCGCACACCCCTGGAACGGGACGTCGGCTCCGCTCGCGAGGAGCAGCGGGTGCGGGCGGCCGTGGCGGCGGAAGGTGACGGATCAGGACCCGCGCACCGGGGTGGGTGACGGCTCCGGCGACGGGGAGCGCCGCGCCTCCTGGAGCGGGAAGTAGTCTCCCGGCCGCGTCGAGCGCCGCCACACGTACGCCGCTGTCGCCATCACGAGGATCAGCCCCGCCAGGATGAGCAGTTCGATCCCCTCGACGTTCCACCGGAAGGACTTCTCCGCCTCGGCCGTCACGATGAGCACCTTGCGGATGCCGGCAATCAGGCCGACGACGAGGAACGGCTCCGCGTCCAGGGTCTGGTTCCTGATGGTCAGGCGGACGGTGTGGAGCAGCTCGGCCACGATGAACAGGACAAGGCCGTTGTCCAGGGCGGAGAGAACGACCGTCTCCTCGCGGTACGGACCCTGGATCGACCTGACGACGTCGTGGACGACCCCGACGGTCAGGAGCCCCGCGAGCAGTACGAGGAGCGCCGCGACGACGAGGTGGATGCCGTCCTCGATGAGCTGCAGGAGGCCCTGTACCCGGCCGCCCTCGATCTTCGGGAGAATGGGTCGCACAGTCAGCATGCTAGGGGTGCCCCGGCCCGCAGGCGCGGCGTGCTGCCGAACGGGTGGACGAGCGGATAGCTCCCTGTGGTGGCAGCCTGAGGGAAGCGGCGAGACGCGACATCACCGAGGCCTCCCCCGGCACCTCGCCCCCGCGTTGGTGTGAGGGATGGGGAGTTACTGATCTTTTCGGGTTGTTGTCGGGTGCTGATCCCTTCGGTAGGCCGGTGGCATGTGGTACGCGCAGGGCGGCGGATTGACCGCCGAGCGGCGACAGTTTCGGGAGCGGAACCGGTACGAGGCGGGCGAACGGTTCACACGCGACGAGAAGAACGTGGTGATCGCGAAGGATCTGCAGGTGAGCGAGCGGTCGGTGGAACGCTGGCCGCGTGCCTGGCGGGAAGGCGGGATGGAGGCCCTCGCCACCGCAGGCCACACGGTCGCCGACGCCGTCAACGATGACATCTCCTGCATCTTTCGGCCGTACGCAGCCGCGGTCGGGAAACAGCTTCTTGAAGGCACGGCGTCGGTGCTGGTCACGCGCTGGGCCGGGACCCCGCGGCGGAGCCGGTTGGCAATCGCCAGTCCCAGCCCCTCCTCCACCGGCAAGGAGGCCACGATCCGGCGGGCGCAGCAGGGGGATGTCGCGTACGTACAGCTGGGCCACGGGCAGCATGGCGATCGGGCCTTCGGGCCACGGGCGGCCCACTTCGATCCGCTCCACGATGGCCCGCTCCTCAGGCGTGTACCGGGACAGTGGGTGATCTTCGTACGGCCGGCTCGCCGCTGCTGCCCGGATGCGCCGCTGCCGGCGCACGTCTCCCGGCGAGAGGATCTCGTTCACCCGGTCCCACTCGTGCGGTCCTTCGCAGTGCGGCCACGGCTCGTCGGCGGGCCAGAGGAGCGGCCCGCCGGCTGTCGTGCGGCGTGGGCGACCCGGGGCGGGGATGCAGCCGGGTCGCCGTGCGCGCCAGCGGGGCCAGTTGAGGGAGGAGCGCGGTGACGTCGAGCGGCCGCGGCGGGGTGGTGGGACTCATGTCGGCTCCCGATGGCACGAACTGGCTGTGATCAGTTACCGAGGTTGAGCAACCTGGTGCTCTTCGGCAGTCAGGCCGAGACCGCCGAGCGGACGCTCGCCGGTGAGGAACCGACGGTCCGGGTGGACCGTACTGCCGGTTCGAGGAGCGACAGCGTCCGCTGCTGTGCATCAAAGGCGGGGCAGATACCGACCGGCATCGGCAGGTTCGGTCCTGCGCGACCGGTCACTGGACCAGTTCGATGTGGGGGTGGGACGGGTTGGCCGGGCAGACGTGGAGTTGCAGGTTGTAGCCGCCGACGATGTCGATCAAGGTGAAGTTGCCGGCCTTGGCGCCCAGGGGAGGCGGGGCCGGATTCGTCGGTTCCTCCTCGGCGATCCAGGTCCCGCTGCCGCCGTCCCATTCCCAGGAGGCGATGGTGAGGAGCGGGACCTGCTCGGTGCCGCACTCGGGGCAGGGGCGGGGCTCGGGGTCGGTGAGGCCCCAGCGGGTCCAGCCGCCGGTCTTCCAGCCGGGGGCGGTGGAGAGGTTGTTCAGGTAGAGCTCGCCCGGGTCGTCCGCGTACGTGTTGTACCGCGCGGGGTCGATCGTCTCCCAGCGGCTCATGTCGTCCAGCTGGTCCTGAAGCTCCTTGTCCAGGTCCAAGGGGTTGGGGTACTCGGTGACCTGCTCCGGTGAGAACAGGCACGGCTCCGGGAGGTAGCAGTCCCGCTGGACGATGGGCGGCTCGGGCGGTGCGTCGAGAACGTCGGTGACGGTGGCGGAGGAGCGCCAGAAGAGGGCTGTCCGAGGGTGGGCCATCTCATGGTCGAAGGGGCACCAGAGGACCTGGAGGAGGTCCGCGTCGGGCGGGCGCGGGAAGGCGACGTCGCGAGCGTAGAGCTGGGCGACGGGGAGGAGGGGGATCGGGCCGTCGAACCACGGGCGGTCCGCGAGCCGCTCCCACGTCGCCCGTTCCTCGGGAGTCCACTGGGGTGCCTCGGGGTCGAGGCGCCGTCGCTCGGCCGCTGCGGCGCGGTCGTGGCGGAGGAGCCGGATGTCGTCCGGGGAGTGGACCACCGGCGCCGCGCGGCTGTCGTGCGGCTCGTCGCAGTACGGCCACGCCTCGTCGGCGGGCCACAGGAGCGGCCCGCCGACGGAGCTGTCGTGCACGGTCGGCGACCCGGGGCGCGGGTGCAGCCGGGTCGCCGAGCGCGCCAGCGGGGCCAGCTGAGGGAAGAGCGCGGTGATGTCGAACGGCCGCGGTGGGGTGGTGAAACCCATGCCGGCTCCCGTTGGCGCGAACTGAGTGGGATCAGTTACCGAGGTTGTACAACCCAGTGTTCGCGTAGGTGTTGGTGACGTAGACGTTGGGGAACAGTACCTCGGTCGTCCCGTCAGCCCGTTGGATGTCAGCGCTCATCGTGACGCCCACCGGGATGGTGCTGTTCGCGTCCTTGTAGACGGGTGTCACCTGGTAGAAGATCGCGTCGTTCGCTCCGAAATAGGCGATGTCGCCCGTGACCAGGCCCTCCGCCATGGTCTCGTAGGTCCGCATGCTGGGCTTGCCCGTGTTCATCCCGGTCTGCCAGCAGGGGACGAGGTTGAACCGAGTGATCTTGCTCGTGCCCTTTCCGCCGAGGACCTTCGGGATGAGATGGCACCGGGACTGGTCGTAGGTGAGGTTGTTCGTCTTCTTGAATTCCTCCGCGTCCTTCATGCCGGTGACGGCATTGCTGGTTTCGGTCCCCTTGCCGCGGTCCCGCGCCACGCATGCCTGCGCCCGGGCGGCCGCAGTCCGCCCCCGCCCGCCGGGTCGGTCTGGCTGACGAGAGGAACCGCCTCGGTGGTGTTCCAGAACCAGCCGTCGCCGTTGGGAATCGAGTTGATCGGTGGGGGGTCGTTCAGGCAGTCGGCCTGCGGACCGGTGTCCGGCAACGAGAACGTCAGCTCGAACTGGTCGGCGTCGATCACCCGCTGATCCTTGAAGCCGTTGGCGAGCTGCGTGTCGGCGAACTGCTTCTCGTCGGGCGTGACATGGGCCTGCACGCAGGGTGAGGTGCGGTCCAGGACATGGGCGTCGTTCAGGACGTAGGTGTCCCATTCGCCGTTGGGTGCGGATCCTTTTGGGGGAAGGTCGTTGATCAAGCTTTGAGTTGGTAGTCACGCTGGTTGGGGTAGGTGCGCTGGTGTTCCCGGGTGTGGTGGTAGGCGAGGTAGGCATTGAGGTCGTTGTTGGCCTGGACGGCCCGGAGTTTGAGGACGGCTTCTGCGCTGTCCAGGCCCCAGCGGGCGCCGGTGATATCGAGTCGGTCGCCCACGAGGTGTCGGCAGGCTCCTTCGACCGAGCCGGTCGCGATCGGCCAGCCTGCCTCCAGCGCGATGTCGTAGCGGAGCCGGTCGAGATGCCCGGTCAGGTAGCGCACACAGGTCTCCACGCTGCCCCGTTTCGCACCGCCGAGCTGGCCCTTCTCGGCCTGCGCGGTCATCTCCCGGGTGACACGGGCGGTGTGTCCGTGCAGGATCGCGGTGAGTTTCTCCGCAGTGAAGGTCTCCGCGGCCTCGCTGCCGACCGGGTGGAAGGCGTGGGCGGCCGTCCAGACATATTCGGCGACATGAACGAAGTCGATCAGGACGTGGATCGTCGCCTTGCGGCGCCGCGCCTCGGCCTCGATGAGATCGAGTTGGTGGTGGGCACCATCGACCAGGACGAGTCAGGGACGGTGACGGCCCCGGTCACGGTCGTGGGCCTGGGTGAACGCCTCGGCGATCACGTCGGCCGGGTCGTGGATGAGGGAGGCGGTGCACCACCGGTTGACGGCCTTCGGGCCGGGACTCGGTGTGCGCAGGCCGCTGCGGCCGCCGGGCGGGTGGACGATGTCGTGCGGGCGGCGCAGGGCCGGGTGTGTGTCGTGGACGGTGGCGATCGTCGCCCCCGGAGTCCGTTCGTCCAGCCAGCCCCGCTCGACCAGCCGTTTCAGCTTGCCCCGCGTCCCCTAAATCTTCGCCGTCTGGGCCGGCAGACCGATCCGGGGCACGATCTGCTTCGCCTGCACCGGCCCCGGCGCGTCATCGACCACGTCCACGATGTCCCGATAGACCGGCGGGAGATCCGCGCTGGTCATCCCCTCCCGCCAGACCGTCACGGTCTGCACCCCCACGACCCGGCCCCGACCGGCTCCGCCGCCAGGGCCGACGCATCGAGGACGATCCCTTCGACCGCGAGCTCCTCCAGAGTCTCCCGCGTCACCGTCAGCCGCTCCAGTCGGCCCCGCTCCTCTTCCAACCGGACCGTCAACGCGGCGATCCGTCCTTCGAGTTCCTCCACCCGGCCCCGAACCGCCGCCTGCCTCGCCTCGAGTTCCCCGATCAACGAGCCCATCCGGCACCGCCCGAAAGGATCCGCACCCGTACCAGATGGTCGAGCTGAGGGAAAAGTGGCCGATACTCGGTCGGCACGGTGTATTGACCTGAAGCGTTGTTAACGCGGGTGATGGGTGGTGAGTACCCCCGCGCCGCCTGACCGGACCCCATCACCACAGCTCACCGCACCAACTCGTATTTCCGAGCGGCACAAGGTAGAGCGCCATGGATCCCACCCCTTCTCAATAGTGGATCCCCTTCGCTATCGTGGAAACATGAGTGACGGCATCACCTTGTCCAGCGGTCTGTCCATGTCCGAGCTGGGGGCCAGGATCAGGGGCGAGCGATGGGCCCGTGGTATCAGCCTGGAGCGGCTCGCCGAGCTGAGCGGTGTGAGCCGGAGCATGGTGTCCGAGGTGGAACGCGGCGCTAAGACACCGAGCGTGCTGGTCCTCGATCGCCTGGCGACCGCACTGGGCACCTCAATCGCTCGACTCCTGGACGAACCGGTGCGCCCCGACGTCGTGGTGCTGGCTGCTGACCGGCAGCACGTGGTACGGGACCCCGCCGGGTGGGAACGGCGGATCCTTTCCCCGGTCCTGCCGGACATCGAGTTCGAGTTCATGCGCACCACCCTGGAGCCTGGCGTGGACGCGGGAGAATTCTCCCCGCACGCGCCGGGATCCCATGAGTACGTGGCGGTGGAACACGGGTGTTTGCACCTGACCGTCGACGGCGTGGCCTACCGGCTTGAGGCCGGGGACGCAGCCTATTTCCCTGGCAACCGCCGGCACGCCTTCACCAACGACTCCGCCGATGCGTGTGTGTACTACCTGGCTATGACGCTGGCCCCGGCAGCCGACTCCCACCTCCACCTCAAGCCGGGAGGGCACGATGCATGACCTGCGGAAAGCAGCCCGGTCGGCAGCGGACCTGGCAGCCGATCACCTGGCAGGAGTGGCCGAGAGCCCGGTGTGGCGGCCGGTGTCCGAGGCAGACCGCACATGGCTCACCCGGCAACCACTGCCCGCCGGCAGCCGCCCGCTGGCGGACCTACTGGATGAGGTGCGGGACCGGATCCTGCCGTATCCCATGGGCAACGGGCATCCCCGGTTCTTCGGTTGGGTCAACTCCCCGCCGTCCCCCGCCGGCGTCCTGATGGCCCCCCTGGCTGCGGCCATGAACCCCAGCTGCGCGGGCGGAGACCACGCTGGCGTTCTACTGGAGCGCACCGCCGTGCGGTGGCTGGCGGAGTTGGTGGGCTTCCCCCACCCCCCGGGGGCCGGGCTGCTGACCAGCGGAGCCTCCATGGCCACCATCGTGGCACTGGCCACCGCCCGCCACCAGGCGTTCCGCGACCAGGGCCACGACGTGCGCGAGACCGGCCTGTACGGGCATCGCCCGCTGGCGCTCTACGTGTCCGCCGAGGCTCACAGCTGTCTGCGCAAGGCGGCAGAACTTCTCGGCCTGGGCACCCGGTACCTCCGCACCGTCCCGGTCGACGCGGCTTTTCGTACGGACACCGGCGAGCTGCGCCGTCTGATCGCGGCCGACCAACGAGCCGGGGTGCGGCCGTTCTTCGTCGCCGCCAGCGCGGGAACGGTCAACACCGGAGCCGTCGACCCCCTGGATGACATCGCCGCGATCGCCCTCGAGTACGGACTGTGGTTCCACATCGACGGTGCCTATGGCGCGCTCGGCGTCCTCGCCGACGACGCCGCACCTGGCTATGCGGGACTGGAACGGGCGGACTCGCTGGCTCTGGACCCACACAAGTGGCTTGGCGTCCCCGTTGATGCCGGCTGCATTCTCTTCCGTGAACCGGCCGGCCCGCGCGACGCCTTCAGCCTGGTTCCCCCTTACTTGCGCGACGAGAACGCCGGGGAGCTGGGCTGGTTCTCCGAGTACGGCACCGAACAGACCCGCCCGTTCCGCGCGCTGCGGGTATGGGCCACGATCGCCCACCTCGGACGGGACGGCATCGTTGACCTGGTGCAGCACACCACCAGGCTCGCGCGCACGCTCGCCGAGCTGATCGAAGCCTCCGACGACTTCGAGCTGCTCGCCCCGGTGGTCACCTCCGTCGCCGCATTCCGCCACTGTCCTCCAGCCCTCGACACAGACCGCACGGAAGCACTGAACGAGGCGATCCCGGCCGCCGTGCAGCGCCGTGGGCACGCCTTCCTCACCGGCACGCGGATCTCGGGTGCCGCGGCCCTGCGCGCCTGCGTCCTCCACCCGGGCACCACGAAGGACGACCTGACCGTCCTGCTCGACGAAATCCGAGCCGCTGCGCGGGAGGTCACCTCATGAGTCCTCAGCACCTGGTCGTCGACCTCGGCGGCGTGCTGTTCCATTTCGACCACGCCCATCGCCTGCAACGCCTGGCCGATGTCTTTGCGCTCCCCACAGACCGAATCGACATGTTGCTGTGGCGGTCCGGCTTCAGCGCCGACTGCGATTCGGGCAAGTACCCGCACGCGGCGGAGATCCGGGACTGTATCCGGGCTGCCACCGGCTTCACCGGCACTGACGATGACCTCGACGCCGCATGGTGCAGTGCCTTCCGGCCCGACCATGCCGTCCGGGAGGCACTGGAGCGCCACCGCGGCTCCCTGCCCCTGGCGCTGTTCACCAACAACGGCCCGCTGGAGCAGGAGGCGCTGATGCGGCTGTACCCCACGATGTTCGACGGCTTCGGCCACCTACTGTTCAGCTACCGCCTCGGACACCGAAAGCCCGACCCGGCAGCCTTCGACGCCGCCGCGAAACAATTGGGCGCTTGCCCCGACGACATCCTCTTCATCGATGACAGCGCGGCCAACACCGACGCAGCACGCGCCGCAGGCTGGACCGCTCTCCGCTTCCGGAGCAGAGAGACCCTCGAACAGACCCTGCACTCCCGAATCCAGTAAGCCACGGCGCGAAACCGGGCCCTACGCGGTGAGTCGGAGTGAGCCGCCTGTAGCGGCACAAGGCTGAGCGAAGCCGAGAAAGGCCAGGTAGTTGCAAGGATTGCGCTCGAAGCGGTGGTTGAGCCGGCGATACCCAGTCGGGCAGGGCATGGTCCGCTCGATAACCCACAATCCGCCAACGGCGGCGGCGCGTATCACGCTTCAGTCGACCGAGGCGTCTCAGGCGATGCCGCCCTCGGCGTCGACCCGGGCGATGCGGTGACGATCCAGACGTGCCCGGGAATGCGGACACCGTCGATGGTCTCGAACTCCGCGAGGGCGTCGCGCACTTCGGAGCGGATACGGGCGGTGGTCTCCGGGTCGACATCGCGCAGGTTGTAGCGCACCGGGCCCATGGCGAGGATGAAGTCGGTGGCGTCGCCCGCATCGGCGCCAAAGGTCATGGGAGCCTCGGCGGGGGCTACGTCGATGTCGGTGAACCCGGAGGCGGTGAGCATCTGACGGATGCGCGCGGGGTCGAGGAGGGACCCCATGCCCCTGGCGGCGGGGGATGCCTCGCGCAGGAACGGGGAGAGTGCAGCGGTCGCACGGGCGTAGGCGCTGTCCGGGCCCGCAGGCTGTGGGCCGAGGAACGCAAGTCGCCCGGCGGGCACGAGCGAGTGCCTGAGATGAGTGAAGGCTGCGATGTGGTCGGCGAAGAACATGACACCGCCGCGGCTCAGGACGACGTCGAAGCCTCGGCCGGGCAACGGATGCACTTGGGCGTCGCCCTGTTCGAAGGTGACGTTGCCGATGCCTTCCGCGGCGGCGTCACGGCGGGCCCGTTCCAGCATGGGCGCGGACAGGTCAATTCCGACAACGTCTCCGTCGTACGCCTGCCGCGCGGCGATGCGCGTCGTCTGGCCGGTGCCGCAGCCGACGTCGAGGACCCGGTCACCGGCCGCAATGCCCGCGGCGGCGAACAAGGGCGCGTTGAACGAGCCCATCATCGCGTCGTAGCGCTCGGAGTGTTCGGCCCAGTGGATGCCCTCCCAGTCGTTCCATGCCTGTGCCTGCTGACGGTTGGCGATGGCGCGCATGACTCACCCCTCAATTGACTAGAGTCAAACTCTAGAGTCCAACTCTAGATATAGACTCCAGTCGTGACTGAGGTCAAGGGAAAACGGGGCGACAAGGCTCGGGAGACACGTCGGCGGATCATCGACGCAGCCGCCGAACTCTTCGTCGAGCAGGGCTATGGGGCGACCAAGCTGCAGGAGATCGCCGACCGGGCGGGCGTGGCTGTGCAGACGATCTACTTCGTCTTCCGGAACAAGCCCTCGCTGCTCAAGGAACTGGTCGACGTCGCCATCGCAGGCGACGACGACCCCGTGCCCACGATGGACCGGCCCTGGTTCACGGAAGTCACGGCTGCACCTACCGCCGAGTCCGCCATCGCCGCACTCGTCGCCGGCACCCTCAGGACGCTCGAACGTGTCGCGGCCATCGACGAGATGGTCCGCGCCGCGGCAGCGACCAACCCGGAGATCCGGGAGCTGTGGCCGGACGAGAGCGACCCGCGTTACACGGTCATCTCGACAGCCGCGAAGGCTCTGACAGTGAAGCCCGGCGCCCGCCCCGCCCTCTCCGCAGGAGAGGCGGCTGACATCATCTACGCAATGCTCAGTCCGGAGCTCTTCCTGGTCCTGACCCGTGACCGCGCATGGCCCGCAGACAAGTGGGAGCGATGGACGTACGACGCCCTCTGCTCTCAGCTGTTGATCAGGAGGTAGAACAAGCTCCCTGACAGTGATCGGGGAGACAAGTTTGACGCTCACCCGCTTGACATCCGCATCGGTGATCTTCCGTGGGACACCCGGCCGCGGCTCGTGGCATCCAACACCCCGCCCAGGCGAGATGAAAGGGCCACAACCAGTCGTCGATGGCTACGCTGAGGACGGTCGCTTCGTAGCGGACGGCGAGTTTCCCGTATCGGGTGGCGACCGCACGGTGGCACTTGAGGCGGTTGATCCCGCACTCGCCGGAGTCGTTCAGTGGTACCGGCGCCGCATGTCACCGGGACTTCCAGATGATGGCCGGCTGTTGGGCGGCTGCGTCCGTCGGTTCATCTCTCTTGTGACGAGATGGGGTAGGGGACATTCGGGTGGAGTACCGCGTGCGCCGCAACTGCCCCCGGTCCTTTTGCGGTCGTCTCCTTCAGTTGCGTGACGACTGAAGGAGGCAGTTGTGACTGGGTTCCAGAGTTTCACCACAGGCACCACTGCGCTGCCGGATCTCGACCCGTACCGCTTCCCCGCCGTGCCCATCGACAGCCGACCCGAGGAGTCGTCCATGAGGCGTGGCGTCATGGAGTTCGGTGACTACCTTCTGCCCGCGCCGGAGCCGGCGAGGCACCTGTCCGATCCTCTAGTGCCGGCCGGCCGACCGCCGCCGGCTGGAGCTGCATGCCACTCTCACCGCAGCGGGCATCGCGCCTGCGCCGGGCGACCTTGACGCCATCGAGGCCCTGTGCGCGCTGGACGACACCACCCACGTCGCGCTCCGCCGATGGATCGACCGAGCCCTGTGATCCTTCGTGGCGCCGCCGACTACGTGCCCGGGGCGTGTCATGGGACGACCGGAGGACGGAGAGTTCCTGACGGGTTCACCGCTCGGTCAACACATCCGGGCTCCGACCGTCTCATGTCGCCTTTGAAGGCAGCACGCCACGCTGCCTGAGCAACGGCAGAACATGGTCCCGTACGGCAGGAGCAAGCCGCAGATCACTTTCATGGCCAGAAACCCACTTCAAATCCGCCAGTTCAGCGGCAGGCTGGGGTGTCCGGCTGATGCGCGCTTCAAAGACCGTCATCTTCATGGGCACACCCTCAAGGGCTGCCAGGGCTTCGACGTCAGTCAGGAAACGCGGCTCCAAGGGCTGGACCCCGAGCTCTTCATCCAGCTCCCGCGTCAGCGCTTCCATCGGCTCTTCATCAGCATCAGGCTTGCCGCCGGGGAGGTAGAACACCTCTGGAGCCGCCTGCTTGCTCACCACCAGAAGACGCTCTTTCTGAACGATCGCGGCCGCTACGACAACCAATGGCTCCAGCTCGTCGGGCGGGGAGACCAGCACACTTCCTTGCCCCATACACGTGATTCTTGCAGGAAGCGCAGAAAGGAAGAAAACGGCCCCGACGCGGCTTACTGATCCGTGAACGTCCCGCCGTTGACACAGGACTGCGATGGGCTGGCGACCTTGCCTCGGGCAACGATCCCGGTGGACCAGTCAGCCAAACCGCCACCGGCGGACAGCAGTACGGTCATTTCTCTTGCACACTCACGGCGAGGCTGGGCCCTCACCGCTGCTCAACAGTTCCACCGACAGGTTCGGGCTCAAGGTTTCCGAGAGGGATGTCGCGCAGGCCGCGCAACGGCGAGAAGAACAGCCACAGTCCAGCGCAGCAGCCGCCGACGACGGCGATCCACAACGTGGTCTGGACGCCGAGGGCGGTGGCGAGCGCGCCGCCGGCCAGACCGCCGAGCGGCAGCGTGCCCCAGGTGATCCAACGAGCGGCGGCGCTGACGCGGCCGAGCATGTCCGCAGGGCAGGCGGCCTGGCGGTAGCTGGTCAGCGAGATGCTCGCGACGGTGGAAGAGAAGGTCCACGAGATCCAGCCGATGCCGAACAGCAGGACCCACCAGCCGGACCCGGCAAGCGGGATGAGCAGGCCGGGCAGCGACAGCACGGTCATCGCGATCCAGCTGATGCGCGCCGAGCCGAACTTCTGCGCGAGGTACCGTGCCGCCACGCCGCCGGCTACCCCGCCGACGGCCCCCAGCGCCAGCAGCAGCCCGACCAGGCCGGGACGCAGGTGCAGCGTGCGGATCAGGAACACGGGGCCGAGAGTCTCCACCATGATGACGAAGAAGTTCGCGGTGCCGTTGAACGCCACCGAGTTGCGCAGGATGGGATCCCGGACGACATAGTCGAGGCCCTCACGGATCTGCGACCGCAGCGTGGGTCCCCGGCCGGTTTCGGCCCGGGGCCGACGGGGCTCGCGGGTACGGATCGCCGTCAGCGAGCACGCCGACAACGCGAAGGAGAGCGCGTCGGCGGCCATCGCCCCCGCGGCACCGACCAGCGTCACCAGCCCAGCGCCCGTACTGGGCCCGGCGATCTGCGCGACCGACCGAGAGGCGGCGAGCTTGCCGTTGCCGTCCATGAGCTGGTCGCGATCGAGGAGCACCGGCAGATACGCCTGGTAGGCCACCGAGAAGAACACGGAGAACACGCTGGACATCAACGCGACGACGTAGAGCTGGGCGAGCGTCAGTGCCCCGACGGCGTGGGCAAACGGCACCGAGCCGATCACCAGGAACAGCGCGAGGTCGCACCAGATCATCAGCCGGCGCTTGGGGACCCGGTCCACTATGGCCCCGGCCGGCAGCGCCACCAGGAGATACGCACTCGTCTCCGCCGCAGCCAACAGGCCGACCTGGAACGCGGAGGCATCCAACAACACGACGGCGACCAACGGCAGAGCGAGAACGGTGATCTGCGACCCCATCTCGCTGACCGTCTGGCCACCCCATAACAGCAGGAACTCGCGATGACGCAAGATCGAGGGACGCTTTCCATCATCAGTCATCCGCCCGATGGTGTCACCAGCCATCTCCCCTGGACAGACAACCACACGAAACTCCAGGCGGACAGGCTCGCCTCTTCCCGCACATGCCACCCCTGCCACCCGCCTGTCAGCCAAGTCGGAAAGAGCTCAGTGACAGGAGTCCTTGGCAACGAATCGACGTCCTTTCTCGGCCCAGACCCGGATGGCGGGGGTCTTGTTCCCGGACCAGTTGTCGGCGATCACGTAGATCGGGGCGCCGTCCGGCCGGGCGGCTCGGATGCTCTTCAGCGCGGTCAGGGTGTGGTCGGCGCCCTTGCGCCGGCGGGTGGTGCCCCACAGGGTGTCGTCGCCCAGGCTGTAGCAGCCCGATTGGATGACAAAGCGACTGACTTCGCTGTCCAAGGACACCGATTCGCCTACAGCAGACGAGAAAGAGCCGTAAAGGACTGGAACTTACCGCTGGGACGATGTCAACGTACAACGTCCCCCAAAACCACCAGGTCAGCGAAGAAGCACGGGCATCCGGGTCTGTGGCGAACACAGCCGTCGCCTCGTGTCCTGATGTCGCCTGGCCTGCGCACCGAGCCTTGCCTCCCCTGAGGCCCGACCCAAGGAGCCCACCTGTCCAACGGCACGCTTCGGCCCTACATCTCACAGTCCCGATCCGGTTCACCCTTCACGCCCTCAACGCATTCACCGCCCAGTAACGGCTAGGCCCGGGCCGCCCTGGCCACTGCGCCGTGTCTCTGTGGCTGCCCGACCGGACTCATTGCCGAAGACCTGGTGTATCGCGTCTACCGTCGCGCTGGCGCAGCTTTGGCGCACATCGCCGCCTACCCTGTGCCGAGTTCTGGCAGGTCGCCAAGCTTGGTCCTGTTGAGCGCGTCGCAAAGCGTGACCTCAGACCGGCTCATCGATCAGGGATTCCTTGCCATGGTGACGGACGGCAGGACATTGGTTCTTCCGGGGCACCGCTTGGCACCCTGGCCGCCGTCGAGGTGCGCAATATAGGCGACGATCCCCGGTTAGCGAAACCGGGAATCCTCCAGATCATTGTTGTCGTTCGCACTCGGCTGTGCTTGGCGGTGGGGCCGTGCGGACGCAGTGGATCGTGCCGCGTGCTATCGCGCGGCTGCATGCACCAGTGGAAGGAATGCCGTACGTGGCCGAACCCGTTGACGACCTGTTGACCATCACCGAAGTCCTGGCGCTCCTGGGCGGAAACATTCATCGATCGAGTTTTCATCGCTGGCGGGCAACTGGCCCTGGGCCGCAGACGATGCGACTTCCCAACGGTCAAGTTCGCATCAGACGGAGTGACTTGAAGAATTGGTTCGAAAGCCTAGAGAGCTGAGCGCTCGCCCCGCGTGGATGTAAGGCTCATGCTTGTGGACCTAACCCCTCTGCATTGATGGTGGAAGTTGCGAATCGCGAACGTTCAATTTTGGAAAACTCAAAATAGAAAGGGTCGGCCGAAGCCGTACCAGGTTCGTTGGGCTGTTGACGGAAAAGCCTTCTATGCCTCCTACCGCTCCTCTGCCCACGCTGAGCTCTTCCGTGTCAATCTTGTCGCTGCTGCGAACCGTGGCGAGGTCTTCGATACCGAGACAGGGCTCCCTGTGTCGATGCAGCCGGAGACGGAGGCGCTGACGTGGTATCAATTGGCTTGCGCCTACGCAGAGATGAAATGGTCGGGTGCGGCGGCAAATACGCGCAAGAATACGGCTTCCGCGCTGGCTCGTGTAACAACTGAACTGCTTGTCGAACCTAAAAGGGGTGTGGTGGCGCCGGACTCGCAAGTAATGCGTCGGGCCCTGACTCACTGGGCCTTCCGGCTGACAGCGCGGAGCGAAGCACCGGAAGCCGACGTGGCAGCCGCGTTGGAATGGGTCGCGCAACACTCGTGGCCGGTGGCGGATTTGAAGGACCTTGATGTCGGTCGTCATGTCCTGCGGTCCATCAGCTTCCGTCTGGACGGAACGCCTGCGAGTCCCAGCCACTCACAACGGATCCGGGCTGTGTTTCACAACGCGCTCGAATACGCGGTGGAAAAGGGCGACCTCCCGGAAAACCCTCTCAGCAGGATTGGCGGACGTGCTCCACGTCTCACTCGCCAGGTGGACCCGCGCGTGGTGGTGAGTCCACGGCAGGCCAGAGAACTCTTGACCGCGGTCACCTACGTCGGCACCTGGGCGCACGGGCGAGGGCGACTCCTCATGCCGTTCTTCGCCACCTTGTACTTCGCGGCCCTGCGGCCGGAAGAGGCGGTCGAGCTGAGACTTCAGGATTGCCAGCTCCCGAAGAAGGGGCCGGGCCTCCTCACGCTGCATCAGGCCAGCACACGCGCCGGCTCCGCATGGACGGATGACGGGCGAAAGCACGAGCGCACGAGCAGCGAGGGCTCAAGCATCGGGCTCGCGGCGACGTACGTCTCGTACCCGTTTCCCCTGAACTGGTGCAGATACTGCGGGCGTACGTCGACGAGTTCGGGACGGCGGAGGACGGTCGGCTCTTCCGCAGCCCGAGCGGAGGCCGGTTGGACTCCACGCGATACCTCGATGTCTGGCACAAGGCGCGGCGCATTGCCTTCCCGCCACATCTCGTGGACTCCCTCCTTGCAAGGAGGCCGTACGACCTGCGTCATGCCGCGGTCTCCCTGTGGCTGAACTCTGGTGTCCCCGCCGCTGAGGTGGCCGAGATGGCGGGCCACAGCGTGGCGATCCTGATGGACACGTACTACAAGTGCATCCACGGCCAGCGGGAGCAGATGGTGCAGCGCATCATCGATGCCCTCAGTGAAGATCGGGAAGGCGGGGCGTCAGGCGAAGTGGACTAGACCATACGTCCCCGCTGGCACACTATTGGCACAATCGCTGTGGGGTGCAACGAAACGCGATGAGACGCGGTGGGGTGCGCCTCGGGCCACGACCCCTGCTTCGTTCTCGGCAAGAACGTCGTAACGACCGGCCCGCGGAGCGTCGCAAGACGTGACGCGGGCCGGTCGACTATCGGTAAAACCCCAGGTCAGCCCAGCTTGCGGAACAGTCCCTCCTGTACCACGGACACGATCAGTTGCCCTGCGAGGTTGTAGATGCGGCCCCGGGCAAGACCGCGGCCCCCCACCGCGATCGGCGACTCCTGGTCGTACAGGAACCACTCGTCCGCGCGGAAAGGGCGGTGGAACCACATGGCGTGGTCCAGCGACGCCATATCGAAGTTCCGCGGACCCCACAGCGGCTCGACCGGGATGCGAACGGCGTCCAGGAGGGTCATGTCGCTCGCGTACGTCAACGCGCACGTGTGTACCAGCGGGTCGTCGCCGAGCGGACCAACCGCACGCATCCACACCGCGCTGCGTGGTTCGGCGCCATCGACATCCTCGGCGCTCCAGCGCAGCCGGTCCACGTACCGGATGTCGAAGGGCTGGCGGCGCGCCATCCGCTCCAACTGCTCGGGCAGCGCGCCCAGATGCTCCCGGATCTCCTCCGCGACCGTCGGCAGGGACTCCGGGTCCGGGACCTTGCGGGCCGGCGGCAGCTGGTGCTCGAAGGGACCTTCCTCAGGCTTGTGAAAGGAGGCGGTGAGATTGAAGATCGTGCGGCCCTGCTGCACGGCGGTGACCCGGCGGGTGGTGAACGACCGCCCGTCCCGGACCCGCTCGACCTGGTACACGATCGGCACGCCCGGCCGGCCCGGGCGCAGGAAGTACGCGTGCAGTGAGTGCACCGGGCGCTCGCCGTCCGTGGTGCGTCCGGCGGCGACCAGCGCCTGGCCCGCCACCTGGCCGCCGAAGACCCGCTGCAGCGACTCCTGCGGGCTGCGGCCGCGGAAGATGTTGACCTCTATCTGCTCCAGGTCGAGCAGGTCGACGAGGCTCTCGGCCGGGTTCGTCATGCGTGGGATTCTCCTTGGCTCACAGCTGGCCGACGTCGGTGACGCGGACGACAGCGCGGCCCTCGGCGTCCGAGGCCGCGAGATCGATCTCAGCGCTGACGCCCCAGTCGTGATCGCCGTTGGGGTCGTCGAAGATCTGCCGGACGCGCCACAGGCCGTGCTGTGGCTCCTCCTCGATCAGGAGCAGCTTGGGGCCGCGGGCGTTCGGGCCCGTGCCGAGCTCCTCGTACTCGTCCCAGTACTTGTCCATGGCGTCGCCCCAGGCCTGGGCGTCCCAGCCGGACTCGGCGTCCATCTCGCCCAGCTCCTCGACCTGGTCGAGAGCGGCGAGCTCGACGCGGCGGAACATGGCGTTGCGGACGAGGACACGGAAGGCACGCGCGTTGGCGGTGACGGGCTTGACCTGGTCGGCCCTCTCCTGTGCCTCCTCGGCGGTCATCTCCTCCGGGTTGGCCAGCTGCTCCCACTCGTCCAGCAGGCTGGAGTCGACCTGGCGCACCGTCTCGCCGAGCCAGGCGATCAGATCCTGAAGGTCTTCGGACTTCAGGTCGTCCGGGACGGTGTGCTCGAGGGCCTTGTAGGCGCTGGCCAGGTAGCGCAGCACGATGCCCTCGGTACGCGCCAGCTCGTAGTGGGAGACCAACTCCGTGAAGGACATGGCACGTTCGTACATGTCACGGATCACGGATTTCGGCGACAGCGGATGGTCGCCCACCCACGGGTGGCTCTTGCGGTAGGTGTTGTACGCGTGGAAGAGCAGCTCCTCCAGGGGCTTGGGGTAGCTGATGTCCTGGAGACGCTCCATGCGCTCCTCGTACTCGACGCCGTCCGCCTTCATCGCGGCAACGGCCTCGCCGCGCGCCTTGTTCTGCTGGGCGGCGAGAATCTGCCGCGGGTCGTCCAGTGTCGATTCCACGACGGACACCATGTCCAGCGCGTAGGACGGCGACTCCGGATCGAGGAGTTCGAACGCGGCCAGTGCGAACGTGGAGAGCGGCTGGTTGAGGGCGAAGTCCTGCTGGAGATCGACCGTGAGGCGCACGATGCGGCCGGTGGCGTCCGGCTCGTCGAGCTTCTCGACGATGCCGCCGTCCAGCAGGGAGCGGTAGATGGCGATCGCGCGCCGGATGTGCCTGATCTGCTGCTTGCGCGGCTCGTGGTTGTCCTCCAGCAGCCGGCGCATCGCCTCGAAGGCGTTGCCTGGCCGGGCGATCACCGACAGCAGCATCGTGTGCGTCACCCGGAAGCGGGACGTCAGCGGTTCCGGGTCGGAGGTGATGAGCTTGTCGAAGGTGGTCTCGGCCCACGCGACGAAGCCCTCGGGCGCCTTCTTGCGGACCACCTTCCGGCGCTTCTTGGGATCGTCGCCGGCCTTGGCGAGCGCCTTCTCGTTCTCGATGACGTGCTCGGGCGCCTGCGCGACGACGAAGCCCGCCGTGTCGAAGCCGGCCCGCCCGGCGCGGCCCGCGATCTGGTGGAACTCACGCGCGCGCAGGGTGCGCACACGGTTGCCGTCGTACTTGGTCAAAGCCGTGAACAGCACCGTGCGGATGGGCACGTTGACGCCGACGCCGAGCGTGTCCGTGCCGCAGATGACCTTCAGCAGACCAGCCTGGGCGAGCTTCTCCACCAGGCGCCGGTACTTGGGCAGCATGCCGGCATGGTGGACACCGATGCCGTGCCGCACGTAACGGGAGAGGTTGCGGCCGAACTTGGTGGTGAAGCGGAAGTTGCCGATCAGCTCGGCGATCTGCTCCTTCTCCTCCCGCGTGCACATGTTGATGCTCATCAGCGCCTGCGCGCGTTCCACGGCCTGCGCCTGCGTGAAGTGCACGATGTAGACGGGTGCCTGCTTGGTCTCCAGCAGGTCGGTGAGCGTCTCCGTGAGCGGCGTGAACCGGTACTCGTAGGACAGCGGCACGGGGCGGTTCGCCGAGCGGACCACCGAGGTGGGGCGGCCGGTGCGCCGGGTGAGGTCCTTCTCGAAGAAGGAGACGTCGCCGAGCGTGGCCGACATCAGGACGAACTGCGCCTGCGGCAGTTCGAGCAGGGGGATCTGCCAGGCCCAGCCGCGGTCCCCCTCCGCGTAGAAGTGGAACTCGTCCATGACGACCTGGCCGACGTCGGCGTCCTTGCCGTCGCGCAGCGCGATCGACGCCAGCACCTCGGCCGTGCAGCAGATCACGGGCGCGTCGGAATTGACGGACGCGTCGCCGGTGAGCATGCCGACGTTCTCAGTGCCGAAGATCTTGCACAGCTCGAAGAACTTCTCGGAGACCAGCGCCTTGATCGGGGCGGTGTAGAAGGTGACCTCGTCCCGGGCGAGCGCCGCGAAGTGAGCGCCCGCCGCGATCATGCTCTTGCCGGAGCCGGTGGGCGTCGAGACGATCACGTTGGCGCCGGAGACCACCTCGATCAGCGCCTCCTCCTGGTGGGGGTAGAGCGTGAGACCGCGCTCCTGGGCCCACGACTCGAAGGCTTCGTAGAGGGCGTCGGGGTCTGGGGTCGGCGGCAGCTGATCGATGAGGGTCACGCACCCATCTTGCCTGGCCTTGGACCCGATGCGGGAATCGGATGCGAGTCCGAAGATCACGACCGCTACGCTGTGTCGCCGACGGAGCGTCAACGCACCCGGTCAACTGGACAGCGGCACACGAGGAATGGGGCGGGCAACGACCATGATGGGACCAGCACACTCACTGTCGGGCGCCGCAGCCTGGCTCGGCGTCGGGGCGGCGACCGCCGCGGCCGGGCATCCGATGCCCTGGCCGGTCCTGCTCTCCGGCGCTCTGATCTGCGCCGGCGCCGCGCTCGCCCCGGACCTCGACCACAAGGCCGCCACCATCTCCCGGGCGTTCGGCCCGGTCTCGCGCTGGCTCTGCGAGATCGTCGACAAGCTCTCGTACGCCGCCTACAAGGCCACGAAGAAGCAGGGCGACCCGCGTCGCTCCGGTGGACATCGCACGCTCACGCACACCTGGCTGTGGGCGGTCCTGATCGGCGCGGGCACCTCGGCTGTGGCGATCACCGGTGGCCGCTGGGCAGTGCTGGCGATCCTCTTCGTGCACATGGTGCTGGCCATCGAGGGCCTGCTGTGGCGGGCGGCCCGCGGTTCCAGCAGCGACGTTCTGGTGTGGCTGCTGGCCGCGACCAGCGCGTGGATCCTCGCCGGTGTCCTGGACAAGCCGGGCAACGGCTCGGACTGGCTGTTCACGGCGCCGGGCCAGGAGTACCTGTGGCTGGGACTGCCGATCGTGCTCGGCGCCCTGGTGCACGACATCGGGGACGCCCTGACCGTCTCCGGCTGCCCGATCCTGTGGCCGATCCCGTTGGGCCGCAAGCGCTGGTACCCGCTCGGGCCGCCGAAGGCGATGCGATTCCGGGCCGGCAGCTGGGTCGAGCTCAGGGTGCTGATGCCGGTGTTCATGCTGCTCGGCGGAGTGGGTGGCGCCGCGGCGCTCAACTTCATCTGAGGGGCGTTGATCGTCCGACGGAGTCAGCCGGCGGCGTCGGCTGCGCCGGTGGCTGCTCAGGTTGCCCCGCCGCCGGAGCCCTGCCCGCCCTCACCGCCGTAGCGACGCTCGAACCGGGCGATGCGGCCTTCGGAGTCCACTGTCCGTGCCTTGCCCGTGTAGAACGGGTGGCTTTCCGAGGAGATCTCCACGTCGACGACCGGGTAGGTCTCACCGTCGTCCCATTCGACGGTCTGGTCGCTGGTAGCGGTGGAACGGGTGAGAAAGGCGTAGCCGGCGGCGCGGTCGCGGAAGACGACGGGGTGGTAGTCGGGCTGCTTGTCCTGCTGCATGACTGCTCCTCGTGCGGCGGTGGGGAATCCGGCAGGCCGGGGGCGGCGGGCTCAGCCGGACAGGGTGTCCTCGTCGACGATGTGCATCGCCGCCTCTTCGGCGGAGGCGGCCGCACCGTCGATGCCCACGTCCGTGGCGACCAGTGCGCTCTCCTCGTCCTCGTGCGCGCCCTCGTCGGGAGCCACGAGCCGGCCGGAGCGGAGGTCGCCGACCTCGTTGTCCAGGGCCTCCCCGTCGGTGCCCTCGCAGTCGCCGATGCCGTCGCCGTCGGGGACCTCGAGATCCGGCACCTCTTCCGCCAGGCGCTGGTCGAGGGTCTCGCCCCGATGCCGCTCCTCGGCCGTGACATCGGCGCGCTCCACCGCCCATGGTCGGTCCGGAGGGGACCAGCCTCGGTCGAGGGGATCACCGACGCCGTCGTTCTCCAGCGTGTCTTCCACGTCGAGGAGCCCCGCGTCAGCCTGGATCTCGGATCCGTCGGGCTGGTAGACGTCGTCTCCCCATCCGTCGGCGCTGTTCACGGGTACCTCCAGGTGGTGGGAACGGGCCCGCTCGCACCGCGGTCGGCCACGGGCCGCCGCCGCACGGGGCGCAGGCTGCACGCGGCACGCCCCGGTGGATTCCCGGGCGCTTCCCGAACCTGTGCCGCTTTCCAGCGTTCCACCCGGGTTCGGGACTGCGCAACGCCAGACGGCGAGGAGAAGCCCGTTACCGGAACTGGCCCCGATTTCCACTGCCCCCGTTGCCACTGCCCCCGCGCGAGCCGCACCCGGACTCCCGGCCGCCCCCGAGCGGACAGGCCCGGTGGTCCACTCCGCCCGGAGCGGCGGCCGGCCCCGCACGGCCGCCCACGGCTGACGTCGGACCCTGGTCAGCCGTGCACCCGATCCGCGCCGAGCCCCGGTCGCCGGCCTGCCGCCGGGCGCCGTTCCACGCCGGGAGCCGGGAGCCAGGAGCCGGCCTGTCGACGGGCGTCGTTCCATGCCGAGAGCCGGTTGCCGGCCTGTCGACGGGCGCCGTTCCATGCTGGGTCCGGCTGACCGACCCGACGATCCTTCCCGCTTCAGGCACAGGGCCCTCATGGCCCGCCGCGGTCAGTCGTCCGGCAAAGGCGGCCCTGACACGATGTCCGAACCCTGTCAGCCGCCCTGCGACCACCCGTACCCCGTACCCCGTACCCCCACCACCGTCAGTCGTGCCAGGACCGCCACAGAGCCGCGTACGCGCCGTCCGCTGTGACGAGCTCGTCGTGGCTGCCCAGCTCGCTGATGCGGCCGTTCTCCACGACGGCGATGACGTCCGCGTCGTGGGCGGTGTGCAGACGGTGGGCGATGGCGATCACCGTACGGCCGTCGAGGACGCGGGCCAGGGAGCGCTCCAGGTGGCGTGCGGCCCGCGGGTCGAGCAGCGAGGTCGCCTCGTCCAGCACCAGTGTGTGCGGGTCGGCCAGCACCAGCCGGGCCAGCGCGATCTGCTGGGCCTGGGCCGGGGTGAGCGTGAGACCGCCCGAGCCGACCTCGGTGTCCAGGCCGTCGTCGAACGCACGCGCCCAGCTGTCGGCGTCGACCGCGCCCAGTGCGGCCCACAGCTCGGCGTCGGCCGCGTGGGTACGGGCGAGCAGGAGGTTGTCGCGCAGGGAACCCACGAACACGTGGTGCTCCTGATTGACGAGGGCCACGTGCGAGCGCACCCGCTCGGCGGGCATCCGGGACAGCTCGGCGCCCCCGAGGGCGATTCGGCCTTCCCGGGGCGCGTAGATGCCGGCGAGCAGCCTGCCCAGCGTGGACTTGCCCGCGCCCGACGGGCCGACCAGCGCCAGCCGGGTGCCGGGCGCGACCGCCAGCGACACGTCGCGCAGCACGTCGACGCCCGCGCGGTAGCCGAAGTGCACCCGCTCCGCGTGGACGTCGCGTCCGTCGGGGGACACCGACTCCTCTCCGGCGTCGGGCTCGATGTCCCGGACCCCGACCAGCCGGGCCAGCGACACCTGGGCCACCTGCAGCTCGTCGTACCAGCGCAGGATCAGGTTCACCGGATCGACCAGCATCTGGGCGATCAGCGCACCTGTGGTCAGCTGACCGACACCGATCCAGCCGTGCAGGACGAACACCCCGCCGATCATCAGGACGGAGGTGAGCACGGTCACATGGGTGACGGTGATGACCGGGAAGAGCACCGACCGCAGCCAGAGCGTGTAGCGCTCCCAGGCCGTCCACTCCTTGACCCGGCGCTCCGACTGCTCGACGCGGCGGATCCCGAGCCGGTGCGCCTCGATGGTGTGCCCCGCGTCCACGGTCTCGGCGAGGGCGGCGGCGACGGCGGCGTACCCGGCGGCTTCGGAGCGGTAGGCGGAAGGCGCCCGTTTGAAGTACCAGCGGCAGCCGAACACCAGCAGTGGTGCGGCGACCAGCACGGCTGGGGCCAGGGGCGGCGCGGTGATGACGAGCCCGCCGAGCAGCAGCGCCACCCACATCACGCCGATCGCGAGCTGCGGCACAGCCTCGCGCATGGCGTTGCCCAACCGGTCGATGTCAGTGGTGATCCGCGAGAGCAGGTCGCCCGTGCCGGCCCGCTCCAGGACGCCCGGCGGCAGCCCGACCGCCCGCACGAGGAAGTCCTCGCGCAGGTCGGCCAGCATCCGCTCGCCGAGCATCGCGCCCCGCAGGCGCACCTGCCGCACGAACACGGCCTGGACGAGCAGTGCGATCAAGAACAGGGCGGCGGTGCGCTCCAGATGGAGCTCCTGCGCCCGGTCCGACACTCTCTCGACGAGGCTGCCCAGCAGCCACGGGCCCACCATCGAGGTGACCACGGCGACCGTGTTGACCGTGATGAGCAGCAGCAGGGCACGGCGGTGCCGGCGGAACAGTTCGGCCACGTAGGCGCGTACGGTCGCGGGGGCGCCGACAGGCAGGGTGTTTGCCGTCGTCGGGGCCGCTGGGTCGTAGGCCGGTGGCGCCACGCCGATCATGCGGTCTCCTCGATCTCTTCCAGGGCGCCCCGGAAGGCACCTTCGTCTTCGGATCCGGCCGATGCGGTCGATGGGGCTGACACGGCCGACATGGCTTCCGGCACGGCCTCTGATCCGGCGCCGAAGGCTCGCTCCTCGTCCGTCTCCCGCGTCACGACCGCCCGGTACCGGGGCTCCGTGTGCACCAGCTCCCGGTGTACGCCGACCGCCGCGACCTCGCCCTCGTGTACGAGGACGACCCGGTCAGCGCGGTCCAGGAGCAGCGGTGAGGAGGTGAACACCACCGTCGTGCGGCCCGCCCGCAACCGGCGCACGCCCTCCGCGATCCGTGCCTCGGTGTGCGAGTCGACGGCGGAGGTCGGCTCGTCCAGGACGAGGACCCCCGGGTCCGTGATCAGCGACCGGGCGAGCGCGAGGCGCTGGCGCTGGCCGCCCGACAGGGAACGCCCGCGTTCGGTGATGCGGGCGTCCATCGGGTCCTCGGCGTCGAACGAGCCCTGGACGAGGGCCTCCAGGACGTCCCCGCACTGTGCGGCTGCCAGCGCCTCGCGCGGGTCGACGTCACCCGAGGCGGGTACGTCGAGCAGTTCGCGCAGTGAGCCGGAGAGAAGTACGGGGTCCTTGTCCTGGACGAGGACGGCCGTCCGTGCGGTGTCGAGGGGCAGTTCGTCCAGGGGCACACCGTCCAGCAGGACGGAGGTGCCTGCTTCCGCCGGGTGCCCGCCGAGCCGTTCCGCCAGCCGTCCCGCCGCGTCCGGGTCGCCGCAGACCACCGCCGTGAGCCGGCCGGCGGGTGCGAGCAGACCGGTGTCCGGGTCGTACAGGTCGCCGGAGGGTACGTCGGCCGCGCGCGAGCCCCCGGTGTCGGTGATCCGCTCCAGCGACAGCACGCCGGCGGCTCGCCGGGCGGAGGGCCGTGAGAAGGAGTACGCCATGGCGATCTCCTCGAAGTGCCGCAGCGGATAGGTGAGCACCATGACCGAGCTGTAGACCGCGACCAGTTCACCGACGGTGATCCGGCCCTGGCGGGCCAGGTGGACGCCGTAACAGACGACGGCGATCAGCAGCAGACCCGGTAGCAGTACCTGGATCGCCGAGATCAGGGACCACATCCGGGCGCTGCGCACGGCTGCGTGGCGGACTTCCTGCGATGCGCGGCGGTAGCGGTCGAGGAACAGTTCCTCGCCGCCGATACCACGCAGCACGCGCAGGCCGGCGACGGTGTCGGAGGCCAGTTCGGTGGCGCGTCCGGCCTTCTCGCGCTGGAAGTCGGCCCGTCGGGTGGCGCGGGGCAGCAGTGGCAGCACGGCGAGCGCCAGTACAGGCAGCCCCACGGCGACGACCAGACCGAGCGCGGGCTGGTAGACGACCAGGCCCACGCAGACCAGCACGACGGTGAGTGCGGCCGCGGTGAACCGGGACACGGACTCCACGAACCAGCCGATCTTCTCGACGTCACCGGTGGAGACGGCCACGACTTCCCCGGCCGCGACCCGCCGGGTCAGCGCGGAGCCCAACTGCGCGGCCTTGCGGGCCAGGAGCTGCTGCACGCGGGCTGCCGCCGTGATCCAGTTGGTGACCGCGGCCCGGTGGAGGAACGTGTCGCCGACGGCGATGCCGACGCAGCACAGGGCCATCAGTCCGCCGGCGAGGGCGAGCCGGGTGCCGGAGCGGTCCACGACGGCCTGGACGGCGTAGCCGACGCAGAACGGCTGGGCCGAGACGGACACGAAGTGCAGCAGTCCCCAGGCCAGCGCCCGGAACTGACCGCCCAGCTGGTTCCGGCCGAGCCACCACAGGAACCGGGGCCCCGAACGTGCGTCCGGCACACCCGGGTCGGGATACGGAAGGTCTTGAATCTGCATGACGTCCCAGTGGCTCGTGTCAGGGGATGGAGGGAAGGGGGGAGGGAAGGAAACCGAAGGAACCGCGAGGCGCGGCAGCAAACCGTGCAAGGTTCGCGTCGGAGCGTGGTCAAAATCAACCCGTTTTTCCGGGGCGCCGCACAGATCCGGCTACCGACGGCGAGCGATCCGGATCGGCCGGGCATGGCCTGGATGTACACAACCCGACGCAAGCGTCCGGAATGTGATGCGAGGATGGGGCGATGCAAAGTGGCGGTGCACGGCGTGCGCGGGTCCTGACGGCGGCCCGCCGTCACCTCTCGGCGACCCTGGCGACCCTGGCCCTCCTGGCAACCGTGGCGGCACTGTCCGGCTGCAGCGGTCCGGGTGGGGGACACGGTGGCGAGGCGGGATCCGCCGCCGAGGCGGACCGTACCCGCTCGAGTGTCGTGGACCCGACCCGCATCCCGGACGTCGCAGAGCGCCTTCAGCGGCGGATCCCCGCCGAGTCCCGCCAGGTCGTGGCGGTGTACGGGGACGGCAGGGACTCCGCCGACTCCACGGTCGTGCTCTACACGAAGCGCGGCTCCACCTGGGACCGCACCCGCAGTTGGCCCGCGCACAACGGCAAGAAGGGCTGGACCACCGACCACCGCGAGGGGGACAAGCGCAGCCCCATCGGCGTGTTCACGCTCACCGACGCCGGCGGGGTCCTCGCGGACCCCGGTGCCGTACTCCCGTACACCCGGTCCGCCGACTTCGCGGCCCCCCGCTGGTGGGCCAGGTCGCACTGGCACGACTTCGACTACGTCATCGCCATCGACTACAACCGCGTCAAGGGCACCCCGCCGAACGACCCGACCCGCCCCGAGGGTGATGCCAAGGGCGGCAGTATCTGGCTGCACATGGACCACGGCAGCGGTACGTCGGCCTGCGTCAGCCTGTCCAAAACGGCCATGGAGTACCTGCTGCGCACGCTCGACCCGAACCGGCATCCTGTGGTGGTGATGGGAGACAGGGCCGACCTCGAGGCCTACTAGTACCCGTGGAGGGCCAGTAGGCACGGAGGTCCAGAGCGCATGGAGGTCCCGTACGCATGGGGGTCCCGTACGCATGGGGGTCCCGTACGCATGGGGGTCCCGTACGCATGGGGGAGGCCTCATTGCGGCGGCGGCCAACTCCCCGTAGAACACCGGCCATGAGAAGTCGGATCATCATGTCCATGCTCACCGGAGCGGCCCTCCTGCTGAGCGCCTTCATCGGGGCGGGGCCTGCGCAGGCCGCGGCTGCCCCCTCCCCGTCCGCCGATGTCCCCGCCGAGTTCGGCACCGACTGGCACGACCCGCTCACCGCCGCCCCGCCCGTGGCCAAGCCGGACGCCAAGTCCTGCCAAGTCACCGTCGCCGAGGCGCAGTTCCGTGACTTCACGCCGTACAAGGGCACCTACGCACCCCCGGACGGCTGCGGCGACCGTTGGAGCAAGGTCGTGCTGCGGCTCGACGGCAAGGTCAAGGGGCGGCAGTTCGACCGGCTCGGCTATCTGCACGTCGGCGGTGTGGAAATCTTCCGTACGTCGACACCGGAGCCGTCGCCCGACGGCATCGAGTGGTCCGTGGAGAAGGACGTCACGCGCTACAGCGACACGTTCCGTCGCGGCCAGGAAGTCGAGATGCTCATCGGGAACGTCGTCGACGACACGTACACCGGCGTCATCGATGTCAAGGTCACACTCACCTTCTACGAGTCCGACGAGGGTGGACGGGCCGCGACGCCCGACCGCGTGCTGACCCTCACCGACGGCGCCACCCTCACCACCCCGCGCAACAGCGAACGCATCGTCGCCGAGGTGTACGCCACCGGCTCCGGCGGCGGCTGCGAGGAATACTGGTACCTGACCGTGCCTGACGCGGCGCCCTACTCCTGCAAGGCGGACCAGGGTCCCTACCGCGAGGTCCAGATCAAGGTCGACGGCCAACTCGCCGGAATCGCCACGCCGTTCCCGACCGTGTGGACGGGCGGCTGGTCCAACCCCTTCCTCTGGTACGTCGTTCCGGGACCGCGCGCCTTCGACATCAAGCCGATCGAATACGACCTGACCCCCTTCGCCGGGATCCTCAACGACGGCCGCCCGCACCACGTCGAGGTCTCCGTCGTCGGTGTGCCCGCGGGGCAGGCCGGCTGGAGCACCCCCGTGAACGTGCTCGTCTGGCAGGACGCGCGGCGCGCGCACGTCACCGGCGAACTCACCGTGCACAAGTCCGACGACCTCGCCAACTCCTCGACATACGCGCCCGGTTCGGAGCACCGGGTGGACACCGAGGGCGGGCACCGGCTCACCGTCGCCGGGTACGTCGACACCTCGCACGGCCGGGTCACGACCACCGTGAACCGCTCGCTGGCGAACACCTCCGCGCACCGCTGGACCGACGGTGAGAACACCGATGGCCTGGACGCCACCTGGACCGACGACGAGTCGGTGACCGTCGACGGACGCGGACCGGCCCGCACGACGCGCACGCACCGGACGTACGCGATGGACGGCACGACCACGATCGGCGGGGACGATCGGCTGCGCACCGTGCTGACGCTGGGCGACCGTGCCGCGGTCGTCGAGACGCGCGGCGGCCGGCGCACGGCATGGTCGCGGCTCGACGACACCTACACGGGTGACGCCACGTTCACCGTCAACGTGCCGCGCGACCAGCGGCACGCGGTCGCTACGACGGGTGAGCACTACCGGTGGTACGGCTCGGACGGTTGCTACGACCGTTCCCTGACCACCGTTCAGGGGGTGCTCACGGAGGACCGGGGCGGCTGCTGAGGCCAGTTGTGTGCGATGCGTCACTCGGGGCGTGATTTACACGGCTGCAACGCGGCGGCCTCTTGCGGGAGAAACGGCACCTCCAAGGTGATCATCGCGGAAGCCGCTTTCCGCATTGCAGAAGTCCAGTCGGTCCCCTCCGGGCTTCTGTGCTCCCCCCCGTCCCCCCAAGGAGTGCCCGTGCCGCCGTCCGTCCCGTCCCTGCCGCGACGCGTCGCACGCATACTGCGTACCTCACTCTTCGCGCAGGTCGCCTGCGCGCTCGTGCTCGGAGTCGTCGTCGGAAAGCTGTGGCCCGACGTGGCCACCGATCTCCAGCCCCTCGGCGACGGTTTCACCCGGCTCATCAAGACGATCATCTCGCCGCTCGTGTTCTGTGTGGTCGTCGTCGGCATCGCCAAGGCCGGTGACCTGAAGGCGTTCGGCCGGATCGGGCTCAAGGCCCTGATCTGGTTCGAGGTCGCCTCCACGGCCGCCCTGCTCATCGGTCTGGTCGCTGCCAACGTTGTCCAGCCCGGCTCGGGGATGAACGTCGACCCTGCCACGCTCGACGCCTCCGCGGTCGACGCGAAGACGGGCGGGGGCTCACTGCCCTCGACGACCGAGTTCATCGTGAACGCGCTGCCCACCAGTTTCATCGGCGCCTTCGCCGAGAACTCCCTGCTCCAGGTGCTCATCCTGGCCTGCCTGGTGGGCGCGGCACTGCTGCACCTCGGGCACACCAGGGTGCCGCAGGTCCTGCCCGCCGTCGAACAGGCCCAGGAGATCGTCTTCGCGGTCGTCGGCTTCGTCATGCGACTGGCCCCGCTCGCCGTGTTCGGCGCGATGGCCGTCCTGGTCGGCCAGTACGGGCTCGGCGTGATGAAGACCTACGCCAAGCTGATCATCCTGTGCTACATGGCGGCGGCGCTCTTCGTCGCCCTGCTCGCCGTCGCCCTCAAGATGGTCACCGGGCTCAGCCTCTGGAAGTTCCTCCGCTACATCCGTGAGGAGATGCTCCTCGCGCTCGGCACCGCCTCCACCGAGTCCGTCATGCCGCGCGTGATGCAGAAGCTGCGCAGGGCCGGCGCCCGCGACGATGCCGTCGGCCTGGTGCTGCCCACGGGGTACTCCTTCAATCTGGACGGCGCCTCGCTCTACCTGTCCATCGGCACACTGTTCATCGCCCAGGCCGTGGGCGTCGACCTGAGCCTGGGCCAGCAGATCACCGTGATCCTGGTGCTCATGCTCACCAGCAAGGGCATGGCCGGCATCCCCGGTTCGGCCTTCCTCGCCCTGTCCGCGACCGCCTCCTCGCTGGGGGCCGTCCCGGCCGGCGCCGTCGCCCTGCTGCTCGGTGTGGACCGCATCATGGACTCGATGCGCGTCGTCACCAACCTGCTCGGCAACTGCGTCGCCGTCTTCGCCGTCTCCCGCTGGGAGGGTGCGCTGGACACGGAGCGGGCGAAGAAGGTGCTGGACGGCGAGGCCCTCGACGCGGTCACCGAGTCCGAGGTCCTGAAGGCCGACGCGCCCGAGGTCCTGAAGGCCGACGCGCCCGAGGTCCCCCAGGCCGACGCGTTCGAACCCGCGGCTGTCCCGGCCCAGCCGGCCGAGGAGTCTGCCTCCGACGTCAGCTGACCCCACCGCCCGGACGGGCCGCGCGCTTCAACTCCGTACCTCTGGATTCGAAGCGCGCGGCCCGTCCGCATGAGTGCGTCCTCCGTGCCGGTGCTCCCGCCCGGGCATCCCGCCCACCAGCGTGTCCAGCAGCCCGCCCAGAACCTCCCGCTGCTCGCCCGACAGCGGGCCCAGGATCTCCTTCGCCGCGGACGTACGCGCGCCGCGCAGCTCCCGCAGCGCCTCGAGTCCGTCGTCCGTGAGCTCGATGCGGATCACCCGGCGGTTGGTCGGGTCGGGGACCCGGCGCACCTTGCCGTTCGCCTCCAGGCCGTCGACCAGGGTCGTGACCGCCCGGGGCACCACGTCCAGACGCTCGGCGAGATCGGCCATGCGCGGCGGTGAGGCGCAGTGCGCGAGGATCCGCAGCAGCCGGGACTGGGCCGGTGTGACGCCCAGGTCCCGCTCCTCCAGATGGCGCTTCTGGATGCGGTGCACATGCCGGGTCAGCAGCACCAGTTGCTCGGCGAGCCGGTCGGCGTCGGGGGTGGTCATGCGGGAACAATATCAGGACCAGGCTCATTGTGAGTATAGGTAACAATGAGCTATGCTCCGTGAACCCTTTCCGTCTCACCATCCGTAGGAGCCATGCCCCGAGACGACATCAACTGGACCCCGTCCCCCGGCACCTCGACCGACCAGCCTCGGCAGGTGCGCCGCATCCTGAAACTCTTCAAGCCCTACCGCGGCCGACTCGCGATCGTCGGTCTGCTGGTGGGAGCCGCGTCCCTGGTCACCGTCGCGACCCCCTTCCTGCTCAAGGAGACGCTGGACGTCGCGATCCCGCAGGGCCGCACCGGCCTGCTGAGCCTGCTCGCGCTCGGCATGATCCTCAGCGCCGTCCTCACCAGCGTCTTCGGCGTCCTGCAGACCCTGATCTCCACAACCGTCGGCCAGCGCGTCATGCACGACTTGCGCACCGCCGTCTACGGCCGCCTGCAGCGCATGTCGCTCGCCTTCTTCACCCGCACCCGAACGGGCGAGGTGCAGTCCCGCATCGCCAACGACATCGGCGGCATGCAGGCCACCGTCACCTCCACCGCGACCTCCCTGGTCTCCAACCTCACCAGCGTGGTCGCCACGATCGTCGCGATGATCGCCCTCGACTGGCGGCTGACCGTCGTCTCGCTGCTCCTGCTGCCGGTCTTCGTGTGGATCAGCCGCCGCGTCGGCAACGAACGCAAGAAGATCACCACCCAGCGCCAGAAGCAGATGGCCGCGATGGCGGCGACCGTCACCGAGTCGCTCTCCGTCAGCGGCATCCTGCTCGGCCGCACCATGGGCCGCTCCGACTCGCTCACCCGGTCCTTCTCCGAGGAGTCCGAGCAACTGGTCGACCTCGAAGTACGCTCGAGCATGGCCGGCCGCTGGCGGATGGCCGTGATCACGATCGTCATGGCCGCCATGCCCGCCGTCATCTACTGGACCGCGGGTCTCGCCCTCCAGGCGGGCGGCCCCGATGTCTCGATCGGCACCATCGTCGCCTTCGTCTCGCTCCAGCAGGGCCTGTTCCGCCCGGCCGTGAGCCTCCTGTCGACCGGCGTCCAGATCCAGACCTCGCTCGCGCTGTTCCAGCGCATCTTCGAGTACCTCGACCTGCCCATCGACATCACCGAGCGCGAGGAGCCCGTCCACCTCGACCGCATCAAGGGCGAGGTCCGCTTCGAGGACGTCACCTTCGGCTACGACGGCAAGGGGGGCCCGGTCCTCGACGGCATCGACATCACCGTCCCCGCGGGGAGCAGCCTCGCGCTCGTCGGCGCGACCGGCGCGGGCAAGTCCACGCTCGGCTATCTGGTGCCACGCCTGTACGACGTCACGGGCGGCCGCGTCACCCTCGACGGCGTCGACGTCCGTGACCTGGACTTCGACACCCTCGCCCGGGCGGTCGGCGTCGTCTCGCAGGAGACGTACCTCTTCCACGCCTCGGTCGCCGAGAACCTGCGCTTCGCCAAGCCCGACGCCACCGACGAGGAGCTGTACGCGGCAGCCGGGGCGGCCCAGATCCACGGCCACATCGCGTCCCTGCCCGACGGCTACGACACAGTCGTCGGCGAGCGCGGCCACCGCTTCTCGGGCGGTGAGAAACAGCGCCTGGCGATCGCTCGCACGATCCTGCGCGATCCGCCGGTGCTGATCCTCGACGAGGCGACCAGCGCCCTGGACACCCGCACCGAACACGCCGTCCAGGAGGCCATCGACGCCCTGTCCGCCAACCGCACGACGCTCACCATCGCGCACCGGCTGTCCACCATTCGGGGTGCCGACCAGATCGTGGTCCTGGACTCCGGACGTGCGGTCGAGCGGGGCACGCACGAGGAGCTGTTGGAGCGGGACGGGCGATATGCGGCCCTCGTACGCCGGGACGCCCAACTGGAGCCGACAAGCTGAAGATATGCCGGGTTTGTGACGGTGTACGGGTTACCGTGCCCGCATGCAGATGAACACTCCGCCACGGAGCACGATTCGACTGACGCGCCGGGGCCGTCTCGCCCTCATCGCGACGGGGGCCGTCGTGGCCGGCACCGCCGTGGCGGTGCCGCTGCTGAGCCTGGACGACGACGAGCCCGCCAGGCCCGCCTCGCTGGTGATCCCGGAGGGCTGGCGGGCGAGCCAGGTCTACGACGCCGTGGACAAGGCCCTCGAACTGCCCGCCGGTGCCACCAGACAGTCGCTCGCGAGGGCCGGCCTCAAGCTGCCGAACGACGCCGAGGGCAATCCTGAGGGCTATCTGTTCCCGGCGACGTATCCGCTGGCCGAGAAGGCCACCCCCGAGTCGCTGCTGTCGGCCATGGTCGACACCGCAAACCGTAACTTCAACAAGGTGCCCATCGCGTCCGGCGCGCAGCGCAACGCTATGAACGTCTACCAGGCGGTCACCATCGCCAGCATCATCCAGGCCGAGGCCGCCACGAAGGCCGACATGGGCAAGGTGGCCCGGGTCGTCTTCAACCGGCTGGGGCGCGGCATGCCCCTCCAGATGGACTCCACCATCAACTACGCGCTCAACCGCTCCACCCTGCGTACCACGGCCGACGACACCCGGATCGAGAGCCCCTACAACTCCTACCAGCGCATGGGTCTGCCGCCCACGCCGATCGACAACCCCGGCGAGGAGGCGATGAAGGCGGCGATCAACCCGACGCCGGGCGACTGGCTGTACTTCGTCACCGTCAAGCCGGGCGACACCCGGTTCACAGCCGACTATCAGCAGCACCTGCGCAACGTCGCCGAGTTCAACGCCCTGCAGAAGAGCGCGAGCCCGCAGCCCATGACTGCGAGCTCGCAGCCCACGACTACGAGCCCGCAGCCCACGACCAAGTGAGCGGGCGGGACGTCAGGCGGCGACCGGTTCTCCCGCGAGCAGACGCCTGATGTCCCGTACCGCCGCACGTCCGGCCCGGTTGGCGCCGATCGTGCTCGCCGACGGGCCGTAGCCGACGAGGTGGATGCGCGGGTCGGCGACCGCGCGCGTCCCGTCGACGCGGATCCCGCCGCCCGGCTCGCGCAGCCGCAGTGGTGCCAGATGGTCGACGGCGGGCCGGAAGCCGGTCGCCCACAGGATGACGTCGGCGGTCACGCGCCGCCCGTCCTTCCACTCCACCCCGTCCGGGGTGATCCGGTCGAACATCGGCAACCGGTCCAGGACGCCGTCCGCCAGCCCCTGCCTGATCGCGTCGTTGAGGGGCAGGCCGGTGACGGAGACGACACTCCTCGGCGGCAACCCCTGCCGCACCCGCTCCTCCACCAGCGCCACGGCGGCCCGGCCCGCGTCCTCGTCGAAGGGGCCCTCACGGAAGACGGGCGGCCGCCGGGTGACCCAGGTGGTCGCGGCCGCGTACGGGGCGATCTCCAGCAGGTGCTGGGTACCGGACGCCCCGCCGCCCACGACGACCACCCGCTGCCCGGTGAACTCCTCGGGCCCGGGATACCGCGCGGTGTGCAACTGCCGTCCGAGGAAGGTCTCCTGGCCGGGGTAGCGCGGCCAGAACGGCCGGTCCCAGGTGCCGGTCGCGTTGATCAGCGCGCGAGCCGACCACACACCGTCGGACGTCTCCACGAGCAGCCGGTCACCGGAGGCCTCGCGCACGGCCCGTACGTCGACCGGGCGCCGCACCCGCAGGTCGAAGGTGCGCTCGTACCGGTCGAAGTACTCGGTGATCACCTCGGAGGAGGGCCGCGCGGAATCGGCGTCCGTCAGCTCCATCCCGGGCAGCGCATGCATCCCGTGCACCTTGCCGTACGTCAGCGAGGGCCACCGGAACTGCCAGGCGCCGCCCGGGCCGGGGGAGTGGTCGAGAACCACGAAGTCGCGCTCCGGGAGGAATCCGGTGCGCCGCAGGTGGTAGGCGCTGGACAGGCCGGCCTGACCAGCGCCCAGGACGACTACCTCGACCTCGCGCGTATTGTTCACGCTTCCACTAACAGGGGTTCGGTCGTGGATCTTCCCCCGAGGAGTGGGGAGGTGACGTCGCTCACGAGCCCGTGGAGGCGAGGGCCGTCGTGTCGTCCATGCCGGCAGGTCGTCGTTGTACCGCGCGTTCACGAAGCCGGCGAAGTCGACCTTCAGCGGGATGAGTGCGAGCTCGATGCAGGGCTCGGTGAGCTGTCGGCGATCTCCTGCCCGGAGGCGATGAGCGGCTTGTCGACCGCGACGGCCACCCGGTGGAGTTGGTGCGATTCACCGAGGCCGGAGCCACTTCGCAGGGCAGCCCGGTGTCCTTCGCCCAGACCTTGGCCGACTCCTCCTGGTGGTCGTGGACCCACGCCGTGGCCCGGCGCAGCCGCTCCAGGAGTCCTTGACGGCGGCGGCCTTCTAGGTGCCCTTTTAGCGCGACGGGCGCCGCCACCTGAAAGGTGAGCCCGTTGGTGACGTCGTCGCAGGTCGTCAGGACACGGCCCTGCTCGGCCTGGAGCACCTGTGAGGTGTACGGGTCCCACACCGCCCACGTGTCGACCTTGCCGGAGGCGAACGTGGCGAGCGCGTCCGCCGCCTGGAGGTACTTGACCTTGACGTCGCTCAGGCTCAGCGCCGCCCGCTTCAGGGAGGTGATCAGCTGGTAGTGCGCGGACGTTGAGGCAGAGCGGGAGTGTCACGCCGAGCGTGATGATCGCGACCTTCGGAGTCTCGTCGATGCCGAACCAGATGATGAACAGCGGAACGAGACCCGCGAAGGGCACGATGCGCAGCATCTGGACGGGGGGCGTCCACGAGGTCCTCGCCGATCCTGAGCCGATCCTGAACAGACCGGAGACGAGGGCGCGTCCGGTACCGATGACCGTGCCGGGCAGCAGTCCGGCCGCGACGCGCTGGAGCGAGGTCGCGGGGCGGGCGCCAGCCGCCTGCGGAATCGGGCCCATGGGTGAGGATGGGGGTATGTCAGACGCCTTCACCACCCGAGTCCTGCACGTCGCCTCCGGCTCCGAAGAGCGGGTCGTCGACCTCACCCGTGACTGCGAGGCATTCCTGCGGGAGGCGGCCGGCGGCCGTGACGGCCTCCTGAACGTCTTCGTCCCTCACGCCACCGCGGGCATCGCGATCATCGAAACGGGCGCGGGCAGCGACGACGACCTCCTCGCCGCCCTCCACACCCTCCTCCCCGCCGACGACCGTTGGCAGCACCGCCACGGCAGCCCCGGCCACGGCCGCGACCACGTCCTCCCGGCGCTCGTCCCGCCCCACGCGACGCTGCCGGTGCTGGGCGGGAGGCTGGAGTTGGGGACGTGGCAGTCGGTGTGCCTGGTGGACACAAACAGGAGCAACACCAACCGTCAGGTTCGGTTGAGCTTCTTCGGCCAGTGAGTCGCTTCGGTGGGACTGCAGAGGGAAAGTCCGGCCGCACCAACTGAGCAGCGCGCCCAGTTGCCATATGGGCGTGCGAAGCCTGCCAGCAGGTTCTCCGTCTGCTGGTGGTACAGCGCCTGTAGGTGTTTGACCAGTGTGAATGTGTCAAAGGTGAGCGAGTCGAGGGGCTCTGGCCCGCGTATGGTCCGGATCTTGATCGTGGGGTGACGCAGCCGCTGGCAAGGCGGGGCGTCCTTCGACGTGGGGCGTGATCTCCCGGCGGTCGCCAACTTGACCGGCGATTTCAGTCGGTGACGTACCTGCGGTGGTAGCCGGCATGTGGCAGCTGCCACTCGCCAGGGTCCTTGCCGGCCCTGGACCGGTTGCTGGTCGTGGACACGGTGCTCAAGTCGCGGGGGACCGTCCAGGTCGTTCGCGTACGACTTGCTTTCCTCGGAGTCCATTGGGGGCGCCGGAGGTGTGGACTTCGGCAAGCGGCAGGAGTTGGTCGGCATCGAGCCTGGTGTGGGCCCCTCATGGTCCGGCATCCTTCCGTCTCGCAGCCGACAGCTTCCAGGTGTATCGAGTTTGCGTGCTGTCGAGTGTGAGGTGGGGGCGTCCGTAACCGTCGGTGAATGGCGTTGTCGGCTCTCGCATGCCGGAACTTCCCGGTGTTCTGCTTCGGGACGCCGCACGGCCGGGCGCGCGGGGCGACCGATCGTCTGTTCGCTATGGAGCCTGGCAGCACCGGAGTTGGGGAAGTGGGTTGTCAGTGAGGCTGGCATCGCTTGGGGGCGGTGTGGAGGAAAGGCGTTCAATGCGTCCGTGGGGCGGTTGATCCGTGAGGCCAGGACCCGGGCGGCGCTGACCCAGGAACTGCTCGGGAGGCGGTCCGGGCTCTCGCGCGGGTCGATCACGAACATCGAAGGTGGGACACAGGCGCCCTCGCTGTACCGTCTTGTGCGCATCGCGGCAGTGCTGGGAGCGCAGCCGGCCGATCTGCTTCCGCAGCTTCTTCCGGAGGAGGCCACAGGTCTCCCCGCCCGGCGTGTGGCCGATGTCGCCTCGGTGTGGTCCGAGGTCGAGAAGTTGGAGGGGGCAGCACACGGGCCCGTCGTCGGTCGATCGGGGCCGGCTCTAAGCACCACGTGATCACCGACGGGCACGGCACCTGGCTCGCGGTCCTGCTGCCGGGCGGCACCGCAACGATGTCACCCAGCTGCTGCCTCGGCCGGGCACCGTCGACACGGCCGGCGCCATCCAGCGGCAGTTCAGGGCCCGACCACAGCGTGCTGATCACAGGGTCCAGCTGATCACGAGATCGCCCGGACCGGACGGCCTGATTGAGGTCCGGTCTCACGATCACCCGAACGCCGGGGCCGCCCTGGCTCCGGCCCGGAGGCCGTCGTCTGCGTGGGCGAGGCGCAGGACCTGGATGAAGTGGCGCCGTGCGGCCTGGTGTTCACCGTCGGCCGTTCCTGTTCGTCGGCGACGGGCTTCATCTCCGTGCGGGACGCTGCGTCCCGCACGGACCAGGGCGCGGCAGCGTCCGCCGAAGCGGTCCTCCCGCGAAAGGTGGTGCGCGGCCGCCTTCGGCAGCGGACGACCGTAGTGGGCGATCTGACGTCCCCGCCGAACCACGACAAGTGAAGGCCACCAAGACCGGCCAAGCTCGAAACGATCGTTGAACCGATCGAATGAGTCGCTGTGAATCCACAGCAGTCGGCTCGAGCGGTGACGCAGCAGCCAACTGTTCCATGGCAAGAGCAGTGCGCCGTTCGTTACGGGCAACGATTGTCGGACGCCGTCCTGTATGCGCCTCACCTGCAGGGTGGATGAAGCTTCCCAGGAGCTGACCGAACGGCGGGGCGATATTTCAACCATCACCCTGCGAGCGAAACATTTCGACACACTGATCGAATGATGCAGGGGGGTTGACGGGCTCCAGGTGTCACACACCATCCTTGTCGTCCGAACTGCCGTTACGCGTTCGAAACATCGAACACGCAGCCCTCGGGGCCCTCGTTTCCGTCCGGCCCGGGATGTCGCAAGGAGTATCGACATGTCATGGACGCGTCATTCTGTGAACCGTCGTGCCGTACTCGCGACGGGCACCGGTCTGCTGGCGGGAAGCGTCCTGCCCGTCGCTACGGCCGGACAGGCGTCCGCCGCACAGCTCGCGACGTCTTCCTCGGACCTGGCCGCGACCTACGTCAACCCCGTCCTCTGGCAGGACTTCGCGGACATCGACATCATCCGCGTGGGCGACACGTACTACTGCTCGGCTTCGACCATGCACTACTCGCCCGGCGCGCCGATCCTGCGCTCGTACAACCTGATCGACTGGGAGATCGCCGGCCACTCGGTGCCCGTACTGGACTTCGGTGCGAAGTACGACCTCAACGGCGCCCGCGGATACGTCCGGGGCATCTGGGCGTCGTCACTGGCGTACCGCCCGTCCAACAGAACGTTCTACTGGGTGGGCCAGATCGACTTCGCCAAGACCTACCTGTACACAGCCTCCTCCGTCGAAGGACCCTGGAGCCGGCTGACCGCGCTCGACACCGCCTACTACGACGCGGGGATGCTCGTCGACACCGACGACACCCTGTACGTGGCGTACGGCAACACCGCCATCCACGTGGCCCAGCTCTCCGCGGACGGCCGCACCCAGGTCCGTACCCAGCAGGTGTTCAGCACACCGTCGAGCATCGGCACCCTGGAAGGCTCACGCTTCTACAAGATCAACGGCAACTACTACATCTTCCTCACCCGCCCCGCCAACGGCCAGTACATCCTGAAGTCGACGAGCGGACCCTTCGGGCCCTACACGCTCCGGCAGGTCCTGCTCGACCTTCCCGGCCCGGTCACCGGCGGAGGAGTTCCCCACCAGGGCGGCCTCGTCCAGACGCAGAACGGGGCCTGGTACTACATGGCGTTCGTCGACGCCTACCCCGGTGGCCGCATCCCCGTCCTGGCCCCGGTCACCTGGACCTCCGACGGCTGGCCTGTCGTCCAGCTCGTCAACAGTGCGTGGGCCAGCTCGTATACGAGCCCCGTGGTTCCCACTCCGCCCCGCAGGGTCGAGCCGATGACGGGAGTCGACTACTTCACCGGAACATCCCTGGCACCCAAGTGGGAGTGGAACCACAACCCCGACAACAGCAAGTGGTCGGTGGGCAACGGTCTCACGCTGAGCACCGCGAGCGTCACCGGCGACCTGTACTGGGCCCGCAACACCCTCACTCACCGTATTCAGGGGCCCACCTCCACCGCGACGGCACTGCTGGAATACACGGGGATGTGGGACGGAGACCGGTCAGGCCTGGCGCTGCTGCGGGACTCCTCCGCCTGCATCGGCCTCATACGTGACAGCAGCACGAGCACTCGCCTGGTCATGGTCGACGGTCTGACCATGGACACCGGCTGGAACACCACGGGCACCGGCACCGTGAGGGCGAGCGCCAATGTCTCGGGCGGCCGCATCTGGCTCCGCGTGAACGCTGACATCACTCCTGGTGCGAACCGTACCGCCACGTTCTCCTACAGCACCGACGGCACCAACTTCACCTCATTCGGGCCCGCGTTCACCCTGAACAACGCCTGGCAGTTCTTCATGGGCTACCGCTTCGCCCTCTTCAACTTCGCCACTCAGGCACTCGGCGGCTCGGTCCGGGTCACGCGGTTCGAAGTAAGCACTCCCTGACCACCTCGTCGTCTTCGCACTCATCGAACGCGCCCGGCCCGCCACGCTCCGGACAGCGGCGTGAGATCCGGACAGCGGCGTGAGATCCGGACGCCGCTGCGCACCGTCGCACTCGCACGTGCTCGAACGGCGAATGCCCGACGGGACGTTCCCCGCACCCGCCTCGCGCCGCGAGACGGCAGAACCGCGAATTCAGGAGAGAAGACACATGGCTACAGGCAGGAACAAACACGAAGGCGCGCTGTGGCGCTGGCGACGAAGCGTGGTCGGGATCGCGGTGACGGCGCTGCTCGCCGGCTTGTGTCTCGCCCTCACCGCGACGCCGGCGTCAGCAGCCTCGGTCGACACCAGCGCCTGGTACGTCCTGGTCAACCGCACCAGCGGCAAGGCGCTGGACGTCACCAACCGGGACGCCGACAACGGGGTGGGGCTCCAGCAGTACACCCGCAACGACGGGGCCTGGCAGCAATGGCGCTTCGTCGACTCCGGAAGCGGTTACTACCGGCTGCGGTCCCGTTTCACCGGCAAGGTGCTCGACGTGCCCGCCCAGTCGACGGCCAACGGGGCCCGGATCCAGCAGTGGGACGATGCGAACGCGACCAACCAGCAGTTCAGCCTGGCGGACTCCGCCGGCGGGTACGTACGCCTGATCAACCGCAACAGCGCCAAGGCGGTCGAGGTAGCAGGCGCCTCCACGTCCGACGGGGCGGCCGTCGACCAGTACACCGACTATGACGGGACCGGCCAGCAGTGGCAGCTGGTGAAGGTCGCAACGGTTTCGACCTCACTGCCCTCCTCCTACTCGTGGGTGTCGACCGGGGTGTTGGCCGGCCCGCAGTCGAACTCGTCGCACAGTCTGGCGTCGATCAAGGACTACTCGGTCATCCGGTACAACGGCAAGTACCACGTCTACGCCACCACGGCGAGCACGTCCGGTGGCTGGAACCTGGAGTACTTCAGCTTCGACAAGTGGGCGAACGCCTCGTCGGCGACCCAGTACTACCTGGACTCCTCCGCCATCGGCACCGGCTACCGGGCGGCACCGCAGGTCTTCTACTTCGCCCCGCAGAACCTCTGGTACATGGTCTACCAGACCGGTCCGCCCACCTACTCCACGACGACCGACCCCACAAACCCCACCTCCTGGTCCACCCCCAAGACATTCATCTCTTCTGAACCCTCCGTGGTGACGCAGAACAAGGGCAACGGGGGCTGGATCGACTTCTGGACGACCTGCGACTCCGCGAACTGCTACCTGTTCTTCAGCGACGACAACGGCCACCTCTACCGCGCCCAGACCACGCTGGCGAACTTCCCCAACGGATTCGGCAGCACCACCATCGTCATGAGCGACTCCCAGTACAGCCTCTTCGAGGCCTCCAACGTCTACAAGGTGTCCGGCACCAACCAGTACCTGCTGCTGGTCGAAGCCATCGGTGCCAACGGCCGCTACTTCCGCTCCTGGACCTCCACCAGCCTGACCGGCACCTGGACCCCGCTGGCCTCCACCGAGAGCGCGCCCTTCGCCGGCAAGGCCAACGTCTCCTTCAACGGCACCGCCTGGACCAATGACATCAGCCACGGCGAAATGATCCGCTCAGGCAATGATCAGACGCTGACCATCGACCCCTGCCACCTGCAGTACGTCTACCAGGGACGCGACCCGAGCTCCAACGGTGACTACTCGCAACTGCCCTACCGGATGGGGCTGCTCACTCAGGCCAACTCCACCTGCTGACCGGAGACAGCGGTAGGGGCCCGTCGGTGCACCGGGCCGGGCGGAGCCGTCCGCCGGTGCACCGACGGGCCACCGCCGCCCGGTCACTCAGCCGCACACGCCGACCCGCCTCCCCGCGACGTCCGGCCACGCACCGGGGCCTTCCCTCCCGGCCTCTCCACAACTGCCCGAGGGAACGCCGCACTTCGCGCACCACCATTCCGTGAAGGAGGAGGCACGGACGTGAATCACATGACCACTGCCGCGACCAGGACCGACAACGCCGGCGCGTCACCCTGTTCGTCCGGAGCGCCTGCGTCCTGGCACTGGCCGCTCTGGTCTCCCTGTTCCTGCCCGCCAGCGCCAGCGCCGACACGGTCATCACCACCAACCAGACCGGCACGGACAACGGCTACTACTACTCGTTCTGGACTGACGCACCGGGCACGGTCTCCATGACCCTGAGTTCCGGCGGCAGCTACAGCTCCTCATGGAGCAACACCGGCAACTGGGTCGGCGGCAAGGGGTGGATCACCGATGGCCGCAAGAGCGTCACCTACTCCGGCAGCTTCAACCCCTCCGGCAACGCGTATCTGGCGCTCTACGGGTGGAGCACGAACCCCCTCGACGAGTACTACATCGTCGACAACTGGGGCACTTACCGGCCCACGGGCACCTACAAGGGAACGGTGACCAGCGACGGCGGTACCTACGACATCTACCAGACGACCCGAGCCGTCGGCTCTGCCAGCTTGCGTCGAGATTGCGGAGTGTCTCGGCCAAGCGCGTGGGCTACTGGGTGTTGGTGACCGTCCGATGGCGATCGAAGCTGCGCGTGCCAGAACCTCTGTGGGCTCTGGGACGGGTTGTGTGTCACTGCCCGCGTCGGGTGACTCACGAGCACCCTTCGACTGGTCCTGCCGCTCCGGGCGGCTGGGGGGCTGCAAACACGCCCTAGTTCTGCGGGCTGCCGAACCAGCGGGCGGCTGCCTGCTCGAACGTGTCGAGGTCCAGGGCCTCTCCACTCGCCCAGGCCACGACGCCGTCGGGGCGTACGAGCACGGCACTGAACCCAAGGTCGTTGCGCGCCGGGCCGGCCGCGTACCGGATGCGGTCCTCCCAGTTCGTGGCCGCACGCTGCAGCGCGTGATCGGCGCGGAAGTTGAGCAGGACGCCCTGGCCCTGGCACAACAGTTCGCCGAGGCGGGCGCCGTCCTCGAAGCGGAAGTCGGGGGCGGTGCTACCGACGAGTGGGTGCGCGCTGCCCAGGTCGTAGCGGTTGAACAGCCCTGTCGTCCTGCGATAGGCGAAGGTCGCTCCGTCAGGGGTGCTCAGCAGCTCGTGGACCAGCTGCCGCAGCGCGGGGGCGTTGGGGCCCGGCTTCATGGTCGCCACCTGGGCGCGCGACCAGTCGAGCACCGCGGCGCCAACGGCGTGGCGCTCGCTGGTGTAGGTGTCGAGCAGGCCCTCGGGCGCGATGCCCTGCACGGTCGCCGCGAGCTTCCAGCCGAGGTTGACGGCATCACCGATGCCGAGGTTGAGCCCTTGGCCGCCGAGGGGGGAGTGAATGTGCGCGGCATCCCCGGCGAGCAGCACGCGTCCCTTGCGGTAGGTCGTCACCTGCATCGCACGGTCCGTGAAGCTCGATGCCAGATGCACATCGTTCAGCGTCACGTCGGTCCCCGTGATGCGGCGCAGAACCTCCTGGAGGTGCTCACGGGTCAGCGGCTTGGAGCGGTCGAACGAGCCGCCGTCGAAGTCCATCATGCCCAGGTGCCCCTCGAAGGGCGTGCGCAGGTACATGCCGTTCGGCGTCAGGTTGAAGCCGAGCGAGAGCTGCCCGGGGTCGGCGAAGGTGACCTTGGCGACATAGCCGGTGAACAACGGCTCCGTGCCGGCGAAGTCGAAGTCCGCGAGGTCGCGCACCGAGCTGCGCCCACCGTCGCACCCCACCAGGTAGCGCGCCTGGTACTCCTGTCCGCCGGCTGTGACGGTGACGGACTCGCCGTCGTGCGTGACGGCCGTGACGGGTGCGCCACGGAGGATGTCCACGCCGAGAGCGGTGGCGCGCTGGGTCATGACCGAGCTGACCGCTTCGAGGCTGGTCATTAAGCCCTCCATCGCCGGGCTGGGCAGCCGGTACGGGAGAGCGGACACGTCGATGTCGGCCGCGTCCAAACCCATGCCCGCGAAGTGGCTCACGTCGCGGGGGCCTGGCGCCTCGACTGCGTCGGGAGCAGCGCCGACCTTCGCCGTATCGGCGCCAGAAGCGTCGATCACCGCTTGGAGCAGGCCGCGGCGGTACAGCACCTCGGCAGACCCGGCGCTCAGGCCGCGCATTCCCAGCGGGAGCGCCTTCCACTGCGAGGTGACCTCCTCGTCCCGCTCCAGGATCAGGACGGAACAGCCGCCCAGGGCGAGCTCAGTGGCCAGGAACAGACCGACCGGACCGCCGCCTGCAATCACTGCGTCACGCATGAGAGATTCCCTTCTGAAAAAACGCACGCTGGGGAGAACCCGGCCTGACCGGACGGGTCAAGCGAGCCGGGTGAGGCCGTCGAGGACAACGCCGATACCGGTGAGGAACTGCTCACGGTCGTCGTGCTCGTTGATCTGGCCGACGATGGCGTGCATGAACGGGTAGTCCTCGGGATCCAACCCCTGCCAGGCCGCCGCCGTCGCATCGAGGAACTCGGCGCGGTCGGGTTCGACGGCCGGGGTGTCACCGTCGATCCGGGCGTTCTGACTGACGGCCCCGAGGATGTAGTGCACGAGCGTCGAGGCGGCGTCGAACCAGGAAGCCTGCGGCACCCCCAGCGCGCCCACCTGTCGGCCGATCCTCTCGAAGATCCCCACCGTCACCGGACCGAACGGCTTCCGGACGAGCTGCAGGGTCAGCCGAGTCGCGAGCCACTGGTGCTCGGCGATCGCGTCGAACAGGGCCAGCGCGACGGTGCGGATCTCGTCCTCGGGTGTGGCCATGGCCTGTACGGGCTCTGCTGCTAGGGCTGCCGTGACGACCGTTTCCGTGACCGTGTCCAGCAGCTCCTCTCGGTTGCCCACCCTGTAGTAGACCGCCCCGGACCCGGTCGACAGCCGCTCGGTCAGCGCACGAGTGGTCAGCGCGCCCTCGCCGCCCGCATCGAGCAGTTCCATCGCAGTCTCGATGATCTGCTCCCGGGAGAGCACCTGGTTACGCCGCTGAGGCCGGGGGGTTCTCGTTGCCATGCCTCCACTATGAAACATTTGGAGCGCCGTGCCAAATTAGTGCAGCGCTCCAAATCGAGCTGAGGCTCCAGCCGTCCTGCGTGCATAGGGACGGAGGGGTTGAGGAACATCCATGTCAGATCGTGCGCTGAGGATCGGTCGGCCGTGGTGGGCGCCTGACGGAGCATCGGCGGCCGGACCCGCGGCTATCCGTGGCAAGGGGGGAAGCGGTGCTCAACGTCGTGCAACTGCCGGCCGGGAAGGCGTTGACCGTCCGCGCGGCGGCGGACTCCTTCCTCGACTCGCTTCGCAACCCGAACACGGTCCGCAGCTCTGCGACCGGAGTCGGCAAGACCGCCAAGCGGATCGGAGAGGATCGCCCGCTCGGGTCGGTCACGGACGACGAGATCGGCGAGGCCCTGGAGCTGATGTGGGGCGCCGCGGCGCTCAACGCGAGGAACGCCCGCCGGGCTGCGGTTCTGTCGTGGCTGGGCTGGGTGCAAGGAATACGGTTACGACGGCCCGGCGGTCCCGGCCTGGACGAAGCGGCTGGCGGGCCGGACTCCGAGACCCCGGCCCGCTCGAAGATGGCCGTGGACCGGCTCATCGCCCGACAGAAGACGCTGTGGCGGATGCTCTACGAGACCGCCGCCCGCGCGGAGGAGATCCTCGGCGTGAACATCGAGGACCTGGACCTCGCCGCCCGCCGCTGCCCGTGAAGGCGAAGGGCGCCCCGAGCATGGCCCGCCGCCGCGGGCAGGTCCGCGCAGACTTCGTGCTGGACACCATCTACTGGGACCCGGGCACCGCCCGGCTCCTGCCCCGCCTGTTGCGCGGCCGTACCCGCGGCCCGGTGTTCGTCACCCATCGCCGGCCCGGCCCGGGGGAGGTCGTCAGCCCGTGCGACGTGTGCCCGGACACTGGCCTGGCCCGCCTCTCTTACAGGTGAGGCTCGGCTCAGACGGTTCGTCGTGCTTTGGCGAGGTTGGCGATGAGTTCGTCGCGGGTCTGGTGCTCGTGTGCGAGCCACGCGGGTTGGCCGGGACCGCTGCGCCATGACTCGCTGAGGGGGCTGTTGTCGACGGTGTCGAACCCGAACTGGTCGTACAGGCGGGTCACGAGCTCCACGGCTTCGGGATAGTCGCTGGAGGCCGACAGCGCAAGCCGGCTGGGGGTGCCTGCCGTTCTGCCCGCTGTGGTAATGCGGGGGGCTTGGATATGGGTGAAAGCCTTGACGACCTTGGATTGCGGCAGCTGCTCCTGGCGGAGCTCGTGCACGGTCTTCTCTCCCGAGTCGATGGCCGGGATATGGCCGTCGCGCCAGATCATGTAGTTGTTCGTGTCCAGCACGGTCTTGCCCGTCAGTTGGTGTACGGGCATGTCGTTGATCACCTTGAGGGGAACCGCCACGACAGCGAACTCCCCGGCGGCGGCGGCGCCGGCGGCGGTCGCGGCGCGCGCTGACGGACCGAGCTCGTCGATGAGGTCCTTCAAGGTCTCGGGGCCCCGTGAATTGGCGATGACGACGTCGTAGCCGTTCACGATCGCCGCACGGGCGATCTGGCTGCCGACTTCGCCCGCGCCGATGATGCCGATCACTGTCATGGTCTCTCGTCCCTGTGTGCGGTGGGGAGGCTGTGCCGTGGGGGCGGCGTGGCGTTGCTCGACGTCCGTGGACGGCCGGGTGGGGCTCCGCCTTCCGGCTGCACGCTGGAGGGCGTTGGCCAGGATGCTGAGACGCTCTGACCGACGGCCGTGCCGGACTCTTCCGGCCGCCGCTCTGACGACCGGAATCAGGGTGCCCGTGCGGCCGGGCCGGGGCCTTGTGACGTGCATGCCGGAACAGGCTCGGCCCGGCCGGGCGCCGCCGTCGTCGAGATCAGATCTGGTTCATGCCGCCGTCGACGTACAAGCTCGAACCGGTGATGAAGCTGCTCTGCTCGGAAGCGAGGAAGGCCACGGCCGCGGCGATCTCCTCCGGGCGCCCGAGCCGGCCCAGCGGAACTTGCGCCGCCAGGTGCTGCCGTAGGCCGGCCTGCTCGGGACCGGGAACGAGTCCCGACAGGCCGGGAGTGTCGGTCGGGCCGGGCGTGACGGCGTTGACCCGGACGCCTCGGCCCTTGAGTTCATTGGCCCAGGTCCGGGCGAAGGACCGGGTGGCGGCCTTGGAGGCCGCGTACACGCCGAACGCCTCTGCGCCGACGTCCACGTTGGTCGAACCGTTCAGGATCACCGAGGCGCCGTCGTTGAGCAGAGGAAGCGCCTTCTGGACGGTGAACAGCGTGCCTCGGACGTTGATCCCGAAGAGGGTGTCGAAGTGTTCCTCGGTGATCTGCTCCAGCGGTACGAACGCGGCGGCGGAGGCGTTCGCGAACAGGACGTCCAGTCCCTGTCCACGGTCCCGGACCGCCTCGTAGAGCCGGTCCAGATCGGCCAGGTCTGCGATGTCGCCGACCACGGCGGTCGCCGAGCCGATCGTTTCGACGGCCGCGTCGAGTTCCGTCTTGCGCCGGCCGGTGATGAACACATGCGCTCCCTCGGCCGCCAGCCTCACAGCGCTGGCCAGGCCGATACCAGTGCTGCCCCCGGTGACGAGAGCGGTCTTTCCTTCCAGCAGTCCCACAGCAGTACCCTCCCCAAGCATTTCCGCATCGATCGATGCGGAAATCGAACGTACCACTTCCGCATCGATCGATACGGAAATGGTAGTCTGTGGAGCGTGGGCACCAAACAGAACCGCTCCGTCGGCCGGCCACGGGGGTTCGACGCCGACGAGGCTCTTGAGCACGCCATGCTGGTCTTCTGGGAACACGGCTACGAGGGCGCCAGCCTGGCCACCCTCACGGAAGCGATGGGTATCTCCACCACCAGCATGTACGCGGCCTTCGGCAACAAAGAGAACTTGTTCCGCAAGGCATTGGAGCGCTACACCGAAGGCCCCAGCGCGTACCTGGACCGCGCCCTGGAGGAACCGACCGCCCTGGCCACCGCCACCGCGATTTTGACCGGCACCATCCGGACCACCACAGGCCCGGCCCGCCCCCACGGTTGTATGGGCGTGCAGAGCGCCCTGGCCACCAGCGACTCCGGACAGGCAGTCCGGGACCTCCTCGCCGCCTGGCGGAACAACGGATGCTCCCGCCTACGGCAGCGGTTCCAGCAAGCCATCGACGAAGGCGACCTGCCTCCGCAGGCAGATCCAGCGCTCCTGGCTCGCTACGTCACCACCCTGGCCTTCGGCATCGCTGTGCAAGCCGCGAGCGGCGTTAGCGGCGCAGAACTCCAGACGATGGCAAACGCCGCGCTACACAACTGGCCACTCTCCTGAAAACCGCCCGGCACCGGAAACCGCACACATCCACAGCCAACGCCTGTCAAGGCTGCCGGGTCGACGGCTTGCTTGTGGATTCCGCGTCCTGCCCCCGTCCGGTTGTGGCGGACCAACTGGCGAGCAGCATGAGGGCGTCCTCGGCTGCGGTTTTGGGGGGCGCGCTGTAGACGACCACGCTCAGGCCGCTTTCGTCCGGCAGGCTCATGGTCTCTTGGTCGAGTTCCAGGGCGCCGACGAGCGGATGGTTGAGGCGTTTGGTGCTCTCGCGGAAGACATGCACGTCGTGAGATCCCCACAGGACGCGGAAGGCGTCGCTGCGGGTGGAGAGTTCACCGATAAGGTTCGTCAGTGCCCGGTCGTGGGGGTTTTTGCCCGCCTCGATGCGTAGCGCGCCCACGGCGAAGCGTGCCATGCGCTCCCAGTCGGTGTAGAAGCGCCTGGCTGCGGGGTTGAGGAACGCGAACCGGGCGACGTTCGCTCCGCAGGCCGCATCGGCGTACATCTCCGAGTACAGGGCCCGGCCCAGCGGGTTGGCGGCCAGCGTGTCGAGGCGGTTGTTCATCACGTACGCCGGCAGCTCCGGCATGCCTTCGACAATCCGCGCCACGCTCGGCCGCACCGTCGGCCGAAGCGCCCGCTGCCGGGTCCGCGCACCGGGTGCGGGTCCCGCGGCGCGGGCCAGGTCGTACAGGTACATGCGCTCGGTGTCGTCGAGCCGCAGGGCGTGGGCGAGGGCGTCCAGCACGCTGTCGGAGACGCCTTTGAGGTTTCCGCGCTCCAGGCGCGTGTAGTACTCGACGCTCACCCCGGCGAGCGTCGCGACCTCTCCCCGGCGCAGTCCGGGCACCCGCCGCTGGCCGTACGCCGGCAGACCCGCCTGCTCGGGCGTGATCCTTGCGCGTCGGGAGCGGAGGAATGCGCTGACTGCTTCCCGGTTGTCCATGAGCACAGGGTAGGCAGACCGCGCGACGGGTGGGGGGCCCTGCCAGTACCCCTCGCAACAGAGACTCCTCCGCGACGGCCGTCTCCCGTTGCATGGTGCTTGCCCCGATACCGCGGGGCCCGACCGGTGCGAGGACGCACGCGCCCCGGCCGGCCTTTCCAGGACCGAGTTCCGCATGCGGGCTTGAGCACCGGAACAAGACTGAAGGGCACACACGATGAGCAACGAGAACACGACAGTGGCGGAGAGCCCTGCGGATGTCGTGCGAGGGCTGTATGACGCGCTGAGCAAAGGACGTGCCGGGTGTCCTGGCCAAGCTCGACGCCGACGTGATCGTCGACGAGCCGAACCAGCTTCCCTACGGCGGCGTGCACCGGGGCCGCGAGGTGTTCGTGCAGTCGATCCTGGGCACGATGATGAGCCACGCCAACGTCGCGATCACCGATGCCGAGGTGTTCGAGGGCTCGGCCGGCGTGGTCGGAACCCTCACCGGAACGCTGACGGCCCACACCACAGGCGAGGAGTTTCCCCTGACCATGGTCGAAATCCACCAGGTCGAGGATGGCACGGTGCGCAAGATCGACGTCTACACCAAGAACCCCCACGAACTCGCCGCGTTCTACTCCCGCGCCGAGGCCGGCACCCGCTGACGACGACCCGCTTCTCCTCGTCGACGGCGAAGGGGTGCCCGCTGCCAGATCTGCGGCGGCGCGTACAAGATGCCCTGGCGCCGGGTCGTTCCCGCAGCGCGGGACGGAACGGCGGCGTCTCCCTGAGCGGCCCAGGAACGGCTGGGGGCTCATGCGGCGGGCCTGTTCATGCGGATCAGGGTCTGCTGACCGTTGGCTACGAGCTTGCGGGCACCGTCGGCCTGGACACCGTTGACCTCCAGCTGGCAGACGGTCAGGGTGCGTCCGGGTTTGAGGACGGTGCCGATCGTTTCGAGGTGGTCGCCGGCGGCGGGCGCGAGGAGGTTGATCTTGTACTCGACGGTGAGGACTTCGGAGTCCTCTCCGAACAGGCGCCTTCACCCACGTCTCGATGTACCAGGCGGAAGTCTCCGTTCGGGACATACTCGGACCGTCCGGTCCCGATGTCGACTACCGGGCGCTGCCCCGCGTCGCCTTCACTGATCCGGAGATCGGAGCGTCGGGAATGACGGAGCGTCAGGCGCGAGAGCAAACAGGGCCGCCTTCATCGACTGCATCGACCAGGTGGCCCGTTCACGCCGGCGCACGGGCGCCCTCACTCGGGGCCTCTACCAGGACGGCAGCGATCCGAGCCGATTTGTCGAGAACCAGCTGCTCGGAGCATCTCGGCCAGCATCACAGCCGGTTCACGACCCCCGACCCTCGTCACGAGGAGAGGGCCCGCCGACTGCTCGTCGAGGGCACCGCGCCGGAGGTGCCCCATGCCTTCGACGCCGCGGTGGGACCCGTGGTGCCCGAGACGGGCGACGCGATGACGACCCCGGGGCGTAGATGCCCTCCGAGGGAACGGTCATGAACGGGCACGTCCGAGTCAGCCCACGCCGAAGCCCGCCACTCGCTGGGCGACATGCCGTAGGCGGCCCGGAAGACCCGGCTGAAGTGTGATGCGCTGGCGAAACCCCAACGGTGCGCTACGGCGGCCACGGCGAGCCTCCGACGCGGTGACCGGCCGAGTTCGTACCGGCATGCCTCGAGCCGGCGCAGGCGTATCAACTGACTCACTGTCGTGCCCTCGCTCTGGAAGAGCTTGTGCAGATAGCGGACGGAAACGTGGTGGGCTCGCGCGATCGACTCCGGCGACAGGTCCGGATCAGTCAGATGCAGTTCGATGAAGGTCCGGATACGTGACAGCGTCTGCGCACCGACGCCTGAGGCGTCGGCCTGCTCCCTTTCGACGAACCCTGTCACGAGTGCGGCGAGGAGATCCACGGCGTTACGGGCGAGCCGGTCACCGATGTGCGACTGGTGGAAAGCCGTCTCGGAGGCGAGCGAGGACAGGAAGTTCGACACCAGTGCCCCCACACCAGTTCCGCAGCGCAGGGGCACCCCCATGACCCGGCGCAGATCGGACTCGGCGATCTCCAAGCGGCGTCGCGGCACACGGAAGACCGTCATCCGGAACTGGTCGCCGAAGCGTGGGGAGTCACGCAGACCCGCATCGCACAAGACCATGTCGCCCGGTTCCAGGAAGACCTCGCTTCCGTCTTGGGGGACCGATACAGAACCGTGGACATGCAGGGCGACGTACAGGACTTCCTCATAGCCGGCGTCCGAGAGCCAGGGCAGAACGGGGGCGCATTCCTCGTTGGAACACAGGACGGAGGTCCGCAGAGAGCCGAGAGCGTCCGCGCCGGTCACCTTTCGACGATGCCCGTGCGGTCCGGTACTCCGGCGGCTGGTTTCCGTGCTGGGCGCGGGCCTTCGCGGCGCCGTCCTTTGCGCTGCGCCTGACATCAGCGCAGAACTCGTGGACAGCACCTCACCGCGTTGCTTCGCTCTGGAGTCGAGGCCGGGGCCGCCGTTCTGCGTGAAGGAACCAAAGATCGCTGACATGCTGCAAGCGTGCCGTTGCGCAGGGGACGGACGCATCAGTCGGCCGACTGGTCTGCGCTCTCCACCCGGCGGCCCTGGCCGCCTCTCGGTTCAGCCACCTGCGCAGGAATGCACCGCCCTGCCGTAAGGCCGCCCGCGTCGGCGGGCTGTCGCGCAATGCCGCCAGGGACACGAAGTCGTGGACCGTGCCCAGGAAACGAGCCGCGGTCACTTCCACGCCGGATGGCGGGGCCGAGGAATCGGCGACGAGCCGTTGCACCAGCGGATCGAGAACCACGGAGGACGGATACTCCCCTCCCCTGTCCTCCACAGAGTCCCACTCCATCAGGTACACCTTCCACTCGGCACTCTGGGCTCTGGTTCATCGCCCAGCGTCGAAGGAGACTGGGCGGTCAAGTCGGCCAACCGGTCCGCCGACGCGGGAGCGTGGGCGCCCCTGCTCGCGCGCAGCTCGCCGCGAGCGGAGGCGGCAAGGCATCGGGCGCCCAGCCGGATAGCCGAGCGAACCGGGCTCACGCTGGCCACCCTGAAGTGCTGGCGGCTGGCGTATCCCCCCTCGCTGGCTGAGCGCCGGCGACGAACTTGTCAGCTCGATAACGGGAATCGGCGAATTGCGGCAGCGCTTCATTCCCGTGGAATCCTCTCAGGCCAGTGACGCCTGAGAGCTCGTAACACGATCACGAGCGGGTGCGGTGCCGCACCCCACTGAAGTGCACACGGAACTCGCTCGTGAGGATAGCCGTCGGCGCGTCGGCCGGACGGCCCCTGTGGGCGTGAGTTCTGGCCGGCCCGCACGCGGGGATCAGTCCGAGCGCTGAAGGTGGCCGAGCACGTCGCGCAGTTGGGTACGGCCGGTGATACCGAGCTTGGGGAAGATTTTGTGCAGGTGGAAGCCGATGGTGCGGGGGGACAGATAGAGCCGGGCGCCGATGTCCCGGTTGGTGAGGCCCTCCGCGGCAAGGTGGGCGATCTGCAGCTCTTGCGGTGTCAGGTCGGCCACGGCACCTGGGGCCGCTGAGGAAGCCACGGCCACGCCCGCTGCTCGGAGTTCAGCGGCGGTGCGCTCGATCCAGGGGCGCGCGTCGAGCCGTTCGAAGAACTCGAGCGCGGTGCCGAGCAGAGGGCGTGCCTCGGCGCTGCGCCGGTGACGCCGCAGCCACTCGCCGAAGTCCAGGTGTACCAGAGCGTGTTCAAAGGGCCATTGGGCGCCGGCCGGATCGGCGAGTGCCGCGCGGAAGCGGAGTTCCGCGTCGTCGGAGTCGGTCAGCAGGGCCCAGGCGCGGTGCACGATCGCGTCCAGGCGTACGGAGCGGAACTTGCCCAGGGTGCCTTCAGCTGCGTGGAGCACGGTGCGGGCGTCGTCGGCCTGCCCGGCGCGGACGGCGGCGGCGGCGAGATCCGCAAGGCAGTAGAGGGACGCGTGGTAGTGCACGGGTGCAGGATGGAAGTCCCGGGTGAAGGTATGGCGGAGCTGCTCGTACGCCGTCCGGTGGTCGCCCTCCGCGAGGGCCGCCATGCTGAGCGCGCGCCGGTGGGAAACGTACAGGCTGGGGGACTTGCGGAGGTCGATGGTGCGTACCGCATTGCCCGCCTGCGTACGCGCGCCCACGTGGTCTCCGCGAGCGGCGCGCAGCGTGGCCTGGAGGAGGGGCGACCCCACGGTCATGTACTCCGCGCCCGCTTCCGTCGCCATCCAGAACGCGTCCTCGGCAGTGGACTGGGCCGCCGTCCAGGCGCCGCTCTCGAACAGTGCGTTGGCGAGTGAGAACGCGACAGTGGCATTGGAGCCGGCCGTCGCGGCCCGTCGCAGATGGTCCATGGCCTGGCCGAGCAGGCGTACGGCCTGGTCGGTCTCGTCCAGTACCCAGGCCGAACCGCCGAGCATCACGAGGTCGGACAACGAGCCGTTCGGCAGGTTCTCCACCCCGTGATCGAAGAGCTTGATCGTCCGGTCGCGGTCCGTGAAGGGGGCGCCCGACGCTCGTGCCCAGACGCGGTCGACCTTGTGCGGTTCCTCCACGATGAGGTCGTTCAGCCGCTGGAGTTCGGTCCGGTAGAAGGGGTCGCCGGACCGGTACGCCGGAGTCGCTGCCGTTCCCAGCGCGTCCAGAGCGAGGACAGGTTCCTGGGTGGCCATGGCTTCGGCCACGGGCAGCAGGTAGGCCAGGGAGTCTTCGTACCGGAAGGTGACGGCCAGGGACCATCCCGAGAGAAGGGATGCATCGGCGAGGAGTTGCGCGTCGTCTGTCAGTGCGTCGAGTCCGGCCGCTATCTCGTTCACCCACTGCGGATGCCCTGCGAACATGGCCAACTTGGCCGCGGCCAGCAGGCGGCGGGCGCGTTGTTCCAGCTCTGGGGTGAGTTCCGCGGCGCGTTCCAGCGCGGCGGCGGCGGCCGCGTATCCGCCCCGGTGCCGCGAGCGTTCCGCGCTCTCCGCCAGGGCGTCGGCGACCTGGGCATCCGGGCCGATTGCCGCTGCGGCGAGATGCCAGGCGCGGCGATCGGGTTCGTGCGAGAGGGCGGCAGCGAGCACCAGGTGGGCCTCGCAGCGCTCGGAGAAGGTGGCGGCCTGGTAGATCGCGGAACGTACGAGCGGATGGCGCAGGCGCACCTGGCCGCCTTCGATGCGTACCAGTCCCGTCTGCTCGGCGGGCAGCCATACCTGTGGCTCGCCCACGCCCAGGCCCGGGACCGAGTGGAGCACGTTCGAGAGCTGAGCGGTGTCGGCGGCCGCCGCCAGGAGCAGGGCCCGCCGCGTCGCCTCCGGCAGGGTGGGGAGTTCGGCGGCGAATATGTGCTCCAGCCGGGCGGTGAGAGGAAGAGAATCGATCGCCCCCCTGTCACGACGGCTCGGATCCCTGGCGAAGGCGCGCGTGAGCTCGATGAGGGCCAGCGGGTTCCCGGCTGCCTGCTGGAGGATCTGGGACCGGACCCTGCCTCGGGGCGGGTGCGGCTGTGCGTCCAGCAGGAGCACCGCGGCGGCTCGATCCAGGGGGCCGGCCGTCAGGTGGGGGAAGTCGCGGTCGAAACGTTCCGGTACCGCTTCGTCGCGTGCGGCGAGCAGCAGGGCGGCGGGTTCGCCCTCAAGACGCCGGGCGACGAACGCGAGCACGTCCAGCGAGCCGATGTCCAGCCACTGGGCGTCGTCGACGACGATCAGCAACGGGCGTTCCGCCGCCGCGTCCGAAAGCAGGTTCAGCACGCCGAGCCGGGTCAGCATCGGGTCGAGCGCCTTTGAGGTTTCGGTCTCGTCCATGCCGAACACGTGGCTCAGGGCCTCGCGCTGCCGCGACGGCAGCCGCTCGACACCGCCGGGGAGGGGACGCAGCAGCTGATGCACCCCCGCGAAGCCGAGATCCTTCTCGCCCTCGCAGCCCCGTACCCGGAGCACCAGCCGACCGCGGGCCTCGGCATGCGAAGCCGCCCAGTCCACCAGGGTGCTCTTGCCCGCCCCCGGTTCGCCGATCAGCACCAGTACCTTCGGGCCACTTCCGGCCGCAGCGTCGACCAGCTGAGTGATCCGCGACAGCTCACGATCCCTGCCCAGGATCTCCAGCCCGGGTGCCGTCTTGGCGCCGAGGTCCATGCCGTCTTCTCCGTCCCTGCCAATCACCCACCCAAGTGGCGTGGAGCGACGCACACACTCGTCGCTCTGACGGGAATCTTGCCAGGTCCGTCGCGTGGAGCGTCCGGCGGAGGGTTCCACGGGCGGGTGCGCATGACTGGTCATGTGACAGAAGCGCGCCTGCCCGCGTCCCTGACAGCCTCCGAACACCCGGGCAGGACGCGGAAGCGCTCCCGCAGGGGACATCCGGGGGCCGTTCGCGCGGACGCTCATCCGCGCGCCGCCGCCCCGCGTGCGGCGGCTCGTGTCCGCCCTGTGGCGGCCTCGGCCGGGTGTGGCTGAGCGCGGTGGAAAGGGGAGATTCGAAGTGAGGGGTGCAGTGGCCGCCGATGGGGGAGCCGACGCCAACCCGGACAACACAGGATCGAGGGGTACGTCACCAATCGGCCGCGAGGCGGAGCTGGACCGGGTTCTGCACTCCCTCGACGCGCACGGTGGCGCGCCACACGCCCTGCTCGTGCTGGGTGAAGCGGGCACCGGCAAGACCCAGTTGCTCCGGTTCGCCGAGGAGAAGGCTGGGGAACGCCGGACCCGGGTCCTGTCGGCGCACGGCTGGGGTTCGGAGGCGCTGCACGCGTACGCGTCTCTGCACCAGCTCTTCCTCCCGGTGCTCGGCGAACTCGACGCCCTGCCGGAACATCAGCGACTGGCGCTCCGTAGCGCCTTCGGACTCGCACCGGAGTCCGGACCGCCGGACGGAAAGGCGCTGCGTACCGCAGTCCTGACGTTGCTGGGTCATCTCGCGCGGACCAGCCCGGTCCTGCTGGCCGTGGACGACATCCAGGACTGCGACCGCGACTCCATGGACGTCCTCTTCTTCGTGACGCGACGCTTGACCGGCCGGGCCGTGACCGTGATGTTCACGGCGCGCGGAGAGGCTCGCCCGCCCTGGGCTCCCGCGGATCTTGCCGTCCTGTGTCTCGGGCCGCTGTCCCGGGGCGCGGCGGCTCGGCTTCTGGACGCGCAGCCCGGCGCGCCCACCGGACGGGCCAGGCTGGAACTGTTCCGGCGAGCGGAGGGCAATCCGCTGGCGATCATCGAGCTCAGCCGGGCCGCTGCGGGCAGCCGGACCGGGCCTTCACCGACGGGTACGGAACCGCTGGGGGCCGCGCGAATCCAGCAGATGTTCGCGGCACGGCTGAGGGAGCTGCCGGAAAGCACACAGCGCGCACTGTTGTACGCCGCCGCTTCGCGGCAGGAGGAGCTCGCGACCGTCATGGCCGCCCTGGGCACCCATGATCTCAGGGTGTGGGCCCCGGCGGAGGAAGCCGACCTCATCACCATCACCGACAACCGTCTCGCGTTCCGCAACCCGTTGATACGCACGGCGGCATTCCAGTGGCAGGCCGCGAAGCTCCGGCAGCGGGCCCACCGGGATCTGGCGGCAACGAACGGTCACCACCTACTGCACCGCGCGCGGCATCTGGCGGCAGCGGCCATCGGGCCGGACGAGTCCGTGGCCGCGGCTCTGGAGGAAGGCGCAAGCCACGCCGAGCAGTCGGGGGAGTGCTTCGCCGTGGCCGAGGCACTGGAGATGGCAGCGCGGCTGAGTCCGCTCGACCACGACCGGGCCCGCCGTCTCGCCAAGGCACTGACCGCCGCGAGCGATGCCGGGGACCCGGAATGGGTGTGCGACCTGTACGTACGGTTCACCCGGGTGAACCGCGATCCGGAACTGATGTGTGTCGCAGCCTGTGCCATGAGTGGGGCACTGTCACTGCTGTCGTTCCACCAGGAGGCATTCGATCTCCTGCTCGGGGTGGCGCGGCACACGCCACCGGCCGACGCCACAACCGCTTTCATGGTGGCGGTGGTCGCCACGGGGATCGCTTGTCGGTCCGGCCTCCCCGAACACCGGCTGCAGCTGCCTCTCCTGCTCGACCAGGCGGCTCGGGCCGCACGGACGGAGAAGGACCGGTCCGGGCAGGCGGGCCGTGCCTTCCCCGAGCTCGCCCAGCCCGACGTCCTCGCGTCCCTGGAGGCGCTCGTATCGACCGGAATCGATCCGGCGGCCCACGCCGGCGGCGCGCTGCGAGGGCTGACGATTCCGCGCCCCGGCACTCCCGATGGTCCGGGCCGGCTGACCCGGCTGCTCGCGACCGCCTCAGTTGCCTACTACGCCGACGAACCTGACCTGTGCGCGGAGCAATTCCGACAGGCGGACGCGCTGTTTCGCTCGCAAGGAATCCTGGGCCCGCGCGCCTGGACCCTTCCAACCCAGGTGGACACACTCCTGAGTGTCGGACGGTGGACGGAAGCCGAGACGCTGATCGAGGAGGGCCTCGCCCACGCCGTGGTCCACCGGTGGACTCGCACCGAGATGGACCTCGAAGCCCTGCGGGCGACCCTGAGCGCCCTGCGCGGCGAGAGCGAACCGGGCACGCGGTTCACCGGTTTGAACCGGCGCTCTGCCAGCCTGGACGAGAACCGGGCCACACATGCCCGGATACTGCGGGCACGCGGTCTGACGGCGATGGCCCTGGGGGACGGCGACAGCGCCTTCCGGCACCTAAGGGCCCTCTTCGCGGACGACTGCTCCCCCCTCGATTCCTTCCTCTCCCCCCGCTGCACGGCCGAACTCGCCGCCGCCGCCCAGCGCACCGGCCGGCAGCGGGAGGCCGCGCGCGTTCTCAAGGATGTCCGGCAACGCCAGGGGGAGCGGCCGACGACCCGGATGACCCTGCTCATGCACCACGCGGCGGCCCTCGTCGACGAGGATGCCGACCCCGAACACCACTTCCGGTTGGCCCTGGTCAACCCGGAGGCGGACAAGTGGCCCCTGGAACGAGCGCAGGCCCGTCTGCACTACGCGATCTGGTTGCGCAGGCGCAGAAGGCCCCTGGAGGCGCGCACCCAGCTGACCGCGGTCCTGGAGGTCGCGTCCCGGCTCGGCGCCCGGCATCTCGCCACGTGCGCCCGCGGCGAGCTGCGCGCGAGCGGGGTCGCAGACACTCCCGCGTCGACGGACCAGGTGGCCGCTTTGACCGCCCAGCAACAGCAAATCGTACGGCTGGCCGCGTACGGCCTGTCGAATCGGGAGATCGGCGAACGGCTGTTCCTCTCGCCGCGTACCGTGGGTTCGCACCTCTACAATGTCTATCCGAAGCTCGGCATCAGCAGCCGCCACCAACTGCGCGACATGTTTGTGCAGCACAGCTGACGTAGACGAAACAGCGGACGCGGCGCCGGCGGCCCGGCGCACGGTGCACGGCGTTCGTCCTCCTCGACCGTTGAGCGACGAACCGGATCCCGGTGGGCTCAGCGAAAGGTGTATTGCATGCCGTCGGACCCCAGGGATGGGGTGGGAGGAGCGTCCCCGTCCGCCATGATTCTCGATCCGCTGGTGCAGCGGCTGGTCGATGCGTCCTCGGTCCCACCCTTTCTGCACGAGCTGCAACCGGTCGACGCCCGACAGGTGCTGAGGGAATCCCAGATCCACCACATCGGCGACTTCGAGGTGGACGCCACCTTCCAGGTCGTACCCGTGGGACCGTCCGCACTGGTGGGCTTCTGGATCTTCAAACCGACCCGCGCGAGCCAGCCGATCCCCGCCATGCTCTACATCCACGGGGGCCGGTGGATGCTGGGAGACGCGCAGACCCACGCCCGGCTCATCAGCGAACTCGTGACCGGCGCCGGTATCGCCGCCGTCGTCCCCGAGTACAGCCGCACCCCCGAAGCCCGCTATCCCGTGGCGATCGAGGAGTGCTACGCCCTGATGACCTGGGCGGTCCGCAACGCCGGCGAACTCGGCCTGGACGCGAGCCGGCTGGCGGTCGCCGGGGACTGCGTCGGCGCGACCATGGCCACGGCGCTCACCATGATGGCGAAGTCGCGCGGCGGCCCGGCACTGCGCGCCCAGCTGCTGTACTACCCGATCACCGACGCACAGGGAGACAGCCCCTCCCAGCATCAGTTCGCCACGGGGTATCTGCTCACCCGAGACGCCCTTCGCTGGTACTGGCAGCAGTACACCGACGATCCCCGGGAGCGGGCCGAGCCGACCGCGTCCCCCCTGCATGCCGGCCCGGAGGAACTCGCGGGACTCCCGCCCGCGCTGGTGATCACGGCAGAGGCGGACGTGACGCGGGACGAGGGGGAGCAGTACGCGCGACAGCTGCGCCGTGCCGGAGTGGAGGTGACCGCGGCCCGTTTCCTGGGTACCATCCACGACTTCGCCTCACTCACCGCGCTGCGGGACAGCCCGCCCACGCGGGCGGCCGTGCGGCAGGGCGGTGCCTTCCTGCGCAGACTGCTGAGCTGAGGCGGCGGTCGGGCACGCGGGGAACGGGGAGCACGGACCAGTCGGCCGACGGCGGTACGAGCCTGGGTGCAGTGGTGGGACAAGAATCGCAGCGTCTCGGTTCTGGGCGATCTACTGGGAGTTGGGGTCTCCGCATTCCTGGCGTTGTCGTCATTCGCACGAATGCGAAGCAGCGACGGCTCCCAGCGCAGTGCCGAAGCAGAGCTGGGCCAGGGTGTGGGCCTTGAGTACTCGGCGCCGTCAGAGGAGCGCTGCTTGCCGCTTGTCTCGCCCCACACCTGGGCGGCAGTGGCGCCGACCGTGCTCTGCCGGGCGGAGAAGTCGTCTATGCCTACGACGGAGGTGAAGCGGGAGACGTTGCCGCTGAGGTAGGTGTTCGTGGTGGGCGCAGCGGGGGGTGTGAGGACCGTGGTCCGGGACTCGTAGCGGACGGCGCAAGTGCCCGTGGCGAGCGGTCCCCTCAGCGCGTAGTACCCAGGCCCGGATGTCTGCGCCGGCAGACGGAGGGGTGATCTCCCAGGTGGTACCAAGAAGTCGATGCTGGGCCGGCTCAGTCGAAGCGCAGATCGGAGAGCTGCTTGTCGGTGATGTTGCCTTCGGGTATGGGGTCGGTTGCCCTGGCGACCAGGAGCGAGGCCATCTCCGCGCCTGCCCGCCGTATGCGTGCGGGCAGGCCCTGTGTGTACGTCTCGCTGCCGGATCCCCAGTCCTCGGACGCGGCGTAGACCGCAGTGGGGACGGCGACTGCGCGCAGGTAGGTGAAGAGCGGGCGCAGGGCGTGTTCCAGGACCAGTGAGTGGCGGGCCGTGCCCCCTGTTGCTGCGATCAGGACCGGCTTGCCGGTGAGGGCGTCCGGATCGATCAGGTCGAAGAAGGACTTGAACAGACCGTGTACGACGCGGAGAACACCGGCGTCACGGCGATCAGGCCGTCGGCGCCCGTGACCGTGTCGATCGTGGCGGCCAGCTGCGGCGACGGAAAACCGGTCACGAGGTTGTTGGCGATGGCGACGGCCAGGGTACGCAGCTCGACGACGTCGACTTCCACCTTGTGGTCCTGATCCGCGAGCCTTTCGCGGACCGCGTCAGTGAGCCGGTCGGCGAGCAGCCGTGTGGAGGACGGGACGCTCAGCCCCGCCGATACTGCGATGAGCTTCATGCGGCGGACACCTCTTCGGATTCCGTGGCGGCGGCGAGCAGTGAGTGGTGGGTCGGCGCGTCCGGCACTCCGGCCGGCCGCTCCTTGGCGAACTCCTCGCGCAGCACTGGCACGACCTCCTCGCCGAGGATGTCGAGCTGTTCGAGGACGGTCTTGAGCGGCAGCCCGGCGTGGTCCATCAGGAACAGCTGGCGCTGGTAGTCGCCGGCGTACTCGCGGAAGGTCAGCGTCCGCTCGATGATCTGCTGCGGGGACCCGACGGTCAGCGGGGTCTGCTCGGTGAACTCCTCCAGCGAGGGGCCATGGCCGTAGACGGGCGCGTTGTCGAAGTACGGCCGGAACTCGCGCAGCGCGTCCTGCGAGTTCTTCCGCATGAACACCTGGCCGCCGAGGCCGACGATGGCCTGCTCAGGGGTGCCGTGACCGTAGTGTGCGTACCGCTCCCGGTACAGCTCGACCATCCGCTTGGTGTGGTCGGGCGGCCAGAAGATGTTGTTGTGGAAGAAGCCGTCGCCGTAGTACGCGGCCTGCTCGGCGATCTCCGGGGAGCGTATGGAGCCGTGCCAGACGAACGGTGGCACGCCGTCCAGTGGGCGAGGCGTGGACGTGAATCCCTGGAGCGGTGTGCGGAACTTGCCGTCCCAGTCGACGACGTCCTCGCGCCAGAGCCTCCGCAGTAGGCCGTAGTTCTCGATGGCGAGGTTGATGCCCTCCCGGATGTCCTGCCCGAACCACGGGTAGACGGGCCCGGTGTTGCCGCGCCCCATGATGAGGTCCACGCGCCCGTCGGCCAGGTGCTGGAGCATCGCGTAGTCCTCGGCGATCTTCACCGGGTCGTTGGTGGTGATGAGGGTGGTGGCGGTGGAGAGGATCAGCCTCTCGGTCCGCGCGGCTATGTAGCCGAGCATGGTGGTCGGCGACGAGGGCACGAACGGCGGGTTGTGGTGCTCGCCGGTCGCGAAGACGTCCAGGCCGACCTCCTCGGCCTTGAGCGCGATGGCGATGATGGCCTTGATGCGCTCGTGCTCGGTCGGTGCACGGCCCGTGGTCGGGTCCGGTGTGACGTCGCCGACGCTGAAGATCCCGAATTGCAAGGTTCCTCCATTCATAGGTGATCGAGTGGTCCTCGAACGGCAGAAGTGGACGGCGGGCCGTTGTACGGGCGTCGCTCGTGCCCTTCGCATGGGCCCACGCCTGTTCAGTCGCGGGCCGAGGGGTCCGTCAGGCGAGGACCAGCGGGGTGTCGACCAGATGCTCGGCGAGGAACCACGCCTGCAGTTCCCCGGTCCTGATCACCTGTGAGACCAGCAGGTCGTTGGTGCCGTCGTCACCGAGCTCACCGGTCCGGGTGGCGGCGTCGTGGGCGTCGATGAGGATGGTCTCGTGGGCCTCCAGCAGCCGTGACAGCATCGCCGGCACTTCCTCCACGCCGTCCGGTGGCCGTGGAATCGACGTGATCTCGGCGACGTGCCGGGGGTCGCCCACCGCGACGCCGCCCAGGGACTGGACGCGCTCGGCGATGGTGTCGATGAGTTCGAGCTGTTCACCCGCGTGCTTGTCCAGGACCAGGTGCAGTTGGTAGAAGGTGGCGCCGCGCATCAGCCAGTGATGCTTTTTGTAGAGGCCGTAGAGGATCTGCGTGTCCGCCAGGACCTTGTTCAGGCGCTGGCACGAGTACATGCGCGCCTCGTAGGACAGGCCGATCGGGAACTGTTTGACGGTGCCGAACTCCTGGATCACCTTGCCCTTCTGGTGCAGCCACGGCTGGCTGCCGCTCACGGGCTCGGAACTGGTGGTCATGGTCCGCCTCCTGCGGTGCCGTGCGGTGTGTACCCGAGTGACGCTAGGTGCCCGCACGGAGGGCGCATTGCCCGGCAGCGCACGTGGTGGTGCCCGCCAACGCACTGTGCGCGGCGCCCCGTACCCGTCGTTCGCTCTCGGACAACCATCCGTGCGCCGACGGGCACGGGCTTTCGACCGGTTCGTCCAGCCTCGGCCGGAACCCGTCCGCGCGGCCGCCCGCGCCGCCTGCCGCCTCGTCAGCCCGTGGCACGCACCGCGTCACGGATCAGATCGGCGACCTGCTCGGGCTGGGACACGGCGACGGCGTGTGATGCGCCCTCGATCTCGACGATCGTCGCCCCGGCCCGCTTCGCGGCGAAACGCTGGACCTCGGGATTGATTGCCTGGTCCGCGGCGGCGACGAGTGCCCAGGAGGGCTTGGTCTTCCACGCGGCGGCCGAGGCCGTCTCCGTGAATGCCGAAGCGGCCAGCGGACGCTGCGCCACCGCCGGTCACCACGCTAAAACCGCGCAGGGGGCGGAAAATGACCACCAGCGCACCGCCGCTGACCCCACAATGCATGGAAATGGAGCTGCAGTGCACGGTCGGAACGAATCCAGTGCGCTGCCGGGACACACATACGCTTCGGCTCGAAATAGCCTGGCGGCCCAGCAGTTGCGGACTGCGAGGGTCCGGGCCTGTGCATCGCACGGAAATCCCACTCAGGACTCAGTTCGGTTGAGCGTGGGCGCACTGATTGCGAGTTCCCCGGTCACCCTCACCCGCAACTGTCGCCCCAGTCGGAAGTCGATGCAGATGGAAATCGACGCTGTTCATGCCACAGGAGGTTATCGAAAGGTGTCCACGATGCCAGTCGGTGGGCTGGTTCCCAGCGCCACCGACAACGCTGCGGACCTCGTCGTCCGCAACGCGAAGATTCACACGGGAGACCCGGGCCGCCCGCAGGCCGCGGCGGTCGCCATACGCGACGGAGTCATCACGGTCGTCGGTGACGACCAGGATGTGGCTCCGCATGTCGGCCCGGCCACGAAAGTGGTCGACGCCCTCGGCCGCCGAATGATCCCCGGCCTCAACGACGCCCATCTGCACGTGATCCGGGGCGGGCTCAACTACGTGCTGGAGCTGCGGTGGGACGGAGTCCCCACGCTGCGCCAGGGCCTGGCGATGCTGCGTGAGCAGGTGGCCCGGACCCCGAAGGGCCAGTGGGTGCGGGTGGTGGGGGGATGGTCTGCCGAGCAGTTCGCCGAACGGCGGCTGCCGACCGTCGCCGAACTGAACGCCGCCGCGCCGGACACCCCGGTGTTCGTCCTGCACCTGTACCAGTCGGCGGTACTCAACCGGGCGGCTCTCAAGGCCGCCGGATACACCAAAGACAGCCCCGATCCCAAGGGCGGTCAGATCGTACGGGGCCGGGACGGTGAGCCCACGGGCATGCTGCTGGCCGCCCCGAGCGCCCTGATCCTCTATTCGACCCTGGCCAAGGCCCCGGTGCTGGAGGGTGAGGACAAGAAGACCTCCACCCGTCATTTCCTGCGGGAGTTGAACAGGTTCGGGCTCACCTCGGCGATCGACGCGGCCGGGGGATTCCAGAACTTCCCCGACAACTACAGCACGGTCGTCGAACTGGCCAAGGCCGGCCAACTGTCGCTGCGCATCGCCTATCATCTCTTCCCGCAGACCGCCGGCCAGGAAATCGACGACCTCGCCCGCTGGATCGAAATGGCTCGCCCCGAGGACGGCGACGAATGGCTGCGCCTCAACGGCGCGGGCGAGAACCTCACCTGGGCGGCGGCCGATTTCGAGAACTTCGCCCAACCGCGCCCAGAACACGGCGATTATGAGGCAGAATTCGAGAAGGCCGTACGGCTCCTCATGGAGAACGGCTGGGGATTCCGACTGCACGCCACCTATGACGAGACCATTCGCCGGGACCTCGCGGTCTTCGAGAAGCTCGCCGCGGAAGGACTTTTCCCAGCCGGAAACCGGTGGCTGTTCGACCATGCGGAGACCGTCTCCGCCGACAGCCTCGACCGCATCGCGGCCCTTGGCGGCGCCATGTCCGTGCAGAACCGGCTGTCCTTCCAGGGCGAGGCGTTCGTACGCCGCTACGGCCCCGGTGCGGCCGCGGACGCCCCTCCGATCCGGGCCATGCTGGAGCGCGGCATGACCGTCGGAGCCGGCACCGACGCCACCCGCGTCTCCACCTACAACCCGTGGATCGCCCTGCACTGGCTGGTCTCCGGTCGGACCGTCGGCGACCTGGTCTTGCGCCCGCCGCACAACCGCGTCGACCGGCAGACGGCGCTGGCGATGTTCACCGAAGCGGGTGCCACGTTGACCGGCGAGGAGGACGTCAAGGGCGTCCTGCGCCCGGGCTGCCTCGGCGACCTCGCGGTCCTGTCGGAGGACTACTTCACGGTGCCCGAGCCGGAGATCGCGCACATCGAGTCCCTGCTGACGGTCGTCGGTGGCCGGATCGTCTACGCCACCGCCGAGTACGAGGGCCTCGACGAGGAGCTGCCGCCGATCAGCCCTGGCTGGAGCCCGGTCGCGCACTTCGGCGGCTACCAGGCCACGCCTCGCACGGGCCTGTCGGGCGCGCGCCAGGCCGAGTTGCTCGGCCAGGCCGTCGCCGAGTCGGAGCAGCACCGCCAGTGGCGCAACCGACGCGGACTGGCCCCACAAACCGAGAGCACGGTCTTCGACCCCTGCTTCTCGTTCTGATCTCCCGGGAGGGGCCCGGTCACGAGCCGCCCCTCCCGGGACACCACCCCCCAACTCGCACTGTTCCACGGACAGTTGCTCTCAACAGCGGACGCCCGTCCGCCATCACATAACTCATCGAAAGGCTCTCTCATGGTCAACATCTCCGACGTCACCGCGGCCCCCAGCCCCGACCTGCTGACCCCCGACAACTGCGCCGTGCTCTTCGTGGACCACCAGCCGCAGATGTTCTTCGGCACCGGCAGTGGCGACCGCACCGCCATCATCAACTCGACCCTGGGCCTGGCGAAGGCCGCCAAGGTCTTCGACGTGCCGGTCGTGCTGAGCACCGTGGCGGCCGAGTCCTTCTCCGGCCCGATCATGCCGCAGCTGGCCGACGTCTTCCCCGAGCAGAAGATCATCGACCGCACCACGATGAACGCCTGGGAGGACATCAACTTCGTCGAGGCCGTCAAGGCGACCGGCCGCAAGAAGCTCGTCATCGCCGGTCTGTGGACCGAGGTCTGCGTCGTGCTGCCCACCCTGTCCGCCATCTCCCAGGGCTACGAGGTCTACGTGGTCACCGACGCGTCCGGTGGCGTCAGCCCGCAGGCGCACGAGCACGCCGTCCAGCGCATGGTCCAGGGCGGCGCGATTCCGGTGACCTGGGTGCAGGTGCTGCTTGAGCTCCAGCGCGACTGGGCGCGTACCGAGACGTACGTTCCCGTCACGGAGGTGGTGAAGGAGCACGGCGGCGCCTACGGTCTCGGGCTCGTCTACGCCCAGGCGGTCATCGGCGCCCACGCGGCCGGCTGACCTCGGCAAACGGTCATCAACGGAACGTCAGGAACAGGCAGGAACGCAATGGACACCGGACTATTGGTCCTCCGGCTGGTGGCGGGTCTCCTCATCGCCGGGCACGGAGTGCAGAAGGTCAGTTTCCGGCTGGGCGGCAACGGTTTGGGGGGCGGTACCGAGGAGTTCAGGCACGATGGATTCCGCGGCGGCCGGCTCACCGCGCTCGCCGCGGGCGCCGGCCAGATCGGCGCCGGCCTGTTCCTGGCGTCCGGACTGCTCACTCCCATGGCGGCGATGGCCGCCATGGGAGTGATGACGGTCGCCGGCACCGTCAAGTGGCACAACGGGCTCTGGGTACAGAACGACGGCTACGAGTACCCGATGGTCCTCGTCATCGTCTCCGCGGTGCTGGCCCTGACCGGTCCAGGCCGCTGGTCAGCCGACCACGCTCTGGGGCTGACCCCCTGGCCGCTGTGGATCTGCCTCGCGGCCATCGTCATCGGCCCGGCCAGCGGACTGCTCACCCGAGTGGTACTGCACCGCCCGCCCACTCCCGGCAAGAGGACTGCGCATGTACAAGCTGCTGACTGACGCGGCCCGCACGTTGGCCCCGCCGAGGGGGGACCGGCACGGCCCGCTGCCGCCACTGTTGCTGACGCTGACCGTGGTGACGGGGCTGGTCGACGCCGTGAGCTATCTGTCGCTCGGGCATGTCTTCGTGGCCAACATGACCGGCAACGTGGTCTTCCTGGGGTTCGCTCTGGCAGGCGCCGAGGGTCTGTCCGCGTCAGCGTCCGTCGTATCGATGGCCGCGTTCCTCGCCGGCGCGCTGGCGGGAGGCCGGTTCGGCACCCGGTTCGCGGCACACCGCGGGCGGCTGCTGACCATCGCCACGGCGCTGCAGGCGGTGCTCGTGGCCGCGGCCGTCATCACGGCCGCGGCCACGCACGGCAAGGTGACCACCACGGTTCAGTACACCCTGATCGTGCTCCTCGGCCTCGCCATGGGGCTGCAGAATGCGGTCGCCCGGCGGCTCGGCGTCCCGGACCTCACCACGACCGTGCTGACCCTGACCCTGACGGGACTGGCCGCGGACTCCACCCCGGCCGGCGGGTCGGCACCCCGGCCCGGCCGACGGATCCTGTCCGTGCTGGCCATGTTCCTTGGAGCTTTCGCCGGTGGCGCGCTCCTGCTGCACGCCGAACTCGCCCTCACCCTGGGCCTGGCGCTGGTGTTGCTCGCGGTGACCTCCGTGACCACCCATCGCCTCTCGGCCTCCGACGCCGCCTGGATCAGGCCGCAGTCGTGAACGCGGCGTCGGCCCCTCATCCGAATCGCGGGTGAGGGGCCGACGCCTTCCACCGTCCGCGAGGCCGCGCACCCCAGGCCGACGGTGTCCCGCCACTCGCTGGGAGACATGCTGCAGGCGGCTTGCAACACCCGGCTGAGGTTCATGGCGCACAGGAGATCCCAACGGCTCGCGAACAGTCGGCCACGACCCAGCCGCAGCAGCAGCCGGGCCCGGCGCATCGCCGACGGTTCCTCGTCGTCGCTGCTGTCGGGATCCTTCGGCGCCGGCCAGCCCGCTGCGCGCAGCTGCCCGAGGGCGGCGTCCGGTTCGTCGACGTCGGCGTCCTTGCCGACCTGGCGGCTCCGGGTCGGCGACAGCCCAGCGGCCTCAGCGACTTTGCGCCGCCGAAAGCGGGCTTCAGGGACATGGCCGGGACGGGATGCGGGGACGTCGCGAGCGTAGGTCCGGGAAATCCGACAGCCATCGGTCATTGGACCCACCCTGTGTCTGTCCTCGTGCGGCCGGGGAGCCGAGCTGCGTCCGTTCGTCAGGTCCGGTCGAGCCCCGCCCGCGCGTCAGATCCAACCCTGTCGCGTCGCCTCCATGGCCAGCTGGAAACGTGTCTGCGCCCCGAAGCGCCGCATGAGCTTGGTGATGTGCCGCTGCACGGTGCGTTCGCTCCACCCCAGGGCCCGGCCCGCCGACTTGTCCGTGGCTCCCGACGACAGCAGCGTCAGGAGCTTTGTCTCCTCCTGGGTCAGCCGGGCCGAGCCGTCGTCGAGGGAGACGGTGGCCGACGGCCGTATCTGCACGCTGCGCTCCCACACCGTCTCGAACAGCGCCACCAGCGCGTCCAGCAGCGGCGAGGGATGGATGACGTACGAGGCGGTCACCGTGTCGTCGCCCGGCCGCAGCAGCGGGAGCATGGCCACCCGGTCGTCGGAGATCGCCAGCTTTGTCGGCAGGCCGGTGGCGATCCGGGCCTGTTCGCCCAGGCGGATCCCTGTGGTGACGTCGTCCAGCCAACCCGGCAGTTCCAGCACCGAGCTGTCGTAGATCACGCGGTACTTGACGCCGCGTCTGAGCAACTCCAGCTCGATGCCGTTGGGTTCGGAGTGGCCGGCCGCCGCGGCATACGGCGGGCTGTCGAAGCCCCGCATTTGGGTGCGCGAGGCCCGCTGCATCTCCACCCAGTTCCGGTTGACGTCGTCCCGTCCGGAGATGACCTCGACGAGCTGGTCGGGCTGTGCGAAGCGGCTGCCGGCGCGATACGCGGCCATCAGGGCGGAGAGATGGGAGCGGACACCGTCCAACGCCCGCTCCCGCTCACGCAGTACGGCCTCAAGACCGCTGTCCGGCGACACCGCCACGTAGGTGACGGGCCGGCCGGGCACGTTCAGCACGAGACCCAGCTCCACCAGGGTCCGCAGCGAGCGGCCCGTCGCCTGTGCGGAAAGGCCGCAGTCGGCGGCGAGTTCGGCCCTCGTGGCCCGCGACCGCCGGATCAGGGCGTCGTAGACGGCCTCGTCACGCTTGTCCAGGCCGATCGGTTCCAGCACGGCACATCACCTCTCCTCGCGTCGCACATGTCTCCCTGCGTGCCGCATCCCTGTCATTTTCCCGTCAACTGACGTGAAGTCGCCTCCGGTTGATCTTGTCAGGAGCTCGAAGCGGATGTCAGCGTTCGAACGGATACGTGATCGGCCCGAAACCCCGACGTGAACACACGTCGCAGAAGGAGTGCCCTTATGCCGCTCCCGGCTCGTCCGCCGCGCGGGCAACACCGTTACAGACGGATGTTGTCCGCCCTGGGCATATGCGCCACCGTGCTGACAGCCACCCCTGCAATGGCGCAGGGCACCCCCGACCCCGCTGACCCGTCCCTGCCGGCGGCCGCGGAAGCGAAGATCGACCCCAGCCTGCTGAAGCGGATGAACGCCGCCGAGGCACGCGGCGACGGACGCGTCGAAGCGGCCGTCGTCCTCCGCCAGACCACCGCGGCCCCGGACCCCGGTGGCACCCCCGCCGAGGTGCGCGACGAACTGACCGACGCCGCCGAGTCGGTGCAGGAGCCGGTCGTGGACCTCGTCGAGGCCCAGGACGACCAGGTGCTCAACACGTTCTGGCTGAAGAACATGGTGCTGGTCAAGGCCACGCCCGACACCCTCGGCCGGCTCGCGGGGCTAGCCCTCGTCGACCACATCATCCCCAACTTCACCGTCCAGGCGCCGCCCGCCGAGACCGTGGAGAAGAGCGCCTCGGCCGTCGCCGCCGCCACCGAGCAGCCGACCACCTGGGGCCTGGCCAGGATCGGCGCCGACAAGGTGCACAGCGAGCGGAACCTCACCGGTGACGGTGTCCGTGTCGCCGTGCTCGACACCGGCATCGACGCGAGCCACCCCGACCTGGCGGGCAAGCTGACCGGCGACGACCCCGACGACCCGACCCACCCCGGCGGCTGGATCGAGTTCGACGAGGACGGAAAGCCCGTACCCCACTCCGAACCGCACGACACCAGCTACCACGGCACCCATGTCGCGGGCACCATCGCCGGCGGCGCCGCCTCCGGCACCCAGATCGGTGTCGCCCCCGACGTCGACCTGATGGGCGCGGTCGTCATCCCCGGCGGCAGCGGCAACCTGGCGCAGGTGCTCGCCGGCATGCAGTGGGCCGTCGCCCCGTACGCGGCCGACGGCACCCCCGCCGGGAAGCCCGCGGACGTCGTCAGCATGTCGCTCGGAGCCGACGGCTACGCCGACGAGTTCATCGAGCCCACCCGCAACATCCTGCGCGCCGGCGCCTTCCCGTCCTTCGCCATCGGCAACGAGTGCCTCGACGGCTCGGCGAGCCCGGGCAACGTCTACGACGCCGTGTCGATCGGCGCCACCGACGAGGACGACAACGTCCCCGAGTTCTCCTGCGGCGAGGTCGTCGAGAAGAGCAGTTGGGACGCCCCGCCCGCCGACTGGCCCGACAGCTGGGTCGTGCCGGACGTCTCCGCGCCCGGCGTCAATGTCCTGTCGGCGCTGCCCGGCGGCGAATACGGCTTCCTCGCCGGCACCTCGATGGCCACCCCGCACGTCTCCGGCACAGTCGCCCTCATGCTCCAGGCCGAGCCGGACCTCTCCCCCGAGGAGGCCCTGTCCATCCTCACCGGCACCTCCTTCTTCGACGACCGCTACGGCGCGCGCCCCAACTCCCGCCACGGATACGGCCGTATCGACGCCTACGCGGCGGTGGCGGAGGCGTCCCTGCGCAGCGGCGTGCGAGGCACGGTCACCGACGGAAAGTCCGGCAAGCCGCTCGCGGGCGTCACGGTGACCCGCACCGACACCGGCCGTGCGGTGACCACCGACGCACAGGGCCACTTCTCGATCCGGCTCGCACCCGGCACCCACGAACTGAAGCTGTCCCGCTTCGGATACGTGACCACCACGACCCGGCAGCGGGTCGTCGCCGACCGCTACACCGACGTGAACCCGCGCCTGGCCCGCACCCGCTGGGGCACCATCAGCGGCACGGTGACCTACGGGCCCACCGAATCGACGGTGCCCGGCACGACCGTCGCCGTTCTGGACGTCCCCGACGAGCTGACCGCCGTGACGGACCGCAACGGCCGCTACACCATCCACGACGTGCCCGTCGGCACCTACGGCGTCCGGGCCACCGCATCCGGCATCTCCCGGTCCACGCCGCTGAACGTGACCGTGGGCGGCCGGTCCGCTGCCGTCAAGCACGCCGACCTGGAGTTGCCACGCCCCTCCGCCACCGACCGCGCCTCCCTCACGGCTCAGGGCGGCCAACTCGACGGCGACGCCTGGTGGCCCGACGTGAACGACGACGGCCAGGTCGTCGCCTTCGCGAGCCCGGCCACCAACCTCGTGCCCGGCGACACCAACGGCGCGCTCGACATCTTCGTCTCCGACCGGGAGGCGGGTGCCGTCGAAAGGGTGTCGGTCGCCTCCGACGGCACCCAGGGAGACGACTTCTCGCTGAGCCCGTCCCTGAGCGGCGACGGCCGCTACGTCGGGTTCAACAGCGGTGCCGGCAACCTGGTGCCCGGCGACACCAACGGGCAGACGGACTCCTTCGTCCACGACCGGTCGACCGGCACCACGGAAGTGGTGTCGGTGGCCTCCGACGGCACCCGCGCCAACGGCCTGTCGTCGGCGCCCTCGCTCAGTGGCGACGGACGCTACGCCGCCTTCATCAGCGACGCCGACAACCTGGTGCCCGGCGACACCAACAAGGCCACCGACGTCTTCCTGCACGACCGGCAGACCGGCGAGACGGTCCTCGTCTCGCAGAACTTGGACGGCGCCCCGGCGGCCGGCAACTCCCGTGAACCGTCGATCAGTTCGGACGGCCGGTACATCGCCTTCCAGAGCTCGGCGGGCGACCTCGTGCCCGGCGACACCGACGGCGCCCTCGACGTCTTCGTCCACGACCGGGTGACGGGCACCACCACCCTGGTCGGCCCCGAGGGCGAGAACACCGGACCGTGCATCAGCGGCGACGGACAGGTGGTCGCCTTCACCCACGGCTGGCAGCTCTACGTCAGCGATCTGAAGACGGGGAAGAACGAACAGATCTCCGTCACCGGCAGCGGTGAGACGGCCGACGACTGGGCCTTCGCGCCTTCCCTCAGCGAGGACGGCACGAAGGTCGCCTTCTACAGCTACGCGGCCAACCTCAGCGCGGGCGACACCAACGGCCGGCCGGACGTCTTCGTGCGCGACCGGACCGCCGGCACCACGACCCGGATCTCGGGCGGTCTGGAGGACACCGAGGGCGACGGGTTCTCGGACCTCCCGTCCCTCAGCGGCGACGGCCGCACCGTCGCCTTCGAGAGCACCTCGGCCAACCTCGTGGACCAGGACACCAACCGTCACTCGGACGTCTTCGTCCACGACCTGGTCTCCGGCCCCGAACCGCTCTTCGCGCTGAGCGACCTGACGGTGACCCCGTCCCGGGCGCGGCCCGGAGCACCGGTCCGGGTGACGGCACACGTCAAGAACGTCGGCGAGGTGAAGGGGACGTACGAGGCCGAACTGACGGTGGCGGGGGAGCCCGAGCAACAGCGCTCCGTCACGGTCGGCGAGGACCGGGACGCCCTGGTGAGCTTCACCGTGCGCCGCGATGCCGCCGGCACCTACAGCCTGCGACTCGGGCCGCTCACTGGGCAGTTCACGGTGAGATAGCCCTCGTGGCAGGGGACGGTCGCTCCCGCACCGGGGAACCGGCCGGTCCCCACGGGGATCGGCGGTCCCGCCGCCGGCCCACCCGGCCGGCGGCGGGACCGCGGGTGGAGGCGCCCCGCGAGCGCCGGTCCCGGCCCTCGCAAGGCGCCTCCTCCAACGAGCACCACTGGCACCACCGGTAAGCAAGTCGACAACCCGATGCCCCTTCCTGCGGCGCCCGCCGCGAGCCCAGACCCCGGGGACGCATGTGTCCGTGGGCCCGCAGGACCCTCCGAGTCAAGGGAATCCGTTGACACACCATTCCTCCGGCAGAGGACGGCGCCTGCTCGTATCGGCGGCCGCTCTCCTGGTCACCGCGGCGACCCCGCAACTGGCCGCGTCCGCCGACACCAGGACCACCCCCGGCGCGGCATCCGCCGCGCATTTCGACAACGTTGCCAGACCGTCCGGGGCCACCCCGTCCGTGGTGACCCTGGTGACCGGCGACAAGGTCACCGTCACCCCCGGCGCGGACGGCGCCCCCGACAACATCGCCGTGCGCGGCCCCGACGGGCAGACCACCGGGGCACGCGTCATGACCGTGGGCGGCGACACCTACGTCTATCCCGACTCGGCCCGCGCCTACCTGGCTGCCGGCACCCTGGACAAGCAGCTGTTCGACGTGACCCGGCTGGTGGCCGACGGCTACGACGACGCCCACCTCGACCGGCTCCCGCTGATCGTCACGTACGAGGGCAAGAAGGCGGGCGCGGCCACCCTCGGCCGCCGGGCCGACGTGCTGCCCGGCGACGTCACCGGCATACGCCCGCTCACCAGCGTCAACGGCGTCGCGCTCGCCGCGGACCGCCAGGACACCGGCGCCCTGTGGTCCGGGCTGACCGGCACCGAACCGGACTCCGCCGGGGCGGGCGCCGCCGCGGCGGACCCCACCGCCGAGTTCACGGGCGGCGTTGCCAAGGTGTGGCTCGACGGCAGGGCCGAGGCCACGCTCAGCGACTCGGTCGCCCAGATCGGCGCCCCCGAGGTCTGGTCCGGCGGCAACACCGGCGAGGGCGTGGACGTGGCCGTCCTCGACACCGGCTACGACCCGGACCACCCCGATCTGAAGGACGCCGTCGAGGACAGCGACAGCTTCGTGCCCGGCGAGGACGTCACCGACCGCCACGGCCACGGCACCCATGTCGCCTCCACCATCGCGGGCAGCGGCGCCGCTTCCGACGGCAAGGAGAAGGGCGTCGCGCCCGGCGTCGACCTGCACATCGGCAAGGTTCTCAGCGACGAGGGCTACGGATACGACTCCTGGATCCTGGCCGGCATGGAATGGGCGGCGCGCGACGAGCACGCCCGGGTCATCAGCATGAGCCTCGGCGAGAGCAGGAACGCCGACGGCGAGACCGTACTCGCCCAGGCCGTGGACGAGCTGAGCGCGGAGACCGGCGCCCTGTTCACCATCGCGGCCGGCAACGACGGCCCGTACACGCAGACCGTCCGCTCGCCCGGCACCGCCGACGCGGCCCTGACCGTCGGAGCCGTCGACTCCACGGACGCCATCGCGGAGTTCTCCAGCCGGGGCCCGCGCTACGGTGACGACGCGCTCAAGCCGGAGATCACCGCACCCGGCGTCGGCATCCTGGCCGCCCGGTCCCAGTACGCGGCCGAGGGAACCGGCTCCTATCTGTCCATGAGCGGCACCTCCATGGCCACCCCGCACGTGGCCGGCGCCGCCGCCCTGGTGGCCGCCGCACACCCGGACTGGACGGGTAGCCAGATCAAGGACGCCCTGGTCAGCACGGTGCACCCGACGCCGTACATCGGCGTTGACGACGGCGGCAACGGCCGGGTCGGCGCCGCCGCGGCGGCCACCGCCACCCTCACCGCCACGGCGAAGGCGGACGCCGGGATCCACTCGCCCGGCGAGGACGAGGGCACCGTCGACAAGACCGTCACCTGGACCAACACCGGCGACCGGGCCGTCACCGTCGACCTGGCGGTGGACGCGCCCGGCGTCCCGGCCGGTGTCTTCACCATCTCCCAGGACCGGCTCGACGTCCCCGCGCACGGCACCGCGAGCGTCACCGTCACCACCGACCTCACCCAGGCCGGCGAGGCGCAGCGCTGGACCGGCCGGCTGACCGCGACCGCCGACGGCAGCGTGCGCACCCGCACCCTGCTCGGCGTCAGCACCCGCCAGCGGCTCTTCCACGTCAGCACCAAGGTCACCGGACGCTCGGGCGAACTCACCGACGGCACCCTCACCTTCTACCGCAAGGGCGACGAGTACGCGGGCTTCTACCGGTACGGCAACGGCGGTACCGAGGAACTCCTGCCGCCCGGCACCTACACCGTCTACGCCGACTTCCGGGTCGAGGGCACCCACGGCCCGGCCTCGGCCGGCTACGCGCGGCTGGTCCTGCCGGAGGTGGACATCACCGGCGACACCGACCTGGTGCTCGACGGCACCAAGCTACGCCAGGTCACCGCGGTCACACCGAAGAAGACGGAGACCTTCGCCACCCGCCTCGACTACCACCGCGCGTTCGGCGACGGCAGCTCGGTGACCGACAGCGTCCTGGTCGGCGACGGCTACGACAGCCTGTGGACGGCACCCGCGGCGCCCGGCGACGACGGCGAGCAGTACCTCACGGTCCGCTGGCGCGACCAGGAGCCGCTGCTGACCGTCACGGCCGGCGTGCAGGACTTCGACGACCTGTGGATCATGCCCGGCTCCACCAAGCTGCCCGAGGGCGAGTACGGCCTCGACCTCATCCACCCCGGCGACGGTCTGGCGGCCGACTACAAGGGCGTCGACGCCGCGGGCAAGGCCGCCGTGGTGCGCTGGGACTCCAGCGACGAGGACAGCTCGGACGACCGGATCAGGGCCGCGCAGGCGGCGGGCGTGAAGCTGCTGCTGTTTGTCAACGACCTCGACGGACGGCTGCGCGAAGCGATCATCAAGTCGACCATCGAGGTCGTCGGCCTGTCCCGCACCGAGGGCGAGAAGCTCATCTCCCGGGTGGACGCGAGCAGTTCGGGCAGCGTGCCCCTGACCGCAGCCTCGCGCCCCGACACCGACTACCTGTACGACATGGTCCACACCTGGAAGGGACGCATCCCCGCCGACCTCACCTACGCCCCCGAGGAGCGCCAACTCGCCCGCGTGGAAGAGAACTTCACCAACCCGGGCGGCCGTGAGGTCTACGAGTACCGCTACGACGTCCACCCGTGGACGGCGTACAACGTGGAGATCGGCCGGCTGAGCACGGCGGGCACCCACCGCACCGACTACGTCAGCACCGACAACAGCTTCTCCTGGTCCGAGGAGACGCTGCTGTTCCCGCTGGCGTACAGCACGTCCGGCCCGGTCCGGTACCCGGCGGGCAGGACAACGGACGTGAACTGGTTCGGCCCGGTGATCCGGCCGCGGCTCAACAACAGCGTCCAGGCGCCTGAGCGCACCGGCGACCGGATCGAGGTCAGCATCCCGGCCTGGGGCGACTCCGGCGGCAACCATGCCAACTCCGCACCGTTCGGCAGCGCCCACAGCACCGGCAAGACCGAGCTGTACCGGGACGGCACCCTGCTGGCCACCGGCTCCAGCTATCTGTCGGCGGCGGTGCCCGCCGCCAAGGGCAGCTACCGGCTGGTGTTCTCGGCGAGCCGGGACGCCACGGCCGAGTTCCCGTACTCGACGTCCACGAGAACGGAGTGGACCTTCGCCTCGGCCATCCCGCGTGGCACGGAGACGGACCAACTCCCGCTGGTACAACTGGACTACGCCCTGCCCACCGACGCCGACGGCAAGGCGGCCCCCGGCGCGACACTGCTGGTCACCCCGCTCCACCTGACGGGCGGCCCGCACACCGCACTGCACACGCGGAAGGTGGAACTCTCCTACGACGACGGTGCCACCTGGACCACGGCCCGCCTCACCGGCCGTGGCGCCGGAAAGGTCAGCACGGTCCTGAAGGCACCTGCCTCGGCCCAGTACGTCACGCTGCGCGTGCGGGCGGAGGACGACCGCGGGAACTCCGTCACGCAGACGGTGGTCCGGGCGGCGGGGATCGGAGGGTGAGGCGCCGCGCAGTGACGCGGCATGACGAGATGACGCCGTGACAAGTTCACCCGGTGGCCCGTGAGGGTCGCCGGGTGAACTCGCCGGCACCGAGAGGCCGCCCACGCGCATCCCGTGGGCGGCCTGCCCGGCATCAGGACCTGACGCAAGCGGACCGGCAGGGATCCGCTCCAGGACCCCGCCGGCGAACACGTCGTACAGCGGCAGCGTCTCCAGGCGGACGTAGCCGATGTGGCGGTCGCAGACGGCCAGCGGGCAGGGGCGGGCGCGCAGGGCCTGGCGCTGCGGCCGCGGAGGGGCGGAGCCATTGCCCGGGAAGGCCAGGCGTCGATCACCACAGTGACCAGAGCGGCCAAGCCTGCCGTAAGGCCGGCCTGTGCCTACTGCCGGCGATGTGGTCGACCGGCATGGTGTTGATCGTCCGAGTTCCCCGAGAACAGGGACGGAGCTGCTGCTCCGGGATCGGCCTTGCACGCGGATGTACGCGCAGAGGGTGCCATCGACAAGGGCGTTGCCGCCCGGCTTGGTTCGACTCCCCACGCGGCGGGAGGTGGCGGGTCCGGTTCGTCAAGCACAGGAGCGCCGGCCTCAGCCGCCTGCCCCGTGCTTCGGTCCCAGCCACCCGCGCCCAGCCGCCCGCAGCGCGATCTGGAAGCGGGTCTTCGCGCCCAGCGCGTTGCCCGCGTCGGTGACGTGCTTCTGCACGGTGCGGCGGCTCACCTTCAGCACCCGGGCGATGGAGTCGTCCTTCAGTCCGGTGGCCATCAGCCGGAGGATCTCACGTGTCCGCTCGTCGACCTGGGGCACGTCCGGGCCACTCGGGCCCTGTGAACCATCCGCGTTGCCGGGGCCGTTCGCCCCGACCGGCACCGGCCAGTCGTCCCGGCTCTCCAACGACACCGGCGTAGCCCCCGCCCACACGCTCTCGAACAGCGCCGCCAACGCCTCCACCAGCGCGGGGGAGTGGACCACCAGCGACCCCGACTCCGGCCGGTCGCTGTGCACCGGCAGCAGCGCCGCCGTCCGGTCGAAGACCACCAGCTTCACCGGCAGCCGCGAGGACAGGCGCAGTTCCCCGCCCTCCGCCGTACCCCGCAGCGCCGTCTCCAGCGAGACCGCGTCGGTGAACCCGTCCGTCTCGTACACCGAACGCAGCCGCACCCCCGCCGCCACGCCCAGTTCGCCCGAGGACACCTCGGCGCCCGTCACGTACGGCGGCTTCGCCAGGTGCAGCACCTCCACCGAACTCTGCTTCAGGAGCTGGGCGTAGCGCGCGGACACCTCCTCCTCATGCCCCAGCACCTCCATCAGGTGCGCCGCCCGGGGGCCCGACATCGCCTCGTACACATCCTGGAGCCGCTCCAAGATCCCTTCGACTGCGGCGAGTTCGGCCCGGCGGCGGGTCAGCAACGCGCCGAGCGACGAGCGCGGCGGACTCGCGGCCCAGCGCACCGGCCGCCCGTCGAGCCGTATCACCAGCAGGGCGCCCTCCAGCTGCCGCAGCGCCTCCTCGGCCTCGCGCGGCGAAATTCCGGCGGCCTCCGCGACCGTGGCCGTGTCCGCCGATGGCACGCCCACCAGGTGCTCGAGCACCCGCCCGCTGGTCGCGTCCAGACCGGCTGCCGCCCATGGGTTGTCCGGGATGACGTTCATGTGGCCTGACACTCCTGTGCGAGGGGCCGGGGCGAGGCCGGTCCGAACCGATGCTGACGCTCAACGGGCTCCGACAGTAGGTCCGTTAGGACGACTCAGCACATGTGGGCAATTGCGCGAACGCGCGCGCCGGCGGTCTTGTTCCGGCCGCCGCGTCCCGGGAGATTGATCACACAACCTGCACCCCACCCGCACGCACTCGCACGACACCCGCACGCCCCACCAGTCCCGAAGACGCGGCTGGACGTCCCCCTTTCTTCCTCCCGCGAAGAACCTTCCTGAAGGGCGTCGCATGTCACCACGCCATCTCAGAGCACCGGTCGCGGTGCTCGCGGCCCTGCTCATCGCCGTCACGGCGGACCCCGCCGCCCGTGCGGCCGGGTCCGCCCGGCCCGGCTCGCAGGCCGTCGCCTCCGCCTCCTCGTCCGCGACCCACAGCATCACCCTCGCCGACGGCTCGATCGTCCGCTGGAGCGACGACGGCACCGGCACACTCACCGCCAAGGACGGCACCACCCGCCTCTTCCCCGTGCCCGGCAGCACAGGCCGCAGCGGGCTCGGCGAGCAGCTCACTCCGTCCGCTGGACTGCTGCAACGAAGAGCCGACGCGGCGAAGTCGACGCCGTATCAGGTCAAGTCGGGCGTCGGTTCGGCCTCCTCCGCCGTCCGCCCCCAGACCATGAACACCGGCGCCGTCGAGCTGCCCGAGCAGGTCCGCTCCGCCATCGACGACCTCGCCCCGGCGGCGGCCGGCGCACGCTCCACCGCGCCTGAAACAGCACCCGAAGCCGCGCCCGACGCCGCCCCCGACGACAACGATGTCGCCGGCGCCCTGCCCACCAACGCGGGCCTGACCACGTCCTTCCAGTCGTACCTCAACGCCGGCGGAGTCAACGCCATTGGCGCCTTCCAGGACACCGCGACCTACCTGAACGCCCTCCCCGGCGCCGGGCAGATCATCACCAACGTCTCCCTCGGCGACCTCACCGACCAGTCCATGGCCGACGCGGGCGACGCGTACGTCAAGCAGTACGGGCCCACCACGATCGTCAAAGACGGCCGGCGCTACCTCGATTACCCGTCCCTGCCGCTGATCCCCACCTACACCAGCGACAACGAGGGCCACCTCGACCCGGCCGGAACCATCGAGGGGCAGGACCCCAACCTCGGCGAAGTCCTCCTCGACTTCTCGATGATGGCCCCGCTGCCGCACGACCGGCAGCGCCCGGGGGCGACCGGCAGCGGCGCCACCGACCTGCTCGGCATCGCCCCCGGCGCCGACTACCGCCTCGTCATCCCCGAGGAGCCGTCCACCACGGGCATCGCCGCCGCCCTGCGCGCCGCCGCCGCCCAGAAGCCCCGGCCCGACGTGATCACCGCGAGCCTGGGCTTCGGCACCGACGGCTCCATCGGCTTCCCGTCGCGCTGGCTGGAGGACGACCCGGAGATACGCGAGACCCTGCGCGAGCTCGTGGACTCGGGCATCGTCGTGGTCGTCTCCTCCAACGACGGCACCCGGCTCGGCCTGCCCGTCTCCGTCGGACCCGACGGCGGCAGCACCCCCACCGAGCGCACCACCAGCGTCAAGTCCGAGACCGGCATCGACGACGTCGCAGCCACCACCGTCCCCTCGAAGGTCCGCGACACGGGCGTGATAGCCGCCGGTGGCAGCACCACCGACGACACCCTGACCTCCGGCGACGTCCGTACCTCGGCCTACCCCACCACCCGCTACAACGGCTCGGCCGGCTACTCCTCCGGCTTCGGCAGCCGTATCGACCTCGCGGCCCCCGGCGACAACCTGCCCTCGCTCATCCACATCCCCAGCGGCACCGGCGTCGTCCTCAGCGGCGGCACCTCGGCCTCCGCCCCGATGATCGCCGCCGCGGCCGCGAACGTCCTGTCGGCCGCCGAGGCCACCGGGCAGAAGCTCACCCCGCGTCAGGTCCGCGACCTGCTCGTCGACACCGGGCGCCCGCTCGCCCAGCCCCCGCAGGCCGACCAGGAACTGACCATGGGCCCGCAGCTCGACGTCACCGCCGCCGTCGAGAAGGTCCTGGCCGAGAAGCACGACATCACCCCCGCCGCGGCCCGGCTCTCGGTCGCGGAACGGCAGTTGATGTCCGTCACACCCACCACCAACTTCGTGGAGGCCACCGACCCGGACGCCATCGACCTGGGCGGACCGCGCGACGACGACGGCAACGGCATCGGCCAGAACGCCGTCTCCCCGATCACCCTCGGCCTCGACCTCACCGGCGCCCGCGAGGGCCTCACCTACCGGCTGCGCGTCGACGGCGGCAAAACCATCCCCGCCACCGGCCCCAGCCTGCGCCTCCTGCCCCGCGAACTGTTCGCCGCCGCCGGGCTGCCGCTCACCTCGAGTGAGTCCCGCAGCCTCAAGGTCACCTTCGAGGCACTCGACCACGGCCGCGTCGTCGCCTCGGCGGGCCGCACACTGACCTTCACCGCCACCGACGGCACCTACAGTCAGCCTCAGGCGCCCACCGCGCCCGGCACCACCCCGCTCGGCAGGTCCGTGACCGTCCACTACGACCTGACCGGCCTGCGCGACACGACCGACCCCGAGTTGGTGCTCTCGTCCGTCGGGCACTGGACGCCGTTCACCACCGCCGACAAGTGGCGCGCCACCTGGAGCACCCCGCTCACCGCGACCAAGGGCACCGTGACCATCCCCGCCACCGCCTTCGAACCGGGCGGCGCGGGCCTCTACGGCGTCGGCATCACCCTGCACGGCGGACAGGTGTACGGCGACTTCCGCGCCCTGACCGTCGGCGCTGACGCGGACCAGCGCCCCGAGGCGCCTCAGCTCGGCCACGGCTCCGCCACCGGGTACTCGACACAACTCACGTACGGGCAGCGCACCTTGACGGTCTCCTGGGACGCGAGCGGCGCGCGGGGCGCGAACGGCGCCGCCATCGAATTCCTCACCCCCGCGCCCACCCTGTACGGCGCGCTCAACACCACCACCAATCAGAACGGCAGCGGACGCGACGACAACGGTGTCGACCACGCCTCCACCCTGTTCCGGGCGCTGCCGTCCGCCAAGGGCCGTACCAGCCTGGATCTGAAGGCGCTCGGCCTGCCGACCGGCCTCCAGTACCCCGTACGGATCATCGCCACCCGGGACGGCAAGCCCGTGGGCCAAGCCTCCCCGACCTCCTTCCTGGAGTACCTCGACGGCGACCTCGTCTCCGGCGTCCTGGAGAACTTCGAGGTCACCGGCGACACGGCGCTGCTCGCCACCGACGTCTTCTCCGAGGACAGCGAGCTCACCGGCGGCGGCGTCACCAGCTACTCGCTGGCCGACGGCAGCCTCGGCTCCGCCGTCGCCACGGATACCGGCACCGGCACGCCGATGATGCGCATGGTGGTCGGCGCCGACGCCACGACCGGCAACACCCTCATCGCACACAGGCCGTACGCGGGAGGCGTCCTTCCGGAGGTCGACCTGCGTGACACGGAGACAGGTGCCGAGGTCAGGACCACCACGCTGGACCCGGAGGCGGGCACCAAGTCCGTCTACTACCAGGGCGGCGCCGTCGACCCCGACCGGCATCGTGCCGTGATCGTCACGTACAACGCGGTCTCCGGCATCGATCAGTTGTGGACCGTCGACATGAAGAGCGGCGAGGTCTCCGAGCCTCTGCCCGTCAACCAGTCGAGCCCCGGCCGTGCCTTCAGCAATGTCTCGGTCGACGCGTCCACCGGCACCTTCTTCGTCGCCACCACCGGTACCCAGGGCCCCTGCCTCAACGCTCGCGTCCCCTATGCCGCCGTCAGCTTCGACCCCGAGGCCCGCACGGTGTCCCCGATGGGCACCATGCCGCAGTGCACCGCGGGCCTGGTGCCCGACGGCAAGGGCGACAAGATCTACGTCGCCGCCGGCCCCGCCACGCCCGACTACAACAGCGGCTCCTTCCCGACCGGCACCTGGCGCGCCGCCGACCAGCACACCCTGGCCACCGGCACCACTGCAGACCTGGGCACCCGAGGCGTGGTCTGGCCCGCGCTCGACACGCGCAACAACGTGGCCGTCGTCGCGCATCTCTACGAGGAGGCCACCACCGGCGACAACAACGCCCTCAGCGAGATCACCGTCGTCGAACCCGACACCGGAAAGGTCCTCGCCCGGCACCCCCTCGCCAATCTCGTCAACACCATGGGAGGCCTCACCAACTTCGAGTCGACCTCCCGCCGAGGGCTCCACCTCGACCCCGAGACCCGCACGGTGTACCTCGTCAATCCGTGGGCGAACGGGTTGCAGCGGATGAGGTACTGACAACACAGCACAGGCAACGGACGGCGCCGCACCCCTTGTGGGGGTGCGGCGCCGCCTTGCGCCCGGGCGCGGGATCGGCATACGGGCGCGGATCAGGGGGCCGAAGATCAGCCGTCCGTTCTCAGCCTGACGTTCTCCGTGATCACCCGGTCGGCCCGCGCCACGACTCCGCGGGTGACCGTGTCGTACCCGGACGCGCCGACGGTCAGGGTGTGCCGGCCCGGGTCGGCCAGGAAGAGCGTGTAGAACCCGTCACCGACGGCCGGGTCGTCCGGGGTGGTGGTGGTGAGGGCTCCGGTGTCCGGAGCGGAGGCGTCCGCGACGGTGGCGCCCACCACGCCCTTGCCGGTGCCCGCATCGCGCACCGTGCCGACGGCGAGTCCGCCGGCGACCGGCAGCATCGTCCGGGCCAGGACGTTCACGTCGTCGATGGCCCAGTAGTAGCCCCAATTCGCAACGAAGTGGAAGCGCAGCTTCACGGAGGACTCGCCGGCGTACTTCTGCAGCGGGACCCGCACGGTCAGCTTCTGCTCACCTCCGCTGACCTTCGGTCCGGCCCAGACGTTCTCCCAGGTGTCGCCATTGTCCGTGCTGGCGTCCACGGTCATGTGCTGGTTGTTGATGTTGGCCAGGTAGGCGGTCTCGAAGGTGAGCTCGGCGGACTGAGCGTCCGACAGGTCGTAGGCGGCGGTGGTCAGATAGCTGTCCTGGTGCGGACCGAAGGGTCCGTTGTCGCTCTCGACCACGGCGAAGGCGCCGCTGCCCCCTGTGTAGTTGCCGCGCTGGATCGGGTCGTCGAACTGCCAGCCGGTGCTGGTGCCCTCGGCGTTCGTCACCGTCCATCCCGTCGGGGCGGCGGTGCTGGAGTCGAAGGGCTCGGTGTGGTCGGTGACCTGCTGGGTGTAGCCGACGGCGGTGGCGGCGTCCGGGTCGGCGGTCAGGGAGACGTCGGCGGTCACGGCGCGGCCGCCCACCGTCACCTCGCGGGTCACGGCCTCGTAGCCGGGCAGCGCGGCGGTGATGTCCAGGGAGTAGTCCGCGTTCTTCGGCAGCAGCATGTCGTACTCACCGGTCGCCGGGTCGGTCCATGCCGCGGCCTCCGGCGAACCCTCGACCGAGAGCCGCGCGTAGAGCGGCCAGCCGTGTCCCGAACCGTCCTTGACCGTCCCCCGGACGTGAACGCGGGGGAGCGGCTGGAGGGTGAAGTCGTGGGTCAGGGTCTGGTCCTCGGCGATCTCCACGGTGATCGGTTCGGTGGTCGTGTAGCCGAACATCTTGACCGTGAGCCCGTCGACCGTGCCGGCCGGCAGGTTGAGGGAGTAGGTGCCGTCCGCGAGGGTCGTCGCGACGTCGGCACCGGATCCGACGGTGGCCCCGGCGACGGGCTTCCCGGTCTTCGCGTCGGTCACGACGCCGGACAGGGTGCCGCTGGGCCCGCTGCGGAAGGCGGCCAGACCGGACGGCGTGCCGAGACCGGTGGGACCGTCGTAACCGGCGCCCGCGGTGCACAGATAGGCGGTCTCGCAGGTGCCGTTGGAACCGGTGGTGATGTCGTTCAGGCCCGCGCCCTGGGACCCGTAGGGATAGGAGTTGGGGTACGTGGCGGGGCGCGGGCTGCCGGCCAGGGCGTAGATGGCGGCGATCAGCGGAGTCGAGGCGCTGGTGCCGCCGTAGCGCATCCAGCCGATGCCCGTCGAGCCGAAGGTGTGGTAGACGGCGAGGTTGTCGGCGACCGCCGAGACGTCGGCCACGCTGCGTCCCGCGCAGCCGGTGTCCTTCTGGAAGTCGGGCTTGGGCTGGTAGGCGGCACATCCGGAGCCCGGCCCGAAGAAGTCCCGCTGCCACACGGTCTCGGACCAGCCACGGGGGCTGTCCGGGTCGGCGACCAGATTCGTGCCGCCCACCGAGGTCACCGTGGAGAGGGTGGAGGGAAAGGCCACCCCGTAGCCGTAGTCACCGCTGGCCGCGACGACAGCGACGCCGGGGTGGTCGTAGTGGCTGCCCCAGGTGGCCGCGTCGGTCGCGAAGTCACCGTCTCTGCCGTAGGAGTTGGAGACGTACTTGGCGCCCATCGAGACGGCCAGGTCCACGCCTGCCCCGAGGTTCTCGAGGCCATCGTTGTCCGTCTCCACGAGCAGGATCTTCGCGTTCGGCGCCGCGGCGGACACCATGTCGAGGTCGAGGGCTATCTCGCCCGCCCAGCCCTCGCTGGTCGTCGGGTAGTTGGTGCCGCCACGCTGGTCGACCTTCTTGAAGCAGCCGTTCTCCGTGGTGCACGGCGGCAGCCCGTACTGGCTGCGGTAGACGGCCAGGTCCGCCTCGGCGTTGGGGTTGTCATAGGCATCGACGATGGCGATGGTCTGCCCGGAACCGCCGTCCGAGGGCAGGCTGTAGGCGCTCTGGATGTCCTGCGGGCCGAGCCCGTCCGGTGTCTGCGCCGCGCTCAGCCGCATCACGGGCGTTTCGTCGGTGGCGCGCATCGCGTAGCAGCGGGCATGGCCCTTGGCGGGGGCGCCGCAGACGGGTTCGAGGTCGGCCGCCGGTTCGTCGGTAGCGGGTTCGTCGGAGGTGGGTACGGCGGCGGTGCCGGGCTCCGTGGCCAGTCGCGTCGGCGCGGTGGCGGTGGCTGTGGTGGCGGCGGTGGGACCGGAGCCGGCCGGGGTCTCGGCCTGGGCGGCGGGCTGGACGCCGACGAGTGCCAGGGCTGTGAGGCCCAGGACCGCGGCGCCGCGGCGGAGTGCGCGGGGAACGTGGGGTGTGCCCCCGACGCGCTTGACTATTCTCACGCATCACCTGTCATGACGGGCCCTCAATTCGGGCGAATGGAAAAGAGAATGGATCGTCCATGCATTTGCGTGGACGATCCATTAGCCGCCGGAGTTCGATCGGGTGTCAACGATTTCTTTGTTAAGTGTGCATTTCGCGCCGGTGCTTCCGACGTCCCTGGTGGCGGTGCTGCTTCTCATTTGCGCAGCCTCACGAATGTCCTGCTGATCACGCTTGCCGGGGCTGTTCGGTGCGCCGCAGAATGAGAGCAGAGCGGATGTGTCCGGTGTCGGGACGCAATTTCGTCCGGCCGGGCCCGGATATACTCAATCTTTTCTTTCCCGGTGTCCTGGAAGGCTTTTCGTTGACCTATTCGATCTCCCCCTGGAGCCAGGCCTGTTCGGCCGTTCGAGGAAGCGGGCGTGGGCGGCTCGTCGGGCAGCCGGACCAGGCAGACGAGGCGAGCAAGACGTCGTCATCTCGGCCACCGGGACCCAGCCCAGACCTGACGGAGTCCTACTGGCCCCGAACTCTCGGTGGCTGTCGGGAACTTGACTGCAGCCGTAGTGTGCCGGTGGGGGTGAAGGGAAGCAGTTCGTGGTGCCGTTCCGGCAGGGCGATCACCAGCGCGCTGTCCGGCAGGGCGCGGCGGACACCCGTCAGCATCCGCACCGCGGTGTGGTCGTCGAGGCCGGCCGTCGGTTCGTCGAGCAGGAGAACCGAGGGGGCCCGGAGCACCGCTCTCGCGATCACCAGGCGGCGTCGCTGGCCCTGTGAGAGCGCACTGCCCAGCGGGCCCGTCGGGGTGTGGAGGGGAATCTGCTCCAAGGCCGCGGCCGCCAGCGCGGCCCGGAGCGTGTCGTCGTTCGCGCCGGGGGCGGCCTGCCGGAGGTTCTCGGCGACGGTCGCGTCCGCGATCCAGTCTTCCGCCTCAACGAGGGTGAGCGTATCGGCGATCGTACGGGCGGGCAGGGACTCGACGGGCACGCCGCCGAGCAGCACCGACCCGGGGGCGGCTGTGGTGATGCGTCCCGCCAGAGTCTCCAGCAGGGTGCTCTTGCCACTGCCGTTGGGCCCGGTGACCAGGATGACGCTGTGCGGGTCGATCACCGTAGACCAAAGGGTGCTGTCGTCGCCGACACCCACGGCATGGCCCACGGCCGCCAGTCCCCGCAGAGTGCCGGCTTGCCGGAACGCGGGTTCGCCGACCGCCGCCCATGCGGTGAGGAGCCTGGCTGTCCGCTGCTGCCCTTCGTCGTCCCGGCCGAGCCGGGCGAGCTGGTCGGAGATGTCGTTCACTTTTCGGCTGCCCGGAGGTCGAATTCGCCGGCGGCCGCGGAGCGGCGGTCGGATCGGATCCACACGGCGAGTGCGGTCACGCAGCACACCGCGACCCCAGCCGGGGCGATCCACACGCGGACGCCACCGAAGACGTCCTGCGAGAGGGCGGCTACCGCGACGGCCAGGAGCGTCAGGAGCACGCGCCGGGCGACAACGGCCGCCCACGGACCGTCACCCGCGGTCGGTGAAGCCGCCGCGGGCCGCTCCGCAGCAGCCGATGTGTCGGATGGGCCGGCCGCGTCGGTGTGGGCCGGTGGCTGGGCGAACTTCCCGCGGAAGACCCACCACGCGTAGACGTTGTAGGCCAGGACGACCGGCATGCACCCGCCCACTCCGATGAGCAGGAACAGCTGCGACCCGTGCGGGCCGGCCGCGGCGTGCACGGTCAGGTCGGGAGGGACGACGACGGGTGCGGTGACGGCGACGAGCGCGAGAAGGCCCGCGGCCTCCGCACCGGCCACGGCGGCGAAAGGACGCCAGTCCGGTCGGCGGCCGAAGCCGTACCAGGCGATCGCCCCGCAGACGACGGTCACCGCCACTGCGAGGCCGAACAGGGCCGCGCGGAGCGGCTGGTCGAAACGCAGGTGCTGTGGGTCGGCGAGTCGGAGCCCGAATCCCAGGACGACGGAGGCCACCGCGACCCCCACGAGCAGTGGTCGGCCCACTCGACCCGCCCGGTCGTGGGCTGTACCCGTGGTCTTGTCCTGCAGCCATGCGGCACCTGCCAGCAGGTGGACGGCCGCGAGCCCCAGGGCGCACAGCACGCTGTAGGGCGTCAGCCAGTCCCAGGAGCCGCCGGTGAACACCCCGTCGCGGTGGGGCAGTCCGGACAGCATGGCCCCGGCCACGAGCCCCTGGCACAAAGTGGCCACCAGTGAGGAGATCCCGAACACGAGCCCCCAACCGCGCCGGTAGCCGGAGGCGGCGCTCTGCAGCTCGATGGCCGTGCCGCGCAGCACGATGGCGAGCAGCATGCCTATGAGCGGCAGATAGACACCGGGCAGGCCCGCCCACAGCGCCACGCCCGCCAGGATGAGCCAGCTCTCGTTGGCGTCCCAGGCGGTGGCGATCAGCTCGTTGTACTCCTTGCGCCGCTGGTCGCTGCGATCGAACAGGCTCAGGATGCCGATGCCGAGGTCGTAGCCGTCGAGCAGCAGATAGGCACCGAGTGCGAGCAGGACCAAGGCGTATGACGCGTACTCAAGCATGGCTGACCTCCGAGGGGTGGACGGTGGTGCCGTCGTCGGTCACCAGGTGCTCGGGGCCGGTCCGCACCGTGCGGACGATGTAGCGGATCCACAGCCCGAGCAGCAGCGCGTAGACGGCGACGAAGCCGGTGAGGCCGGCGATCGCCGCGCCGACGGAGAGCTGGGAGACGGCGTCACTGGAGCGGATCAGCCCGTAGACGACTCAGGGCTGCCGGCCGGTCTCCGCGGTGATCCAGCCGCCGCTGATGGCCACCACACCGGCGGGGGCCATCCAGACCATGAGCCGGTGGAACCGACGGGCCGTGTACAGCTTGCCGCGCAGCCGCAACACCACTCCGGCGAAGGCCATGCCGAACATCACCAGAGCGGTGAAGTACATCGCCCGGAAGCCGTAGAAGGCGGACCACATGTTGGGGCGCTCGTCCTTCGGCGTCTGCAGCAGCCCAGGGACGTTCGCCTTGCCGGACAGATCCTTGCCGATGACGGCGCCCAGGTGCGGTATCTCGGCATGGAACTCGTTCCTGCCCTTGTCCGAGTTGGGCACCACGAGCAGGTTGTAGCCGTTGTTGTCGGTCTTCCAGTTGCCCTCGAAGGCCTGCAGCTTCGCCGGCTGGTGTGCACCCATGAAAACGGCGGTGGCGTCCCCCATGTACAGCTGCACGGGCATCAGGACGGCCAGCACCCCCAGGGCGATGGACAGAGTGCGGCGTGCGAAGGGCAGCGCACGCCGCTTGACCAGATACCAGGCGGCGATCCCGCCGATGAACCAACTGGCGCTGATCAGCACCGCGAGCAGAATGTGCGGGTACCGGTAGGAGAACGCCGGGTTGAACAGCACGTGCCACCAGTCGTTCGCCCGGAACTGGCCGTCGACCTCGGTGAACCCCACGGGGTCCTGCATCCAACTGTTGGCGGACAGGATCCAGGTGGTGGACAGCAGGGTGCCGACGACGAGCTTGGCGCGGCCGCGGAGGCCCCGCCGGTGCGGGCCATGCTGGAACGTGGGCTGACCGTCGGCGCCGGCACCGACGCCACCCGGGTCCAAGCTACAACCCCTGGGTCGCCCTTCACTGGCTGGTCTCCGGCCGGACCCTGGGCGGCCTGGCCCTCCGGCAACCGCAGAACCGCGTCGACCGGGAGACCGCGCTGGCCATGTACACCCGCGCCGGTGCCGCACTGACCGGCGAGGAGGATGTCAAGGGCATCCTGCGAGCCGGCTACTACGGCGACCTGGCGGTCCTGTCCGACGACTACTTCACCGTGCCGGAGCAGGACATCCCGCACATCGAGTCCGTGCTGACCGTGGTCGGCGGCCGGATCGTGCATGCCGAAGCCGAGTACGAGGGCATGGCGGAGGAACTCCCGGCCGTCAGCCCCGAGTGGAGCCCGGTGGCCCACTTCGGCGGCTACCAGGCCGCCGGCGCGCCGCGCAGCTCCGGTGTCCGGCAGGCGGAGCTGCTGGGGCAGGCCGTTGCCGAGTCGGAACTGCACCGGCAGTGGCGCGTGCGGCGCGGTCTGACCCCGGAGGGCGGCACGGAGCTGTACGACCCCTGCTTCCTGTGACGGACATGCTCCGGTTCACCGCGAAGGCCACGGCGGGGACCGCGCGCCCGCTCTCCCTGCCCAACGCCGCCATCGACCCGGGCAGGAATCCCGCACCCCCAGTACCTGAAAGGCATCCCATGGCCACGCCCGCAACTCCCGTCGTCGAACGAGCGGATGACAAACACCGCTACGAGATCCTTGTCGACGGCGAACTCGCCGGTTTCACCGAGTACCTGGACCGCGACGAGCAGCGCGTTTTCTACCACACCGAAATCGACGAGACCTTCGCCGGACAGGGTCTCGCGTCCCGCTTGGTCCAGCAGGCCCTGACCGACGTACGCAAAACAGGAAAGCGCGTCGTGCCGGTCTGCCCTTACGTGGCGGGATTCCTGCAGAAGCACGGCGAATTCGCCGACATCGCCGACCCGGTAACCCGGGACGTCAGGCAGTGGCTCCACAAGGCACTGGGCTGACATTCCCCGCCGTCAACAGGTCCACGCATCCTGACGCTGACACCCCCTGCGAAAAAGCAGTTCGCAGGGGGTGTGGTGGTTATGCACACTCGATCATGCGGTAGGGGCCGGTTCCTCTAGCGTGATGAGCAGTCCGATCAGCTGCATCGGGCGGGTCAATTGGCCACCATACCGAATGGAAGTTGGTGTGATCGATGCGTGCGAAAAAGGGGAACCGCCCCCTTGTCGATCTGTGGGCTTGGCAGCGTGAGGCGGCCTGTCGGGACCTGGACAGCACCCTTTTCTACTCCCCTCACGGAGAGGGCTTCACCGACCGGCGCAGCCGTGAGGAGCGAGCGCGCAGCGTGTGCTGGACCTGCGCCGTACAGGAGAAGTGCGCGCAGTTCGCGCTCACGCTGGGTGAGACATACGGTGTTTGGGGCGGGTTGACCGAGGCGGAACGCAGGCGGCTCGCCCGGCGAGCGAGGAGCGGCCTGTCCGCGGGTTGAGCCCGGAGACGGGTCGGCGGCGTCTGCCTGACGCCTGCAGGCCTGGTTGCCCAAAGGAGAGGCCCCCGCGGCGGACGGACGACTTTTCCAAGTCGCCGTTCACCACGGGGGCCTCAGCGCTGCGCCGAAGACAGGCCCGCGGTTGGTCAGCTGACGGCGCGGACGGCCTCCTCGATCAGGTCGGCGACGCGCCGGGGATGGGCGAGCATCACCAGGTGCGAGGAGTCGACCTCGACGGTGGTCATGCCGGCCCGCTGGTAGCCGTAGCGCTCCACATCGGGGTTGATGGTGTGGTCGGACGAGGCGACCAGGCCCCAGGAGGGCTTGGTCTTCCAGGCCGCGGCCGGGGCCTTCTCGCCGAAGGCCTGTGCGGCCAGCGGGCGCTGGGAGACGGCGAGGACCGCGGCGAGATCGGGGTCCACGCCGGCGGCGAAGATCGCGTGGAACTTGTCGACCTGCACCGAGACGTCCGTGCCGGACTCGGTGGAGCCCTCGATCGGGAAGGGCGTGTAGACCAGCGCGGCGGCCAGGTCGGAGTCGGGGAAACCGCCCTGCAGCTCACCCAGGCTCTCTCCCTCCGCGAGAGCGTAACCGGCCAGGTAGACCAGCGCCTTGACGTTCTCCTCCACTCCCGCGACCGTGATCACGGCGCCCCCGTAGGAGTGGCCGACCAGGACGACCGGTCCGGGGATCTGACGGACGACCGAGGCGATGTAGTCGGAGTCGCCGAGCAGGCTGCGGTTGGGTACCGCGGGGGCCACCACGTTCAGGCCGCGGTCGAGCAGCTCTGGTATGACGCGGGCGAAGCTGGAGGCGTCGGCGAACGCGCCGTGGATCAGGACGACGGTCGGACTGTCGGGACGTGACATGGTTCAACTTCCTTTCGAAGGACGGAGCGTGGGTCAGTCGGCGTGGAGCGCGGTGCGCAGGGTGTGCACGGCCTGGGCGATGGCCGCCTCGGCGGCGTGGGTGCCGCGCAGCGCGTTGAGCATCACGAAGTCGTGGATGATCCCCTGGTAGCGGACGGCGGTCACCGCAACCCCGGCCTGGCGGAGCTTGTTGGCGTACGCCTCACCCTCGTCGCGCAGGACGTCGGCCTCGCCGGTGATGACCAGCGCCGGCGGCAGGCCGGCGAGCTGGTCGGTGGTGGCCCGCAGCGGGGAGGCGGTGATCTCGGCCCGCTCGGCGGGGTCGGTGGTGTACTGGTCCCAGAACCACTGCATGCCGTCGCGGCGCAGGAAGTACCCCGTGGCGAACTGGTGGTACGAGGGCGTGTCGAACGAGGCGTCGGTCACCGGGTAGAACAGCACCTGCTGGACCAGGGGGAGACCGCCGCGCTCCTTGGCCATGAGCGTCAGGGCAGCGGTCATGTTGCCGCCCACCGAGTCGCCTGCGGCTGCGATGCGGGTGGCGTCCAGGCCCTTGCTCGCACCATCGGTGACGATCCAGCGGGCGACGGTCCAGTTCTGCTCGATGGCGACCGGGTAGCGGTGCTCCGGCGAGAGGTCGTACTCGGGGAACACCACCGCGGCCCCGGTACCCACCGCCAGTTCGCGCACCAGGCGGTCGTGGGTGTGCGCGTTGCCGAACACCCAGCCGGCGCCGTGGATGTAGATGATGACGGGCAGCACGCCGGTGGCACCGGCGGGCTTGACGATGCGGGCGCGGACGGAACCGGTGGGGCCGCCCTGGACGGTGATCCACTCCTCGTCGACCGCCGGCTTGGCGATCTCGCCGGACTGCACCTCGTCGACCGCCTTGCGCCCCTCGGCGGGCGGCAGTTGGAACAGGTAGGGCGGGTTGGCGGTGGCCGCGGCGAAGTCCGCGGCGGCCGTCTCCAACACGGGCGTGACCGGAGTGGTGAGATCATCGGACATGGCTGTCTGCCTCCTGCGAGATAGGGCTGGGCAGGCCGGACCTGGGCGCGCGGCCGTCCGGCCGGATCGGGAGCCGTAGGTTCGGACAGGACGCTATGGGCGATTCGGCACAGCACTTTGCCGTCGGTGACCTGTTTCTGGTCTGCCCGCGCCCAACTCGACGTTTTTGCTCATGAGTTCGGTTCATGGGGGCAATCGGTGCCGGAGGGCACTCGCGGGCAAGAGGCGGTGCGCGTGGGGGACAGCAGCGGTGGGAGCCCCTCCTAGCGTGGCGGCATTCCGTGACGCTCAGGTACTCCCCGACGAAGGAGCAGACACCCATGCCGTACATCACTGTGGGCCAGGAGAACTCCACCCCCATCGACCTCTACTACGAGGACCACGGAACCGGTCAGCCGGTCGTCCTCATTCACGGGTTCCCGCTCGACGGCCACTCCTGGGAGCGGCAGAGCGCCGTGCTGCTCGAAGCGGGCTACCGCGTGATCACCTACGACCGGCGCGGTTTCGGGCAGTCCAGCCGGCCGACGACGGGATACGACTACGACACTTTCGCGGCCGACCTGAACACGGTGCTGGAGACCCTCGACCTGCGGGAAGCTGTCCTCGTAGGGTTCTCGATGGGCACCGGCGAGGTCGCCCGGTACGTGTCCGCCCACGGCTCCGCCCGGGTGGCCAAGGTCGCCTTCCTGGCCTCGCTCGAGCCGTACCTGCTCAAGACCGACGACAACCCGGACGGGGTCGCTCCCAAGGAGTTCTTCGACGGCGTCGTCGCGGCCGTCAAGGCGGACCGCTACGCGTACTACACCGACTTCTTCGCGAACTTCTACAACCTCGACGAGAACCTCGGCACCAGGATCAGCGAGGAGGCGGTCCGCAACAGCTGGAACGTGGCGGCGGGCGGCGGCTTCTTCGCCGCCGCCGCTGCGCCGTCGACCTGGTACACCGACTTCCGGCACGACATCCCGGCCATCGACGTGCCGGCCCTGATCCTGCACGGCACGGCCGACCGGATCCTGCCCGCCGAGGGGACCGCGCGCCTGTTCCACCGGGCACTCCCCTCCGCCGACTACGTGGAGGTCGAGGGTGCCCCGCACGGCCTGCTGTGGACCCACGCGGAGGAGGTCAACGCGGCACTCCTCGCCTTCCTGGAGAAGTGACCGCGTACGACGGTGCGCTCTCGGGCAAGGTCGCGGGCGCTGACGGACACGTCGGCGCCGCCGCACCGGCCTACCGTCGGCATGCGGCCGCTCCCGTATCGGGCGGGCGAGCCGTCACCGGAGGAGAAGGACGGGCGTGAGCGAGCAGACGGACGTGGTCGCGGTCGGCCCGGGGACGAGCCGGGAGTACCTCGCGGGCACCCTGGCCGAGGCCGGGCCGGACGCGGTCATGGGGGAGGCGGGACTCGTCGGGGGCGAGTGCCCGTACCGGGGCTGCGTGCCCAGCACGGCCTTGGTATGACGACGCGTCATGTGGCTGCGGAGCAGCGGCGCCGGGAGGGCGCCATGCGAGCCCGGGATCCCGGGGAGAAGCACCGGGTCTCGACCTCACTGGAGCTCCTCTTCGACCTGTGCTTCGTGGTCGCTGTGAGCCAGGCGTCCGCAGGACTGCGCGCCGCGGTGGCCGGGGGGCACGGCGCGGCGGGTGTGCTGCACTTCGCGATCGTCTTCTTCAGCGTGTGGTGGGCGTGGATGAACTTCACCTGGTTCGGCTCCGCCTACGACCCGGACGACACCCCGTATCGATTGACGGTGTTCGTCCAGATCACCGGATCGCTGATCCTCGCGGCAGGGGTGCGACGGGCGTTCGAGGGAGACGACCTGAGCATCATCACCCTGGGATACGTCGTGATGCGCGGCGCGCTGGCCGGGCTGTGGCTGCGCGCCGCGCGGGCGGACCCGCTGCGGCGCAGGACCGCACTGCGCTTCGCCGTCGGGGTGGTGGCATGCCAGATCGGGTGGGTGGGGCTGCTGCTCCTGCCCGGGGGAATCCGCCCGGCGGGCATCGCGGTGCTGGTGGTGGCGGAGGTCTGCGTCCCGGTGTGGGCGCAGTCCGCCGGAATGACGCCCTGGCATCCGCACCATATCGCCGAGCGGTACGAGCTGTTCACGCTGATCGTGCTCGGCGAGTCCGTCGCCTCCGCGACGGCCGCCGTCCGCACCGCATTCGACGAGCATCGCGGCAGCGGACCGCTGTGCGCGGTGGCGGCGGGCGGCCTGCTGACGGTCTTCGCCATGTGGTGGCTGTACTTCGCCCGGCCCGCCCACACCCTGCTCGCCACCACGCACCGAGGGCCCGGCAGAAGGTTCCCGTGGGCCTACGGCCACTACCTGATCTTCGCGTCCGCGGCCGCCGTCGGGGCGGGCTTGGCCGTCAACGCCGACCGGGTCACCCACCGCGCCGACATCACCCCGCAGGCCGCGGGCGCCATGGTCGCCGTACCGGCGGCCGTCTTCCTGGCCGCCGTGTGGGCGCTGCATCTGAGGCCCCACCACAGGCGAAGCGCAGAGGGGGCGCCCTTCCTGCTTACGACCGTCCTGGTCCTCCTGGCCGCCCTTTCCCCGGCGCCGGCCCTGGTCACAGGGATCCTGCTGGTGGCGCTGCTGGCCGCCGTCGTCACCGCGCGGGGCGGCGGGCGGACTGCGGTCCGTTGAGGGGCGTCGGCGGTTGAGGGACCCCGGCGGTTCACCGGGCGTCGAGGTCGGCGAGGCGTTCCCGGGCCGTGGCGACGTGCTGGGGGTTGGCTGCCGAGCCGAGAGTGAGGCATTGGGTGAAGGCGTCCCGGGCCTCGTCGCGGTGCCCGGCGGCCAGCAGGGCGTCGCCGAGGTGGGCCAGGGCGCGGCTCTCCAGCCCCGGATGGCCGCTGGTGCGGCAGAGGTTCACGGCGGTGCGCAGGTGGTCGGCGGCCTCGGACCAGTTCTTGATGAAGATGTGGGCTTGGCCGATGGACGTCTGCAGGTTCGCACGATTGAAGTCGGCGCTGTGCCGTTCGATACGGTCGTTGGCCTGCTCCAGGAAGGCGAGGGCGCGGATGTTCTCCGCGATGGATTCCTCGTACCGGCCCGCCACGAGAAGGGTTTGGGCTGTACTGCTCATGGCGTGGAGGGTGCCGTGGAGGTCGCCGGCGGCTTCGAAGAGCCTGGCTGCCTCGTGGTTGTGATGTGCCGCCGCGGTGTGATCGCCGAGCAGACCGAGGGCCCAGGCGGTGTAACTGTGGGCCCAGCCCTGCTGGGGGAGGTCTCCGGCGCGCTGGGCGGCGGCGAGGGCCTGGGCGGAGCGCTCGAGGCTGTCGCGGGGGCGGCTTTCGCAGATCAGCAGGGCCCAGGCATGGTTGTTGAGGTGGAAGGCTTCGAGGCGGGGGTCGCCGAGGGCCTGGGCGGAGTGCGCGGCGGTACGGCAGACCTCGGGCCAGTGTCCCCAGAAGATCCATTGGTCGGAGAACCAGTGCAGGGCTTCGGCGACCTCGACGACGGTGGCGTGGGCGCCTGCGGTGGCGGCCGCGCGGAGGGCGGCGAGCCAGTTGTCGCCTTCGGCCTGGAGCCACTGGCGGGCGTGCTCGGCGGTGGACAGGTCGACGGTGCCCTGCCAGGTGGCCGGTGGGGCGCCGTGGTCGGGTTCGTACCAGCGGCCGGCCACGACGGCGGTCTCCAGCAGCCAGCGGCGCAGTGCCGACAGGGCCGTCTCCGCCTTGCCGTCGGGCTCTTCGGCTCTCAGTCGGCTGCGGGCGTACAGGCGCAGCAGGTCGTGGAAGCGGTAGCGGTCCTGGTCGGTGCCGAGCAGGCCGGTCTCGACGAGTTCCTCGAGGGTGTCCTCGGTGTCGAAGAGGTGCTGTCCGGTGAGCTGGGCTGCGCCGGCGGCGCTGACGTCGGGACCGTCGACCAGTGCCAGGAGCCGGAACAGGCGGGCGGCGGTGGGGGTGAGCTGGCGGTAGGACAGGTCGAAGGCGGACGAGAGGTGGAGGTCGCCGGCGGTCAGGGTGTCCAGGCGGCGTTCTTCGAGGGCGAGGCGGTCGGCGAGGCGGCGCACGGTCCAGCCGGTGCGGGTGGCCAGCCAGTTGCCCGCCACGCGCAGCGCCAGTGGCAGGTGGGCACACCGGTCGACGACCTCGGCGAGCGCGGTCGGGTCGGCGTCCGCACGTTCTCGTCCGACCAGGGCGGTCAGGAAGGTGGCGGCGTCGGCGGGGGAGAGTTCGCCGAGGGGCAGGCGGTGGATGCTCTCCAGGCCGGTGAGCATCCTTCGGCTGGTGATCACCACCATGGCCGCACCCGCGCTCGGCAGGAGCGGCCGGACCTGCGCCTCGTCACGGGCGCTGTCCAGCACCAGCAGGCAGCGTCGTTCGGCCAGTGCCTGCCGGTACAGCTCCGGGTGTCTCTGCGGGCCCGCCTTGGCCAGGTCCCGGTCGGCCACCCCCAACGCCTTCAGCACGCGGAGTATCAGCTCGGCGGGGCCGGGTGGGTTGTCCTCCATGCCACGCAGGTCGACCACCAGTTGCCCGCCGGGGAAGCCGTCGGCCAGCTCGCGGGCGGCGTGCAGGACCAGGGTGGTCTTGCCCGTCCCGGGTGGCCCGGACACAGCCACCACCACCGGCGACCCGGCGGCCGCCTGCCCGGCCAGTGCCGTCAGTTGTGCCAGTTCCGTCTCCCGGCCGACGAAGTCGTCGATGCCGCGGGGGAAGGCGCGCAACCCGGCTGGGTGGTGGCGGGGGTTGCGGCCGGATCGGGCGGCGGCCAGGAGCCGCTCCCGCTCCGCCTCGCCCAGCCCCAGTCCGTCCGCGAGTGCGGCGACCGTTCCCCGCTGGGGAGTCGCCCGCCGCCCCCGCTCCAGATCCCCGATTCCGCGGACACTCACCCCCGACGCCTCCGCGAGTGCTTCGATCGTCAGTGACGCCTCCAACCGCAACTGCCGCAGCAGCGACCCGAACTCCGCACCACTCGCGTCGGCCACCCCGCCCCACCCTGTCCCCTCGCACCGCCTGCACCCGAACCGCTCCGACGTGACACGCGGACCTGGGCCCCTATCAGGCGGCCCCGGGAAACCCCCTGTCTCTGAGCGTCAGTCGGCGACCACACATGGTATAGGCCGGCAGAGAGTCGCTGGTCGGGGGCTGGGGGATGCGCGGACACGAGTCGACCCCCGCACGTCATGTGAAGTCGTGCCGGAAGCCGCTGGCCAGGGCACTCGCCCGGGGGCAACGACTGACCAGGAGCGAATGCGCCGGCGTCCGCACTCGGTGCTTCCGCGGGCAACGCTTCGTACGTTCCTCGGCAAGCTTTTTTCACCAGCGGTTTTAGCGTCATGCGCACAGACGCTCCCTCCAACAATTCGCTGAACGAGGTAAGACATGACTCAGCCGTTTCCCAGCGCCGCCGAAACCTCGGTCACCCATGAGGTGGTTGCGCACATCGCCGTCGCGGACGAACCGCCGGTGTCACTGCCCGCCGAGTTGCGCTACGACAGGTCGGACCCCTACGCCGTGTGCCTCTCCCTCGGCACGACGTCGACCGGCACGGTCGAGTGGGTGTTTGCGCGCAGTCTCCTGTCGGAGGGAATGCGCCGGCCGACGGGTGTCGGAGATGTCCTGGTGATACCCCGGCACGGCTGCCAACGGCATTCGGTGCGGATCGTCGTCAGGTCTCCGGCGGGGGCCGCCGTGCTGGACATCGCCGCTTCGGCGGTCACCGCGTTCCTCGAGCGGGCCCGCATGGTCGTGCCACCGGGCGCGGAGGGACAGTACATCGACATCGACCGCGTTGTGGCCGAACTCCTGGCGGGCGGCGAGTGACGGGCCGGCTGCGAGGGGGCCGACACGTTGGTCCGCCGACGAGGGCGACTCGACAGGACCGTCCAGCAGCGGACGTCACCCCTGGCTCCGCGTGACACCGGACTGACCGCCGTACGGGGCAAAGCGACGAGGCTCCCGACGTGGACCGACGACGTAGGCCGCCGTTCACCACGGGAGCCTCGTGGCGCTGCGTTGTTCAGCACGCTGTTCCAGGAGGGAGGCCGCGTGTCAAGGGCGCGCTTTCGGTGTGTCAGTGGACGGTGCGGGCGGCACGCAGGATCAGGCTGGTGACGACGTCGGGGTTGCTGACGGCGACCGCGTGGGGTGCGCGGACGGTCACGGTGCGGGCGCCGGCGCGGGCGGCCATCCACCGCTCGGCGGCCGGTGGGATGTTGCGGTCCTCTCCGGCTACGAGGTACCAGCTGGGGATCTTCTTCCACGCGGCCGCGGTGGCCTTTTCCTGGAGCGCGGCCAGGGTGATCGGGCGCTGGCCCGAGGCCATCACCCGCGTGGTGGCCACCGGGATGCCCGCCGCGAACTGGTCGCGGAACAGGTCTCTCTTGATGATCAGCTCCTCGCCTTCACCGCCGCCCGGTAGGGGGTAGAGCTGCGTGGAGGTGGCCTGTGCCAGGGTGCTGCCGGGATACTTGTCGGTGAGCTCCAGCGCGCTCTCGCCGATGTCGGGGACGAAGGCGGCTACGTAGACCAGCGCCTTGACCTGCGGAGCTTCGGCCGCGGCCGCGCTGATCACCGATCCGCCGTAGGAGTGGCCGACGAGCACGATCGGGCCCGGAACGCTGTCCAGGACGCTGCGGATGTAGGCGGCGTCGCTCGCCAGTCCGCGCAACGGCAGTGCCGGCGCCAGGACGCGGTGTCCCTGCCGCAGGAGACGGGTGATGACAGCGCTCCAGCTGGAGGCGTCTGCGAACGCGCCGTGGATCAGGACGATGGTGGGCCTGGCCGGCTGCTGGTCCGTATCTTCCGGTCGGCCGGCGGCCGGCCCGGGTACGGCGGACGCGACGCCGGGGATTCCCAGGACGGCGGCGCCGGCGAGCAGGGAAACGGTGACAGTACGCCGGGAGATCGGTGAGTCCACGATTCACTTCCTAAGGGTGCGGTCGGACGGATCGCCCCTGGACGGACGGGGCGGCCAACATGTGTGGTGCGCCGGCCCGGTGCTTGCATGTCAGCGGAAGCCGATCCAGAGGGCTTCGCCGGGCCGGACCTGCGCGCGGCGGCATCCGACGGAGTGGAGCCGCAGCCACGCACAGGACACTAAGAGCGATCAGCCTGGCCGCCTTGTCCATCGGTGCCCTGCCTCTGACCTGTCCGTGCCGCTGACTCGGCGGCCACGGCCCGCGAGCCCCCGCCGCCCTGCGACCGGTGCGCCGGCACATGCGGGCAAGCGATGGCGCGCGGCGAGGACCCCAGCCACTGACTCCCCCGGCCCCGGGGCGCCCGGCGCCCCTCGCACCGCCTGCACCCGAACGGCTCCGACATCGTGCCCGAACACGGCGAGGCGTCCAGCGGCGAGAAGGATCTTACGGCGGCTGACCGAGGTCGCTGCCAGGTGGTGCGGCCCGCGGGACGGCTCCTACTGCGCGATCCGAAGCTTCGTCAGCTGTTGCTCGAAGGGGACGAGGGCGGCATCGGACTTGGCGCCGCTCGGCTGCTGGAGCACGAGTTCGGCCAGTTCCTGACCGGCTCGGGTGATGCGCACGCCCAGGCTGTCGGACTGGGCGTCGCCCGCGCCCCAGTCCTCGGAAGCCGCGAAGACCGCGGTGCGGACCACATGTGAGCACAGGTGGGCGAAGAGCGGGCGCAGTGCGTGCTCCAGGGCCAGCGAGTGCCGGGCCGTGCCCCCCGTGGCCCCGATCAGCACCGGTTTGGCGATCAGCTCGGTGTTGTCGATGACGTCGATGAAGGACTTGAACAACCCGCTGTACGAGGCGCTGAAGATCGGTGTCACGGCGATGACGCCGTCCGCGCCGGTCACCGCCTCCACCGCCGCGCGCAGCGCGGGGCCGGGGAATCCGGTCACCAGGTTGTGAGCGATGTCGACGGCCAGCTCGCGCAGTTCGACGACCCGCACGTCGACGGGGCGGGGCGACCGTTCCTCGAGCGACCGTCGGGTCGCCTCGGCGAGTCGGTCGGCCAGCAGGCGTGTCGACGAGGGCTGGCTGAGGCCGGCCGAAACAGCCACGATCTTGAAGGGTTCCACAGTGGTCTTCCTCGTCTCTCGGGCGTGTTCTGCGGCTCCTGCCGGTCCGTTGTCCGTCCCGCGGCCGCATCCCGAAGCCAACCCGGTACGGTCGGCGGCACCTGCCTGCTCGCGCACGGGGGATGTGCCGTGGGCGCACCTTCGTGCACCTGTCCTGGAGCGGAGGAATCAGCCGCGGTGCCGGTGCAGGGCGACGTGCACGGTGTCGAGGGCCTGGACGAGAGCGGCGCGGGCCGCGTTGGTGTCGCGCAGCGGATCGAGCACCATGAAGCCGTGGATCGTCCCGTGGTAGCGCATGGAGACCACCGCGACGCCGGCTGCGCGGAGCTTGGCCGCGTAGGCCTCACCCTCGTCGCGTACCACATCGGCTTCGCTGGTGAGCACCAGTGCCGGGGGGAGTCCGGTGAGCTGCTCCAGGGAGGCCTGCAGCGGTGATGCGGTGGCCTCGCTGCGCCGGCGTACGTCGGGGAGGTACTGGTCCCAGAACCAGCGCATGGTCTCGCGGCCGAGGAAATAGCCCTTGGCGAACTCCTGGTACGAGGGGGTGTCGAAGTCGGCGTCGGTGACCGGGCAGAGCAGTACTTGCTGCAGCAGCCGCACCCCTCCGCGTTCCTTGGCGAGCAGGGTCAGCGCCGCGACCAGGTTGCCACCCGCCGAGTCGCCCACGGCGGCCATCCGGCTTCCGTCCAGACCGATCTCGCCGCCTCGCTCGCAGATCCACTTCGCGACCGCGTAGCACTGCTCGACGGCGATGGGGTACTGCGCCTCGGGGGCTCGCTCGTAGTCGACGAAGACCACGGCCGCGTCCGTACCGAGGGCGAACGCGCGGACCAGGCGCTCATGGGTGCCGGCGTCGCCCAGGACCCAGCCCAGCCCGTGCAGGAACAGCACGACGGGGATGTCGCCGAAGCTGTCGGCGGGCCTGACAACCTTCACCCGTACGTGACCGGTCGGCCCGCCCGGCAGCGTGAACCACTCCGTGGAGGTGGCCTCATCGTCGAGAGGCTCGTCCTCGCCCTGCAGACGGGCCAGGTTCAGCCGGGCCTGTACCGGGTCCTGGTCGTGCGCCGACGGCGGGCAGGTGTGCCTGTCCACGAACACTCGGGTGGGGTGGTCCAGGACCGGGTGCCGAACAGACGAAGGGGCGAAGTCGGTCACACGGTCTCCTGCGGAGAGGGTCAAGGGAACTTGAGGTAAAAGGGTTGTTCGGTGCACCGGGTACCGGGTCGCGCGGCCGAACGTGATGGTGCGGCTACCGGGCCGGGGCACTGCCGCCGCGGGCGCAGGGCGGCCCGCACGGCTCCGAGCGGGCACCTTACCCCCCGGACGGTGTGAGGTCAGCCCCCGGTCGGTCGGCCACGGTGGACGACGGCGCCGAGGTGAGCGCCGGGGACCGCCCACCGTCGTTCTGGGCAGTGCGCAGGTGGCGCCATTCACGGGGGGAGACGCCGTAGGCGGCGCGGAAGGCCCGGCTGAAGTGGGCGGGGTTGACGAAGCCCCACCGCTGGGCCACGGCGGACACGGTGGGGACTGTCCTGCCACGGCGGGCCAGTTCGCGGCCGCACTCCTCGAGGCGCCGTTGCTGGATTAGCCGGCTGACGGTGGTCCCCTCGCCTTCGAACAGCCGGTGCAGATAGCGGACGGATATCCGGTGCGTCCGGGCGATGCTCTCCGGTGACAGGTCCGGGTCGCCCAGGTTCCGGTTGATGTGGTCGCGGACGCGCAGCAGCAGGTGGCTGCGGGCGGTGTCGGCGTCCGTGCCGTCCGGGTGGGCCCGCTCGGCGATCAGGGTGGCGAACAGGTCGACGACGTTGCCGGCCAGCCGGTCCGCGACGGCCGGCGGGTAGCCGTCCGCCGAGGAGGCCAGGGTGGCCAGGAACGGAAGCAGCATCGCGCCGAAGCCGTCCCCGGTACCGATGGCGTTCCCCGTGACCTGACGGATGTCGCTGTCCGGAACGCCCAGCATGCGGCGGGGCAACTGGAAGACGTGCGTGGCGAACCGCTGCGGATAGTCGAAGGAGTACGGCCGGGTCGTGTCGTACACCACGAGATCTCCCTCGCTTACCTCGGCCCGCCGGCCGTCCTGAATGAAGGTGGCCGTGCCCGATATCTGGACACCGACCGCCATCAGCGCCTCGGACGATCGGGCGATCAGCGCCGGGGTGCGGCTGACCCGCTCCGCGTCGGCCTCCATGGTGGAGACCTGGAGATACCCCAGGCGGTCGGTGGCGATCCGGCCGTCGAACGGGCCGTCGCCCCGCGGGGCGACCGTCATCGGCACCAGCGTCCTGCTCACCGCATCGTTCCAGTACGCGACCTTGTCCCGGTCCGGCACGGAAGCGGTCGTCAACACCAAACTCAAGTTGCTCTCCCCCCAGGGGAAATGACTCCAGGGCTGCAACGGACGGGAACAGGACGGACGGCTCCACCTCCCCGGAAGGTGGCGGCCGGTGCCCGGCAGGGCCGGACGGCTCGTCGTACGGGCAGCGACCTCGCTGGAGCGCAACCGGACCGCTTCGGCGAGGCCCGGGTTCCCGCCCGCACCGAACAGCCAAGCAGCGGACCATCCCTCTCTCCAGGCAGAAACACAGGCAGAAATCGCGGGAGCGGATGAGCACGTCCGGTGCTGTGCAGTACGGGAACAGCACAGGGCGCCGTGAGGAAAGAAGCGGCCGTCCCACCGGACTAGCTTCGTTGATGTGGCGTCAGGCCGCCGAATCCCGCCCCGACCGGTGCGCGGGAGAGCGGTCCGTCCACCTTGCCAACCAGCGGCGGCCCGAGGCGTCGCCGCTCCATCCGCCCCGCGCTTCCCCGCGGGCGCGGTCACACTCCTGTCAGAGAGGAACCCCTCATGGTCGACTTCGCCCAGGTGAAGGCTGCCCCCGGCCCCGACCTGCTCACCCCGGACAACGCGGTCATGCTCTTCGTCGACCACCAGCCGCAGATGTTCTTCGGCACTGGCAGCGGCGACCGCACCGCCATCATCAACAGCACCGTCGGCCTGGAGGGTGTACCGCTCGGCGCCGGCGTCCCGGACCATGGCGGTCAGCCAGGAACTCAGCAGATCCTTCGTGACCGTGTCCGTCTCTACCCGTACCGCGTCGGGGCTGTTGAGCACGGCGCCGGTCATCTGCTCGGGTGTCCACCAGGACCACCCTAGCGTCGGCCGGGGTCGTGTCGGGGGGCGGTGAGCGGGGTCCCAGGTGTGGCGGGTGGCCCTGGGCCCGCAACTGCCGTGCCCGGAAATGCGCCCGGTCGACGAGGGCGACCACGTTCCGGGCCGCTCGGGGCGCAGGTCTACAGGGCATCGGTGGGAGTGAAGCCCTTACTCGTCGCGGGCGTTGGTCAACGCCACGAGGCACCGGCCCTCATTCGGCAGCGCCTGTGGCGAGCCCGCATACTCCTGGAGATCCTTCTGCGGGCCGTGAGTGCCTGGCGCCATGTCACTCATGGTGTGCGATAAGGCGGTCGTAGTGTCTGGGTTCGTGGGGGTGGTGGGGATCGCTGTTGCCGTGGCCAGTGGAGTGACGCGTTTCTGACATGCCGCTTGTTGCAGGACTTTGCTTGACGTTTCATTAATTCATCTGCGAAAAAATGTACGGCGAACGTATGTTCGTCGTCGGCCGCTGGGCCGTGCAAGAGGTCGCCCCCAGCGCGTAACCGCACAGGAGCCACACGTTGCGAATATCAAGGCCGTTCAGACCAGGCACCGGGCGCACGCCCAGACGCCTGGCCGTTGTCGTCTCTGCTGTGATGGCGGTGGTGAGTGCGGGGCTGCCCCTCGCCTCGATCGCGAGAGCGGAGCCGGCCGGCACGTCGTCACGGGGGAACAAGCCGTCCGTCGAGCAGGTGTGCACTACGCCCCAGCCCGGCAAGGTCGGGTGTCTCGCGTTGCGGCGCAACGACGTCGGCGGAAGACAGGGGGTCCTGCCGGCCACCGTGACGCCCAGCGGCTACGGCGCGGCGGATCTGCAAAGTGCGTACAACCTGCCGAGCGACGGGGGCGAGGGCCGGACGGTGGCCGTCGTGGTTGCCTACGACGACCCGACGGCCGAGTCCGACCTGGCTGTCTACCGTGCCCAGTACGGTCTGCCGGAGTGCACCACTGCCAACGGCTGCTTCCGTAAGATCGACCAGCGGGGAGGCTCCGACTATCCCGAGCCTCACGCGGGCTGGGCCGGTGAGGCCTCGCTCGACCTGGACATGGTCTCCGCGGCCGCGCCCGGTGCCCATATCCTGCTGGTCGAGGCCGACAGCAACACTTTCGAGGACATCTTCACCGCGGTCGACCAGGCCGTTGCCCAGGGAGCCCAGTACGTTTCCAACTCCTACGGGAGCGAGTACGATAGCACGCCCGGCAGCGGTGAGGACCCCGCCGAGACCGCCGAGTTCGACGCCCACTACAACCACCCGGGCGTCGCGATGGTCGCCTCCTCGGGCGACTTCGGTTACGGCGTCACCTATCCGGCCGCCTCGCAGTATGTGACCGCTGCCGGCGGCACCGCGCTGAAGAAAGACGACACCACCCGCGGCTGGTCGGAGTCGGTGTGGCACAACGGCTACGGCGGTACCGGGTCGGGCTGCTCGGCGTACGAGCCCAAGCCCGCCTTCCAGAGCGACACCGGCTGTGACATGCGATCGGTGGCGGACGTGGCGGCGGTCGCCGACCCGCTCACCGGTGTGGCGGTCTACCAGACCTACGGCAGCAGCGGCTGGGGGGTGATGGGCGGCACCAGCGCCTCCGCCCCGATCATCGCCGGTGCATACGCGGCCGCCGGCGCTCCCGCCAAGGACAGCTACCCCAACTCCTACCCGTATTTCAAGCCGTCCGCCCTCAACGACGTGACCAGCGGCGCCAACGGCACATGCACCACCAGCTATCTGTGCACCGCCAGGCTCGGCTACGACGGTCCGACAGGCCTCGGCACCCCCAACGGCACCGCGGCCTTCCGCAGCTACCCGCACGGCAAGGTGAGCGGCACCGTCACGGGCACCGCCGGGGCTCCGCTGGCCAGGGCCACCATCACCGCCGGCGACTACCAGGCCACGACGGACGCCGACGGCCACTACTCCCTCACGCTGCCGCCCGGCAGCTACGACCTGACCGCCGCCGCCTACGGCTACCGCAGCAGGACGACCACCGCAGTGGACGTCACCGACGGCGGATCGGTCACCGAGAGCTTCGCGCTGGACGCGGCGGCCGGCCAGACCGTCACCGGCAAGGTCACCGACGGCTCCGGCCACGGCTGGCCGTTGTACGCCACGGTCACCGTCGACGGCGTGCCCGGCGCACCGGTCTTCACCGACCCCTACACCGGAACCTACGAGCTCCAGCTCCCCGAGGACCATGACTACACGCTGAAGGTCGCCGCCCGGTACCCCGGCTACCAGACGGTGACCAGGAACGTCACCGTCGGCACCTCGGCCAAGACCGTCGACATCGCCGTCCCGGTGGACGCCGAGGCGGCCACCGCTGCGGGCTACAAGCTGCAGATCACCGGTTCCACGGAGCCGTTCGACTCCACGACCGCCCCGCCGGCCGGCTGGAGCGTCGTCAACGCCGACAACACCGCCGGCGGCTGGGAGTTCTCCGACCCCGGACACCGCTACAACCGCACCGGCGGCAGCGGGGGCTTCGCCATAGTCGACAGCGACCACATCGGTGCCGGCGAGCACCAGGACAGCTCACTGCTCAGCCCGGTCTACGACTTCAGCGACTACACCAGGCCCCGGATCTCGTTCGACACGAACTACGTCAGTTACAACGGCCAGAGTGCCGCCGTCGACATCACCACCGACGGCGGTGCCACCTGGACCACCGTGCGGACGTGGAACACCCCCCTGGGCGGCCATGTGGAGATCCCGCTCACCGACTATGCCGGTGCCAAGGCCGTCCAGCTGCGGTTCCGCTTCGTCGCCACCTGGGGCTACTGGTGGGAACTGGACAACATCTTCGTCGGGAACCGGCCCTACGTCCCGGTGACCGGCGGCCTGGTGGCGGGCACCGTCACCGACGCCAACACCGGTGACGGCGTCGTCGGAGCAACCGTCACCAACGCCGACGCCACCGCGCAGTCGGCCGTGACCGCCGCAACCCCGGACGACCCGAAGCTCGCCGACGGCTTCTACTGGCTGTTCTCCGACACCGTCGGCAGTCACTCCTTCACGGTGGCCAAGCGCAGGTACGCCTCCGGGGACAAGAGCGTGCGAGTGGCCGCGGACAGCATCACCGAGGCCGGCCAAGCCCTCGAGGCCGGACAGCTCACCATCACCCCGGCAACCGTCGACAAGACGCTGCCCTGGGACGGCACCGGCACCCAGAAGCTGACCGTGAAGAACACCGGAGGAGCCCCCGCCACCTTCACCCTCCGCGAGCAGTCCGGCGGCTTCCAGACGCAGGCCGCCCAGGGCGCACCGCTCCAACTGGTACCGGGCGACTACTCGCCCTTGCAGGAGCAGGCCGACAAGTCCGGTACCGAGCCAGCGCGGTCAGCGGTGGCGCCCGCAGCCGCCGGTGACGCCTGGAAACCGGTGGCGGACCTGCCGGTGGCCGTCTCGAGCAACGCGGTCGCCGCGGGCGGAGGCAAGCTCTACTCCGCCTTCGGCTGGACCGGCAGCGCCGACACCAGCGACCTGTACGCCTACGACCCCGACTCGGGCTCCTGGTCGAAGCTGGCCTCGGCGGCCGACACCCGTGAGGCACCGGCCGAAGGCTTCATCGACGGCAAGCTCTACGCCGTCGGCGGCTGGGGTGCCGACGGCTCGCCCGACGCCAAGCTGGAGATCTACGACCCGTCGTCCGACACCTGGACCACCGGAGCCCCTTCACCCAAGCCCTACGCGGCCTCCGGCAGCGCGGTCCTGGACGACCAGCTGTACGTCGTCGGCGGCTGCACCGCCTCCTCCTGCAACACCACCGACGTTTACGCCTACGACCCGTCCACCGACAGCTGGTCGGAGATGGCCCCGTATCCCGAGCCCATCTCCTGGACCGCCTGCGGTGCGATCAACGGCATGCTCTACTGCGCCGGCGGTACGGCTGACAGCGGCTCCACACAGCACGGCTACGCATATGATCCCGAGTCCGACAGCTGGTCGCCGATCGCCGATCTACCGACCACCCTCTGGGGTTCGGCCTCCACCGCAGCGAACGGGCTGCTGCTCACCATCGGCGGCAGGACCCCCGGCGGCATCACCAACCAGGGCTTCGCCTTCGACCCGCAGGCCGGCACCTGGACCGCCCTGCCCAACGCCGGCGCACCGGTCTACCGCGGCGGAGGAGCCCCCGGCTTCTACACCGTCGGCGGCAAGAGCAGTAACGCCATTGGGTCCCCGTCGGTCGCCACCGTCGAGGTGCTGCCCGGGTACGACCAGGTTGATGGCAGCGCGGATGTGACCTGGCTCGGCTTCGACACCCGGCAGGCGACCCTCGCCCCGGGGGCCAGCACCACCGTGGAGGTCTCCCTGGACGCCACGGTCGCCGAGATCACCCAGCCCGGCGCGTACACCGCGAAGCTGAGCGTACGCACCGACACCCCGTACCGGGTTCCTGCCATCCCGGTGACGATGCACGTCAACCCGCCGAAGCACTGGGGCAAGTACGCCGGTACGGTCCTCGGCGCCGACGGCGCGGGCGGCACCGCTCCGCTCGCCGGGGCCACCGTCCGACTCGACGCCAAGACGTCGAGCCACACCTTGACGACCGCCGAGGACGGCACCTTCGCCCTGTGGCTGGACGCCCGGGACGCCCCGCTCACCGTGACCGTGACCAAGGACGGCTACCAGCCCGCAACCGCGAAGGTGAAGATCGAGAAGGGAGAGACGACCATCGGCGACTTCACCCTGAAGAAGGCGCCGTGATCACTGCTTACCGCAGCTGAGCACACCCTTCCCGCCCCGTGCGGGCCGGTCCTCAAAACGGCCCGCACGGGGCGGCCAACTCTGTACTGGCACTGGGCTCTGGCCTGCCCCACCATGACGACATCATGCTTCAGTCAGTGATCAGCGGTGCGCAGTCCGGCCAGCAGAACATCGAGCAGGTGCTCGGTTCGTCGGGGTGAGGCGTTGCTTGTGCGGGTGAGGAGCTGGTAGAGGACAGAGCCGATGAGAGCGTCAGCGACCGCTTCGAGGTCGGCGTCGGCGCGGAATTCGCCGCTCGTCACTCCCGCGCGCAGGCAGCTCACGACGGTCTCGTGCTGCGTGCGGGTGTGGTGCCGGTAGAGGCTTTCGGCGTCGTGGGGGCTCTCGGCGGCAGCAGCGGTCAAAGCGAGGATCATGGCCGCATGGTGCGGGTCGCGGACCGATGTGGCGTAGGCCCGGAACCAGGCGGTCAGCTGCTGGGCGGCGCCGTCGGCGATGTGCTGGCCGGGCGGGCGGATGCCGGGCACGGCAGCGAGAAAGCTGTGCAGCACGGCGTCGCCGACGAGGGCCGCTTTGGAGGACCAGCGCCGGTAGACCGTGGGTTTGCCGACCCGGGCCTCGGCAGCGACCTTCTCCATCGACAGACCGGCATAGCCGTCGCGCAGGAGGACTTCCCGGGCTGCGTCGAGGATGGCCTCGTCCCTGCCTGCGTCCCGGGGCCGTCCAGGCCGCCGCACCTCATCCATAGCGGCCCATCCTACGAGAGGTAGACTTCAATTACGAAACGTATCGTAAAGTTAATGGGAGGGGTGCCTGTGGGCACGAACGTGGTCGTCGTCATCGGTGTGGGCGGAATGGGACAGGCCATCGCCCGGCGCCAGGGCATGGGCAACAAGGTGCTGCTTGCCGACTTCAACGAGGAGACTCTCGCCTCCGTCGCGGATCTCCTGCGCGGGCAGGGGCACGACATCGTCACGCAGACGGTCGACGTCTCCTCACGTTCTTCGGTCGCCGCTCTCGCGGACACGGCGGCGCAGCTCGGGCCCGTCGCCCAGGTCGTGCACACCGCGGGCCTCTCTCCCGTTCAGGCCCCCGCCCCCGCTGTCCTGAAGGTGGACCTGCTCGGCACGGCGTTGGTCCTGGAGGAGTTCGGGCGGGTCATCGCGCCCGGCGGAGCCGGCCTGGTGATCTCGAGTATGGCCGGTCACATGCTGCCCGCCCCCCTGAGCGCAGAGCAGGAGCAGGCTCTCGCACACACGCCCGCCGACGATCTGCTGGACCTGCCCTTCACCGATCCGGATGTCGTGGGACGGGGCGCCTATGGGTTGGCCAAGTACGGCAACCGGCTGCGTGTCCAGGCCGCCAGCGCCTCCTGGGGCGAGCGGGGAGCCCGGATCAATTCCATCAGCCCCGGCGTGATCGCCACTCCCATGGGACAGCAGGAACTCGACGGGGACAGCGGCCAGATGATGCGCGCCATGATCTCCGCGTCGGGAACCGGTCGTCTGGGCACTCCTGACGACATCGCCGAGGCCGCCGCCTTCCTGCTCGGCCCCGGCGCCACCTTCATCACCGGCAATGACCTACTGGTGGACGGCGGTGTCGTCGCGGCCATCCGTTCCGGCCGTCTGGCTCCGGGCGCCTGACCCGGAACGCCGGGGCGCGGGGACCCGTCCGCGCCCCGGCCTTGTGTCCGCCGGCTCGCCGAACCGCGGAGGAACGACGGTTGGGCCGGGCCCGGGGCCGGCTCGCCGACCACGGCTACAGGTCCGCATCACCAGGAGGCCACTGCCCCACAGAGGCCTTACGGGCCCCAGTGCCGGTATGCCTCGATCCACTCGGCTCCCTCACGGGCCGGGGTGGGCAACGGAAGATCGAGAATGCCGATCGTCTGCCGATGCCTGCCGCGCGCGCAGACCGCTACGATCTGGCCGCCGGGAACGAGGTCCACCTTCCTGACCGTCACCTCAACCCCGAGAACGACCGTCTCGAACGGGACGGCGAGATGCTCTGCGATCATGGTGAACAACCCAGCGAGCTGCTCCTCTTCGGCGTAGGCATCCACGGTGGCTTGTGCGACCAGGTCGTCGAGCTGTGTGTTATTCCGCTGCTTGCCCATGGTCACCACGGTATCCACGAGGCAGGCCAGGGGAGGCACGCCAATCGAACTCCGGGCGAAGTGGTCCAGCGCCTCGCCGCAGAAGGCGTTCTGCTCGTCGGTGTTCGCCGCGGTGACGTGCGAAAGGCGGCAGCAGTGTTGGCCTTCTGCGGGTTGCCGACCTGCCCGGGCTCTTGTGGGACGGATCGGGGGACGGCCGTTACACAGGCATGGTGATCACTGCGATGCCGGGACAGGACTTCGTGGCAGGTCTCTGCCGCCAGCGGTTGTGCCGCTGTGGTCAGCTGAACTATGGGTTGCCTTAACGAAGGTTGGTGGATACGAATGCGGATAATGCCAACCGTCAGGTGCGGCTGAGCTTCCTTGGCTGATGTATGTGACGGAACTGTAGCGTCGGATTCCGGCCGCACCGAATGCAGCCCGCCTCGTGCGTGATCAGCCCGTGAGCGTCATGGTCCTGCGCGGTCGGGCGGCGGATTTGAACCCACGACCTCTTCGTCCCGAATGAGGTTCGGGCGGGATCCACACCCGCCTGTTTGGCATTCGTGCAGGTCAGGGCAGACGGCTTCCGCCGTACCTACGCGGATCGGTCTGCCACCGGGCGCCGCTGCTCCCCACTGTAGGCGAGCACACCCTGCCAGGCGTCACAACGACATGGAGAGCAATCTGTTCTGACCGCGCGTGACATGCCGCATGTGGCGTAATGGGCTCTTTGGGTTGGCCGGCCGCGTCACTCTGTGCGGGTTGATCACGGTCGTGTCAGGAGCTCGTGTGTACAGATCACGTGAGCGGGTCAAGCGCATCCGCCGTGACTGTCGGATGGACCCGAGGACGTCGGGGCGGTCGCTGGATCCGCGGCACGAGATGAGCAGGGACACGGTGGTCGAGGCTTTGAAGTCGCCGGTGCGGGGGTTCGGCTGTGGCGGAAGGTGAGCGGCCGCCCGACAAGGGCATGGTGGACCGGTCGGAAGGGTTCGGTGAGCGGCTGCTGGGGGTGCTGCTGGACCGGGCACACGAGATGCCGCCGCAGCTGATCGCCCCGCTGATCGCGGAAGAGGTGGCCAGGGTCGGTGGCCGCGACGTCTCGATCCTGCTGCAGGACTACGGCCAGCTGGTGCTGGTGCCGCTGCCGGGTCGGCGGCTGATGGTCGGCGAGCCCGAGCCGATCGGTGACTCTCCCGCCGGCACGGCCTTCCTGTACGCGACCGTCGCCGAGGTGCCGCAGTCCGACGGCGTCCGGATGTACCTGCCGTTGCTGGACGGCAGCGACCAGGTGGGCGTGATGGCCCTCACCCTGGACACCGTCGATGACGACGACCGGCGGCTGCTGCGCAGGCTCGCCGGCCTGGTTGCTGACATGCTGGTCACCAAGCACAGCTACACGGACCAGTTCTTCCTTGCCCGGCGCCGCGAACCGATGAGCGTGGCCGCGGAGATCCAGTGGTCCCTGCTGCCGCCGCTGGCGATGTCCATCCCGCAGGTCGCGGTGGCCGGAATCCTGGAGCCCGCCTACAACGTCGCAGGCGACAGCTTCGACTACGCCCTCAACGAGGACATCCTGCACGTGGCCATGGTCGACGCGATGGGCCACGGCCTGGACGCCGCCACGATGGCGACCGTCGCCGTCGGGGCCTACCGGCACGCCAGACGTGCCGACATCGGCCTGTCCGAGATCTACGCGTTCATGGATCGGGCGATCGCCGAGCAGTTCGGGCCCGACCACTTCGTCACCGCGCAGATGATGCGTCTGAACATCGCAACGGGTCACCTGCAGTGGGTCAACGCCGGCCACCCCGCACCACTGCTGATCCGCGACCACCGGGTCGTCCGGCAGCTGGGAGGCCCGACCACCTTGCCGGTCGGCTTCGGCGGTGAAGAGCCCCAGATCAGCCAGCAGATGCTCCAACGCGGTGACCGAGTGCTGTGCTTCACCGACGGCCTGATCGAGGAGCACGAGGCCGGCGAAGAACAGTTCGGCGAGGAACAGCTCATCCACTGGGTCAACCGCATCGAACACGGGGAGAAGGGAGTACGAGCGGTGGTGCGCTCGCTCTCCCACGCCCTGAAGCAGCAACGGGGCGGCCGCACCAGCGACGACGCGACCCTCTTCCTGATCGAATGGCGCGGGGGCGCAGCCGACTACCTTGCCGTCCTGGAGTGAGCCGACAGCCGCACCACCATGGACCGAGCCGACGGCCCGTAGACCCGCTGCCGCGAACACGCTGCCGGTAGAGCCGGCTCCGCGATCCCCCATGGTCATCGTGACCTGCCCGACAATTCTGGTCGGCATCTCACGCCATGAGGAGACGGGATGGTGTTGGTACGTACCCGGCTGGCGGCCACGGCCCTCGTAGCCCCGTCCCTGTTGCTGGGGGCAGTCGCCTCGCCGCACCGGCTCCAGGGTCGCGTCAGTCGCGTTCCTCCTCCTCGGCCTCCATGAGCCGGATCCCCTGATGCGTCAACATCACCATCGCGGGTGTGTTTCCCTGCGCCCAGTCGACGGTGATCAGCTCTTCGCCCACCAGATATGCGCAGGCCGCGGCCAGATCCTGCTCAGGGACCTGGAGATCGTCACGCAGCCTCGCCCCGGTGACGCCGAGGAGGCGATTGCCTTCCGTGGCCTCGTACAGCATTTTCATGATCGCTTGGCGGTAGTTCTTCCGCTCGTGCAGTGTTGCCATGATGGCGGGTCTTTCAGCGTCCGTTGCAATGGATCGGCGAGAACGGCACCAGCGCGGAAGCCGGTGTGTGAAGGAAGCCGGCGGAGTGGGGCCGCGTGGCCGTCCGTGTGCGGGAGCCCCTGGGGAGTGGGGAGTGGTTCCGGCGGCCTCCGGCCTCGGGGGCGGCCGACGACGCGGGTTCGGCGACGGCTTGCCTGGGTTGTTTCTCCAGGTAGGTGGTGTCGTAAGAGTGGGGACCGTTGCTTTCCGCGTGCTTGCGTTGAGCCGGGTGATCACCAGGGTGGCCGCGACGGTCAGGATCAGTAGGGCGCTGAAGGCCACGGCGGTGACCATGACGCTTACTTCGCCGTGATCAGGCGGTACGGCCGGGCGGCAGCCGCCCGGTAGGAGGAGGCGGCATCCCAGTCCTCCCAGGTGTCCTCGGAATCCTGGTCCCGGTCAGCATGGGAACTGCCGTGGAGGGCGTGTTCCGCTGCCATGAGCGCGCTCGCGGTCGTCGGAGGGCGGGCGCTGTCGCTCGCGCCGGCCATCAAGCGGGCGGCTGCCGGGGCGCTGGTCTCCGGTGGTATCACCAGCAGGTTCCAGCTGCCCGTGGTGTGGGACAGCAGCAGGATCTTGTGGGGGTCCAGCTCTGTAGTGAACCAACCGACTTTCACCACGTGACCGTTGACGGGCACTCGGCTCGGGATGGTAGGCCAGTACGTCGGGTTGACGGCGATCCGGGTGATCCGTCCGGACAGGGGGTCCAGTACGTCGGCCAGAGCGGAGAGTTCGTGTGTCAGATCCCGGGAGCGGGGCCACCAGGCACCGTCGAGGGGTCCTCGGGACGTGCTCACGGTTTTCAGCGCGAGGCGAGCGGTCGGAGCCCTGAAGGGCACGATCCGCAGCGGGGGTCGGTCGGTGGTCGCGGACATCGCGCGCACCTGTCTCCCGGCCGCTGCTTGGGGCGGCGGCCCGGTGTTGTCACTCGCCGAGAACGACACCGGCATGGCGGCTGGTGTGCGAAATACTCTCGATGCCTCCACGCTACTCCCGCGGCACGTCGGATGGACCCCGGCGAGGCACCGGTTCCGAACGCCGCCCATCACGCGCCGCGCCATCATGCACCGCGCGGGTCCGCCCGGGTCGCTTCAGACCTCGTCCGTCTGGCGGCCGGACAGATCCTCATCGACACCGGGGCCGATCGAGCGCGTCCAGTCGCGGCAAAGGACCCCGCGGCGAAAGACGCTGAGGTGGGCCGGGAAGGCCGGAGCACGCCCTGTCGCCAGGCAGCGTCAAGACCGTCGGCTCACCCACGCCCGGCCTGGGACGATCGGGACGACTGTATGTCCGTCACATGGCTGCCGCCGGAATCGGCACGCGGCCGATGGCGGCCTCGGATGGAGCGACGGCCGGCGCGTCGGGACCATCGGACGTAGGCGATGGCCACGTCGGCTCTTGGCGTAGGAGACCTTGAGATAGCCCGGCCCGAGGACTGCCTCGTCGAGGGAGACAAAAACCTGGCGGTGGCGGGTCGGCAGCCCGGCCCGCACGGTGGCCACGGCCGGTTCGTCGGTGGTGGTGTCCACATAGATCGCTTCGAGCACGCCGATCTTGCGCCCCTTCGCGTCCACCACATCATGGTCGCGCCACTCACGGATATCGGCTGCCTGGATCATGCCCCCTCCCTTCCGGGCGCGGCACCCTCACGAGGCACGTGCCAACGGCTCCGGCGCAAACACGCCGGAGCCGCCCTTCCGGGCGGTTCACGTGAGAGTGAACCAACCCATAACCAACGATACTGCGGTCCGCACGGCTCGGACGTTCCCCCGGCCGGCCCCTTCGCAGCGGCTTTGGGTCCGGGGTGCGGCGTCCAGCGGAAGCGGGTCGCTGGTCCGGGGTCTGCCGGGCGCGCGTCTGGTCGTACATCATCGTGTGCCGCTTGCCTGTGCATGGTGTCGGCCGGACGCGCATCGGTGATCGTTCCGGAGGGAGCCGTGCGGCTTCAGTGCTCGCCGGGTCCCCGACCGCCGTCCCGGACCGGTCCGCGTCCCACGAGTACGGCTGTCGTCGCGAGGACGATCAGGACGGTGATCACCACGATGAACACGGCTGCCATTCCCCAATTCCTCCTAGAGAATTCCGCGTAGATGCCTGCCGGGTGGTGTCCGCACGACTACGGCACCACCCGGGGCTTTCGTGGTCACCGTCTGAAGGCGTGCCTCGCTTTTGATTACCTGTGGCCGCCGTCGGAACGGATCAGCGGAAGGAGAGGAATCCGTGACATCGCCGGACCTCCGGATCGCGGGAATCTCCTGGTTCCGCGGGGGCCGGGCGGAGCGGGAAGGGGGAACGCCTCGCCCGAACGATCCGGAGTGGCATGGCCCTACGCCGTGCTGTCAGTCAACGCCCGGCATCCTCCCGCGTCAACGGGACTTCGGCACAGGGGAGTTCTTGGGGCGGGTCTGGGGCCGCTGAGGTGAAGGAGGTTTCGGTGAAGGTGTCCGGCGGTCACTGTCGGCAGCCTTCGGGTAGGACCTATCGGTAGTCCTCGGGCAGGACTACGCTGTGGGGTGAGGCCCCAGTCCCCGGTACCGATGCTGTGTTCCGCTCACGGGGAGGCCCGCTGTGTTCGTTCTGCTTCTCGTCCTGATCGTGGTCTTGTTCGGCTTCGGTTTCCTCCATCCCATGTGGTGGGTCGCCGCAGCTGTGTTGGTCTTCGGAGCCGCCCGTTACGGCCGCGGGGGCCGAGGCCGCGGCGGGGGGTCCGACTTCGGTGAGTACCAGGACTACCGGGACCGCCGGGAGCGTCAGGACCGCTGGGATCGCCGCTACAGCCGACAGCACCGAGCGCGCTGGAACCGTGAGGACCGGCGGGATCGCGAGCGCCGCGGGTGACCGACAAGGTGTCCGCCGGCGCCGCCTGCGAACGGTGGCCGGCCGCTGCCGCCAGGTCCGTTCCGAAACGGCATCGAGGCCAGAACGCGTACGTCATGCCCTGTTCCGCTCGTCGTGCATCTGCTCTACGGTCAGAGCAAGGCAGGCGGGACTGCGTTCGTGTCAGGAATCGACGCGACCGGCAAGTCCCCCACTCAGGCTCCCAGCCCCCGAGTCGCAATCGAGGCCGGCCGGAGCCGCATCGCCGGAGAACGCGGCTCCAGCTTCCGTCCTCCTGGCGTTTTCCACTCGGGGTGCTCCCGCCACCCCGTCGCCGCGGAGGACAGTGCGCGATGACACGATGGCCGGGGGGCCTCGCGTCGTCGCGACCACGGCCGTCGCCGAACACCATCGGCGGCGGCCGTCCGGTCCGGGAAGCAGAGTCTGTGAATCGCAGCTCCTGGACCGCAGCCCGTGAACCACAGCCGGGGAGCTGCTGCTGACCGGCCGAGACATCGGTCAGGACCTCAGGCCGGGCAGGGCTTCGGAGTCGTCGATGAACGCGCGGGCCAGGTCGGACAGGCGCCGGTTGTGAGCACGGGCGTAACCGCGCAGTGTGGTGAAGGCTTGTTCCATGTCGATGCCCCGGCGTTCGGCGAGTTTCCCCTTGGCCTGTTCGATCAGGACGCGGCTGTTCAGCGCGCTCTGCAATTGCTCGTTGAGGACGGTGCTGCGCTGCGCGGTGCGTTGTTGCAGCAGGCTGATGGTGGCGACGTCGGCCAGGGCCTGGGCGAGCGGCGTGGAGTCCGGCTCGAAGGGGCCTGGGGTGGCATGGAAGAGGTTCAGGGCCCCGACGACCTCGTCCCGTAGACGCATCGGCAGGGCTTGGACCGCCCCGAACCCGCTGCGGTGGGCCGTCGCGACAAAGCGTGGCCAGCGGTCGGACTCCCCGCTCAGGTTGGCGACGATGACCGGTGCGCCGGTGCGGAAGCAGTCCAGGCAGGGCCCTTCGTCGTTCTGCAGCTGGAAGAGCTCCAGCAGGCGCACCTGTTCGTCGGAGGCGGCCATGACGCGGAGTTCGCCGTCGCGGTCCGCGAGCAGCACGCCTGCGGCACTCGCGCCGAGCATGCCCACACAGCGGTCGGTCAGAAGGCGCAGGAAATCGATCAGGTCGAAGTCGGCGACCAGGTTGTCCGCCAGCTCGACGAAGGTCTTGGCCAGGAGTCGCTGATTCATCGTGCACACCCTCCGTTGAGACTGATCCCGGCCCGGGTGAAGGGACGGGAAGCGCAACTCACTTCTTTGTCCGGTTTCCTGGTTCGGCTTGTTCGGCTTCTTGGCCCGGCAAAGGTGTCAGGCTTCATCGTGGGTCTGATCCGTGTCCGCGCCCGGGGGGAACGTGAGCCGGTGGGCGACCACGTCGGCGGCCACCGCGGCGAGGCGGCGTCCTCTCGCGTAGGCGTAGGCGCGCAGCCGGACGAAGGCTTCTTCGGCACTGACTCCGAGCTGGGCCGTGAGCATGCCCGTCGCCTGGTCGATCTCCGCCCGGTACGCGCCCAGGTCCTCGTAGCGACCGTCCGTCGAGCATCCGCCGGCCAGGTCCTCTTCTCCGTCGATTCGGGAGTCGAGCAGGACCAGAGTGGCGGTGTCGGCGAAAGCCAGCGCGTCGGCCAGCTCGCCCGCGTTCAACCGGCCCGGGACTTGGGAGTACAGGTCCAGAACTCCAGGGCTGATCGCCCCCATTTGCAGAGGGAAGGCGAAGACGGCGCGTGCCCCGGCTTCCAGGGCCGCGTCGGCGAACACGGCCCAGCGATTCTGCACTTCAGCGGTGAGCAGATCGGGCGTCAGTATGGCCGAGCCCTGCATGAAGGCATCCACGCAAGGCCCCTCGCCCAAGGTGAGCTGGAGTTCCTCCAACTGCTCGCTGACATCGTCGGTGCTGCACAACGGATGGCTCGCCGCGGATCTGGACATCGCGGAAAGTCCGGCCCCGCCGACCGGCAGTGCGGCCACGGCAGCGGTGCACACATCCACCACGCCGACCCGGGCACCCCGTCGGGCCGCCTGCTCGGCGACCAGTACCTGGATCCGGGCCGACCGGCTGTCGGACCTCACCCGGGCCACCGTATCCAGGCTTCGTGCACAAGATCCTCCAGCCTTGCCGCCGTCCGCTCCCCGAGGGGGAGAACCAGCGCACGGAACGTGGTGGGGCTTGTCGGCCTCCGAACCTCTCCGACGTCCAGCCATCCCGAGGAGCGGAGCGAGTCGAGAGTCGGGCGATCGGCCTGATCCACCAAGGTGGCGCCGAGAGTGGCCTGGTGGTCGGTGAGCAGCCTCTCCTGCAGACGGTGGGCCAGCTTCTGGTCCTGCGGGTACGGGCGGACCAGGGTGTCGCTGATCGCGAAGACACTGCTGGACTTGGTGATCCGCTCAATGCTGCGTGGTAGCGCACCGTCGAAACCGAGCCACCAGCGGCCGTCGCTGAGTAGGGGGAACCCGAAGGCGCACCCCATCAGACTGTCCGTCTCCGCGATCACCATGGCGAACCCCGGCCGGCGGATGTCGCCCGCCAGATGGTTCAGGAAGTCCTGGCGGCTGGGACTGCGGTATGCCTTACCGGATCCCGTCGCGCAGGACTCCTCGTACAGATTCCCGAGATCCTCACGGATGTCCTCCACGAGCCATCGGTTCACCCGGCGCAACCGCACCGCGTCCGCGCCGGTATCCACGCTGGAGTTCACGCTGGAGTTCACGCGGGGCTTCTCGTCTGTGCGGGGCTGCCGTGACCGTCCCTGATGCGGCCGAGCCATCACACCGCACCGCCCGCGAGGGCAGGCACAGGCGGAACAGGCCGATGCGGCGGGACGGGGGCGGTCGTGGCCGGGGCCTTCTCGGGAGGAGGCGGCAGATGCCCGAACGGAAGGCCCAGGAGCAGGAATTCGCATCCGGCGACGTCGAGCATGAGGACCAGCGTCGGCGGCGGATGGTGCAGTCGCAGTGTCCCCCCGGCTGCGGTGATGCGCTGTGAGGCGTTGAGGAAGGCGTTGAGGCCGCTGCAGTCGCAGAAGGTGACGGGGGTGAGGTCGACGTCGATGGTGCGGATGCCGTCGCGCAAACACCGTTCCAGCGATGCGCGCACCAGGGGCACCGTCTCCAGGTCGATCTCACCGGCCAGCGTGATCAGTGCCCGATTCTTTCGGTCGTGACGGTAGATGGTGAGCGGCGGAAGGGTCATGACGCCTCGCTTCGGAAGCCCGTCCGGCAGCGGACGCGGTGGCGCCGGGCTCCCGGCACCGTCGCCCCACTTCCGGCAGCGGAGTACATTCGGCGGAGGTCGGGCAACGGCCGACTGGCCGGCCTGCGCGGCAGAACTGCGGACCCACCCGGTTCCCTCCAGGGATGCGCCGGGCGACGGGCGAAGGGCCCGCTCCCCGCGGCGATCCGTGCTCAGCAACGACATGCCGCCGGGGTCTGGGACGTCTGCACAGCAGCGTAGTCCTCGCTCGGTGCGACGGACGGCCGGAGCGGCTCATTCCCAGCATGTGGACGGTATCGAGGCATGGTGGCGTGCGCATGCCCAGTGCACCGCACGGTACTTGGGAGTCCAAATTTGAACCTCTTCGTCCCGCATGAGGTTCCATTGAAGGGCGCTGCCGGGTAGGAGAGACCGCCGATGCGCAGCCGCATGTGGGAGATGGCGGGCACCGCGTACCAGCGCAGGCCGAGGTCGGCGAACCAGCCGAGGGCGGGGTGGACGATCGGGACTTCGAGGACGGTCCTCGTCGGGGATCTCGAACATGCGCAGGCCCTGCTCCCCGGTCTCGATGACGAGGGGGAACACGTCGAACGATGTGCCGGGAGGCGGTCAGCCCAGGCGGGTGGCGAGTTCGGCGAGGCCGAAGCCACGCGGGTCTCCGGTGTAGCCGCCCTCGAACCTGAGGTGGCCGGCGTACCGGACGAGCTGTTCGTTCCAGATCAGTACGGGCGGACCGGCGGCGTCGTCCGGGCCGAAGATCGTGATGACCGGCCGGATCCGGCCGCCGTTGGTGGCGGCCCGCAGATGGGCGACGCACTCGGCGGCCACCTCGGCGGCGTCCGTGACGTCTCTGCGGTCGCGCACCTGGAGGCTCTGCCAGTAGAGCCGGCCGATGCAGCGGGCGGAGTTCCGCCAGGCCACGCGTGCGCCGAAGGTGAGTTCCTCGGGAGTGTGCCGGTACGTTCCGGTCTCGTCCATCTGCCGGCGCACCTCGGCAAGGCGGGGATACAGCAGGTCGCCGCGGCCGGTTTCCTGGTGGTACTGGCGGAAAAACGCCTCAGCCTCGCCGAGATCGACCACCCAATTCCCGGAGCGCACTCCGCCTCCCCCCTGACGGATTGTCATCGGACGTCCTCACTGCGGCCGTTCGGCCGACGGTAGGGGACATCCTGGAGCGGGTTCGATCGGACGATCATTCCAATTGCTGAGGTCCTCCGCGGCCATGGCACGCGCCCGGCCCCGGATCACCATGTCCGATTCCCGCCAGACGCGGCGGCGGAAGTGAGGCAAAAATGTCGGCGTGCTGGATTTCGAGACCTCCTACCGAGCCATGGCCAGCAGAGACTCCCGGTTCGACGGGACCTTTTACGTGGCGGTCACCACGACGGGCATCTACTGCCGCCCCGTGTGCGGCTCACGCACACCGAAGCCGGAGAACGTGCGCTTCTTCCGTATCGCCGCGGCGGCCGAGGCAGCCGGCTTCCGGGCCTGCCGCCGCTGCCGTCCCGAGGTTCACCCCTCCTCACCCGAGTGGAACGTGCGCGGCGACCTGGTGGCCCGCGCGCTGCGGCTCATCGCGCGCGGCGCCGTGGACGAGATCGGCGTGGCGGGCGTCGCCGCACAACTCGCCGTGAGCGAGCGCCATCTGCACCGTCAGCTCGTCGCGGAGGTCGGGGTCGGCCCGCTCGCCCTGGCCCTGAACCGCCGCAACCAGGTGGCGCGGCTGCTGATCGAGTCCAGCTCGCTGCCGCTGCTGGACGTCGCCTTCGCCGCTGGGTACTCCAGCATCCGCCAGTTCAACGACGGGTTCCGCGCCGCCTTCGGCTGCTCGCCGCGGGAACTGCGCCGCACCGGGAAGACGCGGGGGAGCGGACAGGCCGCGGCGCCGTCCGGGACAGGGGCCGACGGGGCACAGGGGGCGCAGGCGGAGCCGCTGGTGCTCCGGCTGCGCTACCGCCCTCCGCTCGCGGCGGCCGCCCTGCTCTCTTGGTTCCGGGACATGGCGCTGCCCGGCGTGGAGGACGTCGGGGACCGTCGGCTCCACCGGACCCTGCGGCTGCCGCGCGGCGGCGGCCGGGCGGAGCTCGACTTCACCGGCGCCGGGTCGGACCGGGACGCGAAGCACCAGCAGGTGACCGTGCGGCTGTGGCTGTCGGACCTGCGGGACGTCACCGCCGCGGTACGGCGCTGCCGCGACCTCCTCGATCTCGACTCCGACCCTGCCGCGGTGACCGAGGCGCTGGGCCCGGACCCCCGGCTGGGTCCGCTGGTCCGGGCGACGCCGGGTCTGCGCGTGCCGGGCTGCGCGGACGGCTTCGAACTGGCGGTCCGTCTGCTCACCGAGCAGTGGCCCGTGGCTGGCCAAGAACGAACTGGGCGGGGCGTCCGCGCTCGGTGCGCTGATGGCGTCGCTCGCGGCGGGCGAGTTCGTGGGGGCGTCGCTGGCCGGGGCCCGCGCGGGCCGGGGGTCGGTGCGCCGGATTGGCTGGTGCCAGGCGGGCGCGGCGCTGGGTTTCCTCGCCGTCCTGGCCGTGTCTCAGCCCGTGGTGGTCGGGATCGGGTACTTCTGCGTGGGTCTGCTGAGCGCGCCGATGACGGTGTGGGCGCAGTCCCTGCGGATGCGCCGGATCCCGTCAGAGATGCACGGCCGGGCCTTCGCCGCGCTGCGCACCCTGATGCAGGGCACCTCCCCGGTGGGCTCGGCCATTGCCGCACCGCTGCTGCTGCACGGCGGGATCGGCTGGACCGCGGCGGTGATGGTCGCGCTGGCCGGGCTGCCCGGGCTGTGGCTGCTGCGGTACTCGGGTCGGGAGGAGACACCCCCGGCCGGGACGCCGGCCCCCGAGGTGCGCACCGAGGTCGGCTGAGCGGTCGCCCGCACCGCCGGCGGGTGGCCCAGGAAGCCGCGTACGGCGAACTCCCAGCCGTACGCGCCCGCCGTCGGGAAGACCACGATGTCCCCGACCCGCAGCCGGTCCGCGGTGATGCCCCTGGCCAGGATGTCCTCCGGGGTGCACAGCGGGCCCGCCAGGGACACCGGGGTGTTCCGCCGCTCCGGGCGTGGGCAGGAGTACAGCCAGTGCGCGACGGGCAGCACGGCCGCCTCCACCGCCACCTCCAGCAGGGCGGGCAGCACGAAGTGGTTGATGCCGCCGGCCAGGACGGCGAACCACTCGCCGCCCGTCCGCTTGAGGTCGGTCACCTGGGCAGCGTAGTAACCGCCCCAACTCCCCTCGTCACGAGGCGACTTGGTGTCGTGCCGGACGGCAAGAACGGCGGCCCGTCCGAGGTCTTTCGGCCGGGCCGCCGTCGCCGTACCCGCCGCACCGCGACCTTCGTGGGCCCCGGTGCGGTGGGCGCGTTCAGGGTGGGTCAGGCGGTGGACTCGTCGTCGTGGACGGTGACGCGGGCGTAGTCCTGGCCGATCACCGCGCCGACGGGCACCGAGACGTAGATCTTGTAGACGGTGTCCGCGGTGGACTGGACGACGGTGTCGTCCACGACCGGCAGTCGGACCGTGCGGGACGTGGTGCGGGCCGGGAAGGTGATCTTCTGCGCGGCGGTGGCGAGTTGGGTTCCGGTGCCGGCCACGGACTGGAGGTTGACGGTGACCGGGGTGCGGGAGGCCGAGGACAGGGTGACGGTGACCGGGACGGTGCCGGCGTTCTCGGCGGCCGAGGCACCGGCGACCGAGACCTGAGGCAGGTCGCTCGGTCCGCCACTGCCCGCGCGGACGGTCTGGAAGGCCACGTCGGAGAGGTAGACACCGCCCGCGGTGGCCGGGGCGGTCAGGGTGATGCGGCGGATGTCCGACAGGTCGACGCCGCGTGCCGTACGCAGCGGCCAACTCACCGTCTGCAGCCAGGTCTTGGGCAGCAGGGTGCTGGTGCCGGAGGACGGGTTGCCCTTCAGGGCGTCGCTGAGCGAGGAGACGGCCACGGCGGCCGTACGGCCCCGGCCGTCGGTGAGCTGGACGGTCAGGTCGGTGTCCGGCCCGGTCTCGTCGACGGCGGCGCGGAACGCGAGGCTGTCGTACCGGCGGACGTCGCGCGAGCCCTTGGGCACGTCCACGACCGCCTCGGCGCGGGTCTCCGCGCTGTCCGGCCAGGTGAAGTGGAGCAGCGGGGTCGCCTCCACGTTGCCCGCGTAGTTGGCAGGGGTCCAGGACGGAAAGCGGGAGGTGTAGGTGGAGGTGGTGCAGGCACCCAGGGCGCTGATGGTGGGGCGGCCGGTGAAGCCGGCGCAGTAGGTGCCGGTGCCGCCGGTGACGGTGACGTCGGGCGACGGGCCGGTCAGCGGCGCGATGTCCGAGCGGCTGCGGCCGGGGGCCTGGACCTCGGTGTGCACGGTGGCCGCGCCGACCGTCGTCGACGCGCCCTGGCTGCCGTCGAACAAGGGCAGGAAGCGGTCCTGACCGCCCAGGGTGAGTTGGAAGAAGCCGGACATGAGGGCCGTTCCGGCCTCCGACTGTTCGGCGGCCGTCAGTCGGGTCGTGGTGGACGAGCCGCTGCCGCACACCGCGTCGGTGGAGGCGGACCAGTCGTCGCTCGCGGGGGCGACGGCGGCGCCGGGCGTCCACTCGGTGTTGAAGAAGTTGTGGTCGGCGCCCATCACCATGAGCGAGGAACGCAGCACGTCGTCGTCGGCACCGGAGTAGCGGGTGTCGTCGAAGAAGTGCTGGCCCTGCTGGTTGGAGACGTCTCCGTCGCAGTAGGGCAGGACGACCGTCATGGCCACGTCCGGCAGGGTCTCGCGGCCGAAGTCGATGGGGGCGAGCGGGAGCACTGCCTCGATGCCGTACGGGTGGGCGCGGCCGGCGTTGAGCAGCGCCGCCTTCACCACGCCCTCGCCGCCGCGGGAGTGGCCCATGAGGCCGACGTGGGACAGGTCCAGACGGCCCTTCAGCAGGGGGCTCATGCCGGGCGCGATGCCTTTGTCGGCGCGGGCGAGCAGGTCGAGGTGGTCGAGGACGAGCTGGCCGCGGGCGAGGGTGCCGGCGTCGTCGGTGTACGAGGCGTCCTGGGAGTTGATGCCGTCCGCGCTGATGGAGACGACGGCGTAGCCCTGGGAGGCGAGGGTCTGGGCGGCGTCGTTGTAGCCGAGGTAGCTGGGGATCGGCTGGTAGCCGTCGGGGCAGGGCCAGGCGGTGTTGTTGGTCTTGGCGGTGTCCGCGTTCCAGCAGGCGGAGTGCCGGCCGTGCAGGAAGAGCACGACGGGGCGTTCGCCCTTGGCGTCGGTCGGTATCCAGACGGCGGCGCGGAGTTCGACGCTGCGATCGCTCAGGCCGCTGAGGGTGACGGCGGTGTCGCCGAAGTCGTAGTCGGCGCGAGCCACGGTGTAGGGGCCCTGCGCGGTGGCGGCGGCGGTGAGTGCGGCCGCGTCGGCGGTGGGCTTGCCCGGGCGGCCGGTGCCCTTGGGCGCATGCCGCGACGAGGTGGTGGTGTCGGCGGTGCCGTTCCAGGCGACCTGGACGTCGTCCGGGTGGGCCGCGCGCGGGTCGGTGGTGACCAGGGTGAGGGTGCGGCCGTCGGCGGTCTGTCGGGCGTAGCCGAGGGAGGCGCCGTCGACGGCGATCTCGGGGACTGCGTCGCGTACGGGCAGCGGGTCGTTCAGTTCCAGGGTGAGGTGGTAGCCGTCGCCGGACTCGGTGACGGACCAGCTGCGGTCGGCCGCGGAGCCGGTCACGGTGGTGGCAACGGGCTCGGGGGTGGCCGATGCCGCCATGGAGGTGCCGGTCAGGGGAAGACTCAGGCCGAGGGCGAGGGCGGCGACGGTTACCCGCACCCGGCCTGCGGCCCGGCGCCGTCTCGGGCGGCGGGGACTCGGTATGGACATGCGGCGGATCCTCTCGTGCGTGATCGACGCCGCACGGGGAGGGCGAATGCCACGTCCGGTGCGACGCCGGACAGCACGCAGATCATCACCGCTATTGATCACCCGGATGTCCTTCTTGTTTCCCAGTGATCAATTGAGACTGGTGTCGTTCGGTTCGCGGTGCTCCGGATGGGTGCCATGTCCGGGGCGGGAATGCCGAGTTGAGGGGGCCGGACCATCCGCGGCACGCCGCATCACGGGCATCGGGTACGTGACTCACGGCCGTCTTCGACCAAGACCGACCGGCAAATGGGCGACGCCGCCCCCCATTTGCCGGTCGGTCCAAAAGACCGGCGTCGGCCCGATCCCTCAACCCGCAACGCTGTCAGGCCTGTTCGGCTGGATCAGGTCCCACCGGTTGCCGTACAGGTCCCGGTAGACGGCGACGGTGCCGTACGGCTCCTGCCGGGGCGCCTCCTCGAAGACGACCCCGGCCGCCCGCATCCGCGCGTGGTCGCGCCCGCGGACGTCACGAAGGCGATGGCTTCGTCGTAGTCGCGCACGACAAGGGTCACCAGCCCGAGATGAGTCACCGGACGATCCTGCCCGCGGGCCCTTCAGGCATGCCGCCCCGAGCGGTGACGCCGGGGTGGGATCAGGACTGCGCCGGCCGCGGTCGGCCTGCGTGCCGGGCCGCGCGCCGTGCCTCGCGGGCCAGGGGGAAGTAGCGCAGGCGCTCGGGGAGCAGGGGGAAGAGAGTGCGTACGGCGGCGCACAGGTGGCGCAGCCGGCGCTCGTCGCAGGCAGTCCAGGGCAGGCCGAGGCGGTCGCGGACGGCGGGCGGGAGCAGGCCGGTGGTGACGAAGACGTGCAGGCGGGCGAGCGGCGGGCACAGCACCGGCCAGATACGGCGGAGCAGGGCGTGGGCGCCGGGCGGGGGCGGGATCGGCCGGCGCGGGTCGAGGAGTTCGGCGGCGACGACGGTCAGCTCCAGTTCCTCGCGGACCATTCGCTCGAAGTACGGCCAGTACTCCTCGGGGGTCTTCGGCATGTCGTGCCGTGTGATGCCGAGGACGTCGCCGAGCTGGAGCAACTCGTCATACAGGCGGCGTTCGTCGAGCGGGTGGGACAGGTAGCGCGCGGTCCGCAGGAAGATCGGGTAGGCGGTGGCGTGCACCCAGGCGTAGTGGGCGGGGGTCAGGGCGTGATAGGGGCGGCCGTGGGCGTCGGTGCCGGAGATGGCCTGGTGCAGCTTGCGGAGCCTGCGGCCTTCCTCCAGCGCGCGATCGTTGCCGTAGACCCACAACTGGAGGGATGTCAGGGAGCGTTCGAGTCTCCCCCAGGGATCGGTGCGGAACACCGAGTGGTCGTCGACGCCGGCACCGACCGCCGGGTGGGCGACCTGGAGCACCATGGCCGCGGGCAGGGAGAACAGGGTCCTGATGTCACCGGTGATGTCCCAGAGCAGGGATCCCGGGGCGAGCGGAACGGCTTCGGCGGCGCGGTACTCCACCTGCTCGCGAGCGGACCTGGTGTCCATGTCACGCCGCCTCCTCTGCCGCGTCCGGGGGTATCGACGCGCTGGTGAGACAAGTCAATGGTTTTCGCATCTTCGACGCTCCCCGCGACGCACCGCACGCGCACCCCGGCCTTCACCGCCCGCCCACGGGAACACGCATGAGTGGACAGACCGGCGTATAAGGGAAGTATCTCTCGATATGAAGGCTGTACCCACCGGAAGACGGATCGGGGCGGATCGGCTCCCTCGCCGATCGGATGCGGCCCTGTCGTGGTCCGGGATCCCTGACGTCCTGTCCGTCTGCCGGCGAACACGCCTGGAGGTCAACCTGTCTGGTTTGTCCTGGCGTTGGCGATGACCGCCTGGATGACTTCGACGATGACCTCCACGTAGGTGTCGAGCTCCCAGTCGTCCCCGACCTGTTCGGCGATGAAGAGGCCGTCGGAGAACGCCATGAGCAGCATGGCCAGCTGCAACGGCAGGTCCGGGGCGTGGTCCGTCAGGTCCGTGTCCAGGTTCGCGGTGAACCATCCGGCCATCGAGCGCAGGACACGGTGGCGGACGTCGAGGAACAGCACCCGGGCGGTGGGCTCGGCCTCCCTCTGTTCCAGCGCGAGCAGGTGACCGATCCGCAGGAAGTCGGGTGCGGTGGCGAGGCTGCCCAGGGACCGGGTGAGGGTTGCGCGCAGTCCGGCCGCGCGTCCGGCCGGATCGGGCGCCGGCTCCCAGGTGGCCTGCGTTGCCGACCACTGCTCGAAGCTGTGTTCCACGACCGCAGCGAGCAGTTCGTCCTTGTCCTTGAAGTGCCAGTACAGGGAGCTCACCGGCAGCCCTGACCGCTTGCAGACCCGGGCGATGGACGTCCCTTCGTAACCCCTCTCGGCCGCGATCTCCGCGGCGGCGGACAGGATCCGCATCCGGGAGCCGGCCGCCTCTGTGGCGGATGAGTCGGGGGCACTCCGGTGCGGTTTCGGGGTGGGTCCGGGGGAGGGCGCGTCGCCGGCCGGCGCACGTTCCACGAGGTACGTGGCCGCGGCATCCAGCCCCACCGCGAACAGGCTGAGCAGCTGGACGAAGTCCCAGCTGCCGCCGGCCCGGGACGCGAGGAAGAACCCGTCCGTGGTGGCCACGTTGAGCAGGGCGAGTATGCGGGGGGTGTCCGGTGCCTGGGCGAGTGCGTCCGGGGGCAGAACCCGGGTCCACCAGCCGGCCACCCGCTCCAGACTTTCGGCCCGCACCTGCAGGAAGCGTGTCCTGGCGGCCGGCTCCTTGGGGTGCTTGCCGAGAGCCAGCATCAGGCCGAGGCGCCAGAACTCCGGCTTGTCGACGAAGGCTTGACCGACCTCGCGCAGCAAGTCCTGAAGGGCTTCGCCGCGCCGCTCCGGTGGGGCGTCGCCGTCCCAGTCCGGCGCGTGCTCACGCCACGCCCGGTAGCTGTGCTCCAGGACCGCCGCGATCAGCCCGTCCTTGTTGCCGAAGTGCCAGTAGATCGAGCTCGCGGGCAGGCCGGTCCGCTCGGTGACGAGTGCGACGGACGTGCCGTCGTAGCCGCGCTCCGCGGCGATCTCCAGGGTCGCGTCGAGTATCCGGCGGCGTGACTCGTCGCCCTGCTGGTGGGTCCGCTCCGTCTTTCTGGCCACAGGAACCTTCTATCACGCGGTTTCCGGGGGACCTGCGTGCGCAAGGTGCCGCGCAGTTCTCGCGACCGGAAGTCTTGCCAAGGCCTCCCAGCAGGTCTAAGTTTCCGGCTCATGAACTCCCTGTAGCGATCGCTACAGGGAACGGCTCTCGCTACATCGATGTAGCGGAAGGGGTCATCTGTGACGATCGTTGACAAAGTTCAGCAGCTCGCTCCAGAGCTCGCCGCCGAGGAACTGCTCGGTGCCCACGAGCGCCGCCTGACCGACACGACGTGGAAGTACCTGCAGGAGACCGGCGTGCTGCGCGCCCTCCAGCCCGCCCGTTGGGGCGGCGGGGAACTGCCGCTGGCCGAGTTCCTCGACGCGGTCTTCGAGATCGCCCGGGTCGCGCCCGCTGCCGGGTGGGTGGCAGGCGTGGTCGGGTCGCATCCCTGGCAGAGCGCGCTGTTCCCGGAGGAGACCCAGCAGGAGCTGTGGGGCGAGGACGCCTCGCGGATGCTGTCGTCCTCCTATGCGCCGACCGGGAAGATCATCCCGGCCGACGGCGGCTACCGGGTGAGCGGCCGCTGGTCCTTCTCGTCGGGATGCGACCACGGGCACGGTGTGATCCTCGGCGGCGTGGCCGGTGAGACCGAGGTCGCGGACGGCGTCCGGGTCCCGGACTACGGCTCGATCATCCTGCTGCGCGACCAGTACCGCATCGACGACAACTGGCACACCGCGGGTCTCAAGGCCACCGGCAGCAAGGACATCGTGGTCGAGGACGCCTTCGTCCCCGCCCACCGGTTCCTCTCGCACATCCGCTACGAGTACGTGCCGGGCGTCCGCGCACCGGGCCAGGAGACGAACCCCGGCCCGCGGTACGCCCTCCCGTGGGCGACGCTGTTCAACCTTGTGCTGGTGGCTCCGACGCTCGGCATGGCCCAGGGTTTCCTCGACGAGTGGACGGAGATCAACAGCACCCGGCGGGGAAACTGGGGCGGCTTCTACCGCGATGACCCGCTGACCCAGCGTCATCTGGCGCAGGCCTACTGGACGCTGGACGCCGCGACCATGAAGATGCGCCGCGCCGCCATCGAGATCACCAAGGCCGCGGAGCGGGGGGAGCACGTCTCCAAGGCGGTGCGGGCCCGCTACCGCTGGGACATCACCCGCGGCTGCGAGCTGGTCGGTGACGCGATCGCCGACCTGTACCGCAACTCCAGCGGCCGGGTCGCCTACGTGGACCACCCGCTCCACCGGCGCTACCAGGACATCGTCACCGCCCTCGGCCACGCGTTCCTCGTTCCGGACGCGGTCGGCCTCGCCTATGCCGCCCGCGAGCTGGGCGCGACTCCTCCGGAGGTACAACTGTGATCCACTCGCTCAGCTACATCGGCTTCTCCTCTCCCGGCTACGAGGAGTGGCTGACGTTCGGTCCCGAGGTGCTCGGCATGCAGGTCGCCGGGCGCGGCCCCGACGGCGCCGTACGTCTGAAGGTCGACGACGCGGACTACCGGCTCGCCATTCACCCCGGCGAGGAGCACGCCAACGAATACCTCGGCTGGAACGTCCGTACGCCCGACAACCTGCACGCGCTGGTGCGCCGCCTCACCGAGTACGGCATCGAGGTGCACGAGGGCAAGCCGGACCTGTTGCAGGAGCGCGCGGTCGCGGGCCTGGCCTGGTTCATCGACCCGTTCGGCAACCGCCATGAGCTGACCTGGGGCCAGTCCCGCCACCCGGCGAGCTTCCGCCCGGGCCGGGCGATCTCGGGCTTCGTCACCGGCGAGCAGGGCCTCGGGCACGCGGTTCTGGTCGTCCCGGACATGCAGCAGGCCAACGACTTCTTCACCGATGTGCTCGGCTTCAGGTTGTCCGACCGGATCATCGACCCGCCGCTGAACGCGCAGTTCTACCACGTCAACGGCCGTCACCACTCGCTGGCGATCGCCGAGGTGCCGGGAGCGAGCGGCTTCCAGCACCTGATGGTCGAGGTCGCCTCGCTCGACGACGTCGGCACCGCGTACGACCTGTGCGAGGAGCGCGACGTACCGGTCGTGTTGACGCTCGGCCGGCACACCAACGACCTGATGACGTCCTTCTACCTCTACACGCCGGCGGGGTTCCACCTGGAGTACGGCCACGGCGGCCTGCAGGTCGACGACAGCCTCTGGGAGCCGGCCACGTACACCCGCACCAAGATCTGGGGCCACCAGGGCACGAAGCACCGCGACGAGCTGCCCTTCGCCCTGTTCAACAAGCCGAACTCGCCTGAGTCGAACGCCCCCGAGTCGAACGCCCCTGAGAGGAACGCGGAATGACCGCCCCCATCACCACCACCGACATCCCGGTCGGCGACCACACCCTCCACGTGAGCACCGCAGGCGACCCCTCCGCTGAGGCGCTGCTCTTCCTGCACGGCTCGGGTCCCGGCGTCACCGGACTGTCCAACTGGGAGCGCCTGATCGGCGACCTGGGCGACCGCTACTACTGCATCGCCCCGGACACCCTGGGCTTCGGCGACTCCGACCACCCCAACCCGCCGCCGCGCGGCATGGCCGCCTTCACCGAGCTGCGGCTCGCCGCCACCTGGCAGCTGCTGGACAAGCTGGGCGTCGACAAGGTCACCCTCGTCGGCAACTCCTACGGCGGCCAGATGTCCCTGGCCATGGTCCTGGAGCGGCCGGAACGCATCAACAAGGTCATCCTCATGGGCAGCGGCGGCATGCCCGGCCTCAAGCCACTGCCCGGCCTGGCCAAGCTGGTCAACTTCTACGACAACCCGACCGAGCAGGAGATGGCCGAGCTGCTGTCCCTCTTCGTCTACGACCCCGCCTCCTTCGGCGACCAGCTGAACGAGATCGCCGCGGTCCGCGTCCCCCGCGCCACCCGTGAGGAGGTCAAGCGCTCGCACCTGGCCACGTTCGACTTCACCGCAGGACCGAAGATCGGCTGGCCGCCGGAGGAGCTGGCGAAGATCGAGCAGGACGTGCTCGTCATCGCGGCCCGCGAGGACAAGATCGTGCCCGTCGAGTGCAGCCACTACCTCGCGCAGCACATTCCGAACGCCCGGCTGCACATCGTCCCCAAGTGCGGTCACTGGAGCCAGATCGAGTACCCCGAGATGTTTGCCCACCTGGTCTCCGGCTTCGTCCGAGGCGAGTTCTGAGCACCTGCCGCCGCATGACTGAGAGGGACACATCGATGTCCGAAACCCTGCATCAGCAGCCTCCCGCATCCATCTCTGAGGACCACGGCACCGGCCCGGCCGCCGAGACGGAGCCGGTCCACAGCGAGATCGACCCGGCGTACTTCCGGCGGGTGCTCGGCAACTACCCGACCGGAGTGGCGGTGGTCACCGCGATGCACGAGGACGAGCCGGTCGGCATGGCTGTCGGCTCCTTCACCTCGGTGTCGCTCAACCCCGCGCTCGTGGGATTCTTCCCCGACGCCTCCTCGACCACCTGGCCCCGTATCAGGCAGGCCGGCGCCTTCTGCGTCAACATCCTGGGCGAGGACCACCAGGGCCTCTGCCGACTCTTCGCCACGCGTGGCGCCGACAAGTTCGGCTCCCTCAACTGGGCACCCGGCGCTTCCGGCGCCCCGGTCCTCGACGACGCGATCTCCTGGATCGACTGCCGGCTGGAACGCGTGGACGAGGCCGGCGACCACTTCCTCGCGCTGGGACGGGTCCTCGACCTGGGTGCGAGGCCGGAGAGCGCCCCGCTCATCTTCTACCGCGGGAGCTACGGCGGTTACCGGACGCAGCTCGCGTCCTGAGCGCGCAGCGAGCATCCCCTTCTACCTGCAGCGCCGTACCTTCCTCCAGCGCCGTACCCTCCTCCTGGCCGGAGGACCTGGTACTCGTGCGCCCATCTCTCTGTAGTGAACGCTACTTCGCTCACTGCATTCACTCCGTTCTGGAGGCCGGAACTCATGTCCCTCGTTGAAGCGGTGCGCGCCGCCGCGCCCGCCCTGGCCGCCGAGGACGCGGCCGGGGCCGAACAGCGGCGCCTCACCGACGTCGCCTGGAAACAACTGAACGAAACCGGCGTGCTGCGCGCATTGCAGCCCGCCCGCTGGGGCGGGGGCGAAGTGCCCCTGGCCGAGTTCCTCGACGCCGTCGTCGAGGTCGGCCGTGCCAACCCGGCCGCCGGCTGGGTCACCGCCGTGGTCGGCGTGCACCCCTGGCAGATCGCGCTCTTCCCCGAGCGGACCCAGCAGGAGATCTGGGGTGAGAAACCCGACCGGGCGATCGCCTCCTCCTACACCCCCACCGGCAGGATCGAGCGTGTCGACGGCGGCTACCGGGTCTCCGGCCGCTGGTCGTTCTCCTCGGGCAGCCTGCACTGCGACGGGGTGATCCTCGGCGGCATCGCCGGTACCCGGGAGTGGAACGGCCACGACGTCGCCGACTTCACCTCGGTGATCCTGGACCGCGAGCAGTACCGGATCGAGGACACCTGGCACACCGCGGGCCTTGCCGCCACCGGCAGCAACGACATCGTGGTGGACGAGCTGTTCGTGCCCGAGCACCGGGGCCAGTCGCACGTCGACTACACGTACCACCTGGGTGCTCCGCTGCCCGGGCGCGAGCTCAACTCCGGTGCGCTGTACCGGCTGCCGTGGGCCGTCGTCTTCAACCTCATCATCGCGGCCGGCGCGCTCGGCGCGGCCCAGGGCTTCGTCGACGAGTGGGTGAAGGCCACCCGTACCCGCCGCTCCAACTACGGCGGGATGCTCCGCGACGACGCGCTCATCCAGAACCACCTGGCCGAGAACCTCTACGCCGTCGACGCCGGACTGCTCAAGCTGCGCCGCGCCGCCGTCGAGCTGACCGAGACGGCCGAGGCGGGGGAGTGGCCGAGCCGCGAGGCGCGCGCCTTCTACCGGTACGACGTCGCCCGCGCCGCGCAGGAGGCGGGTGCCGCCGTCACCCGCCTGATGCGCGCCTCCAGCGGCCGGGTCGCCTACCTCGACCACCCGCTGCACCGCCGCTTCCAGGACGTCACCGCCGCGGTCGGCCATGCATTCCTGCTCGCCGACCCGCTGGGCCAGGCCTTCAGCGCCTTGCACCTGGGCGCCGAGGACCGGCCGGGGGTCCACCTGTGAGGACACATGCAGCCCTCCCCGGACTCTCGGCCGAGCAGCGTCGCCGCGAGCTGCGCCGGCTGCTGACCGCGGGCGAGACGCTGATCACGCCCGGCGTGACGGACGCGGCCGGGCTGCGGCTGGTCGAGGAGGCCGGTTTCGCCACGGCGTACGTGACCGGGGCGGGCCTCGCCAACGCCCAGTACGGGCTGCCCGACATTGGGCTGATCTCACAGCGGGAGGTCGTGGACCACGTCGTCCGACTGGCCGCCGCCACCGACCTGCCGCTGATCGTCGACGCCGACACCGGGTACGGCGGACCGCTGTCCGTGATGCGTACGGTCCGTCTGCTGGAGGCCGCCGGTGCCGCCGCGGTGCAACTGGAGGACCAGGTGCTCGCCAAGCGCTGCGGCCACTTCGACGAGCACCAGCTCGTCACCGCGGACGAGATGCGGACCAAGATCGAAGCCGCCGTCGCCGCCCGCGGCGACTCCCAGCTCGTCATCGTCGCCAGGACCGACGCCCGCGGGGTGCTCGGCCTGGACGAGGCGATCAGGCGCGCCCACCTCTATGTCGAGGCCGGAGCCGACGTGATCTTCATAGAGGCGCCGCGCGGCGTCGAGGAGATGCGCACCATCGGCACCGAACTGGCGGGCGTGCCGCTGGTGGCCAACATCGTCGAGGGCGGCAAGACCCCGGAGCTGAGCGCCGCCGAGCTCGCCGAACTCGGCTTCTCCGTCGCGCTGTTCGCCAACTACCTGATGCGCAGCATGCTGCAGGCAGGCCGCGAGGCGCTCGCCCACCTGCGGACCGCGGGCGAAACCAGCAGCCGTACGCCGTATCTGTTGCCGTGGGCCGACCGGCAGTCCCTCTTCGGACTCCCCGAATACACCGCACTGGAGAGGAAGTTCAACGATGACTGATGTGGCGGTGGTCGGCGCGGGACTGGCCGGGCTGACCGCGGCCGTGGCCGCAGCCGAGGCCGGAGCCCGGGTCGTGATCTGCGAGAAGCAACCCGAGATCGGCGGCAGCACGGTGCTCAGCGCGGGCCTGTCCGCCTTCGCCGGCACCGACGAGCAGGCCGCCGACGGGGTCGCCGATGACGTCGAGGTGCTCCGCCGCGACCTGCTGGAGACGGGACAGCACCGCAACGACACGGCCCTGGTCGACACGTACTGCGCCGAGCAGCTGGCCACGTACCGGTGGCTGCGCGGCATGGGCATCGTGTACGGGGAGGTGCACGCCGCATCCGGGCAGAGCGTGCCGCGCTCGCACCCCACCGACACACGGGTGCTGGTCCGGACGCTGCTGGACCGGGCACGGGAGCTCGGCGCGGACTTCCTGCCCGGGACCGCGGTGCGGCGGCTGCTGGTCGAGGACGGCCAGGTCGTCGGGATCGCCACGGACGGCGGGGAACTGGCCGCCCGGGCGGTGGTCCTCGCCTCCGGCGGCTTCTCCCGCAACCCCGACCTGCTGACCCGGTTCGCCCCGCAGATGGAGCGGGCGCTGCGCGGCGGCGGCGCGGGCAGCACGGGCGACGGGCTGCTGATGGCCTGGAAGGCCGGCGCCGGGGTCACCGACACCCCGTACATCAAGGGCACCTTCGGCATCCACCCCGACCCCGGCGGCGCCGAGGGCGGCACCGGCATCCTCGCCGTCTACAAGGGCGCGATCGCGGTCAACGGCAGTGGGCGGCGGTTCATCGACGAGTCGCTGCCGTACAAGGTGATCGGCGACGCCTGCCTGGCGCAGAACGGCGGCATCGCCCACCAGATCTTCGACGCCCGCGTGATGGCGCTCAGCGACGCCGGCGTGCCGATCTACGACTTCGCCGCCCGGCTGGACAACGGCCTGCTGCTGCAGGCCGACACCCTGGAGGAGCTGGCGAAGCAACTGGACATCCCCGCGGACGCGCTCACCGCCACGGTCACGCAGTACAACACCGCGATCGAGCAGGGCACCCCCGACCACCTCGGCAGGCGAACCCTGTCGGGCCGGGTCGGGACGCAGACCCCCATCGCCACCGCGCCCTTCTACGCCCACCCGTCCACCGCCGTCGTGCTGGCCACGTACTGCGGCCTGACCATCGACCCCCGCACCCGGGTCCTCGACGTGTACGGCGAGGCGATACCCGGCCTGTACGCGGCGGGCGAGATCACCGGCGGCCTGCACGGCGCCGGCTATGTCACGGGCACCTCCATCGGCAAGGCCGCCATCTTCGGCCGGATCGCGGGGCTGTCGGCGAGCGAGGAGGCACAGTCCGTATGAGCGGCGAGCTGTTCGATCTGACCGGGCGGCGGGCACTGGTCACCGGCGCGGCGAAGGGCGGCCTCGGCGCGTACGCCGCACTCGCACTGGCCCGGCAGGGCGCCGAGGTGGTGGTCGCCGACCTGCCGTCGCGCGGCGCCGACCTGGACGCCACCGTCGGAACCCTCCTCGCGACCGGAGCGAAGGCCCGCGCGCTGAGGGTGGACGTCACCCGCGAGGACCAGGTGGAGACCCTGGTGGCGCACGCCGCAGACCCCGACGGGCGCCTCGACATCCTGGTCAACGCCGCCGGAGTGATGCTCCGCAAGGATGCCTTCGAGACCACTCTCGACGAGTGGCGGCGCGTCCTCGACGTCAACCTCACCGGCACCTGGCTGCTCAACCGGGCGGCGGGCCGGCTCATGGCCGGACGGAAGCGCGGCACGATCGTCAACTTCTCGACCGTCTACGCCGAGCGGGTCGGGCCCGTACCCGAGTCCGCGTACTACGCCTCGAAGGCCGGCATCGGCAACCTCACCCGCGCCATGGCCGCCGAGCTCGGCCGGCAGGGAGTGCGGGTCAACTGCCTGGCCCCGGCCGTGTTCTACCCCACCGAGATGACCGCCGCCCTGGGCGACGACCCCGAACGCCTGGACTGGTTCTCCGAGCGCACCATGCTCGGCCGGCTCGGCGTACCCGGCCAGGACCTCGACGGCCCGCTCCTCCTGCTCACCTCCGACGCCGGCCGCTACATGACCGGCCAGATCGTCTACGTCGACGGCGGCTGGTCCGCGTGGTGACCCGTACCGCACGACGCGTGCCGACCCGTACTCCGCACGGAACGAAAAGAGTCCCGAGATGACCGAGACCCCGCCGGGCCGCACGGCCCTGCTGATGCTGGACTACCAGGTCGCCCTCTGCGAGCAGGGCGAGCACCTGCGCATGCCCGCCCTCGCAGAACAGGTCGACAAGCGCGGCGTGCTGGCCACCGCCGAGAAGGTGCTGACCGCCGCCCGCGACGCCGGCGCCTATGTGGTGCATGTCCGCCTCGCCTTCGACCCCTCCTACGAGCTGCGGACCAACCGCTCCGCCCGCTTCGACGCCTACCCGCGCGAGCGCGCCATGCTCACCACCGCGCCGGGCGCACAGATCGTCAGCCCTCTGGCCCCGCTGCCCGCCGAGCCTGTGGTGGACAAGGGCGGGGTCGGCGCCTTCAACGGCACACCCCTGCTGCAGATGCTGCTCGGCGCGGGAGTACGCCATGTCGTGCTGGGCGGCGTCGCCACCAACCTGGTGGTCGAGTCGACCGCCCGCTACGCCGTCGACAGCGGCCTGCAGGTGACCGTCGTCGAGGACATGTGCGCCTCCTTCGACCCCGAACTGCATGACATCGCGATCACCCGAATCCTGCCGATGTTCGCGGCCGTGCGTACGGCCGACGAGATCATCGCCGAGCTGAGTGGGAGGACCGCATGACCACGCCCGAGACCGAGTACGACGTCGTTGTCGTCGGCTGCGGCATCGCCGGGCTGACCGCCGCGCTCGCCGCCGCCGAGGCCGGAGCCCGGGTCGCCGTCGTGGAGCGGGCTCCGCGCCACGACGCGGGCGGCAACACCCGGCACACCGAGGCGTTCCTGCGCATGAAGTCCCTCGACGAGGTCTCCGACGACTTCGAGGAGCGGCTGCTCGGCGACTTCATGGGCTACCCGGACCCGTCCCTGCTGGTCGAGTCGCTGCGCGCCCCCGCCTCCTGGTCGGCGCCGCTGAAGTCGCTGAGCACCGCGAGCCCCGAGCTCGTCGGTGAGCTGGCCGAATCCGCGGGCCCGACGCTGCGCTGGATCGCCTCCCACGGGGTGCGGTTCGAGGCCCTGCCCACGCCGTTCCTGACCACGTCCACCACCCGGCTGATGCCGGTCGGCGGCGGTCTGGCCCTGGTGGAGGCGCTCACGGCCGCCGCGGAGGCAGCCGGGGTGACGTTCTCGTACGAGACCACCGCGCGTTCGCTCGTGCAGGACGCCGACGGCCTGGTCATCGGCGTACGGGCGGCCTTTGGCGGTATCGTCCGGGAACTGCGCGGCCGGGTGGTGCTGGCCTGCGGCGGGTACGAGGGCAACGCCGAACTGATGGCTCGCTACCACGGTCGCGGCGGCCGGCACACCCGCCCGGTCGCCCGCGGTGGCCACTACAACAAGGGCGACGCCCTGTTGATGGGCCTGGCCGTCGGAGCCGCCACCGCCGGCGACTTCAGCCTCTTCCACGCCGAGCCGGTGGACCCCCGCTCCGGCGTCCCCGAGGCGGCCGTCTTCTCCTTCCCGTACGGCATCCTCGTCAACAAGGAGGGCCGCCGGTTCACCGACGAGGCGCCGGGTCCGGTCGACGCCTGGTACGAGCGGGTCGCCCGGCGCATCCACGCCCAGACCGACGGCATCGCGTACGCCGTCTTCGACGCCCGCAGCGCGGACGTACCGGGGCTGGCCACGGCGGTGCGCAGCGACCAGCCCGCCATCACCGCGGCGACCCTGGAGGAGCTGGCGGCCAAGCTGGAGATCCCCGCGCGGGCGCTGGCCGACACCGTCGCCGAGTACAACAAGGCGTGCACCGGCGGCGACTTCCGGCCGCTGGAGACGGACGGGCTGGCCACTGACGGACTTGTCCCGCCCAAGTCCAACTGGGCCCGGCCGGTCGACACCGCCCCCTACCACGCGTACCCGATCATCGCCTCGAACGTCTTCACCTTCGGCGGCCTGAAGACCAACGAGCGGGCCGAGGTGCTGGACCTCGACGGCAACCCGATCCACGGCCTGTACGCGGCCGGAGAGCTGACCGGCATGTACTACACCAACTACACCGGCTCCACCTCGGTGCTGCGCGGCGCGGTCTTCGGCCGCATCGCCGGGCGTGCGGCCGCAGCGGTGGGGAGCTGACATGCGGATCTGGCACCAGAGTTTCACCGTCCTCGACGATGTGCCGCACTACCGCGACGCCCTGAAGCGGCACTTGACCGCCGCGGCCCGCACGGGCACCACCGTGGAGCTGCACGGAATGGCACCCGGCACCTACCCGAGCGCCTATCCGGGCACCCACATCGGCCACCTCTACCTCACCAACCTGCACAAGGAGCAGTTCGTCAGGGCCGCCCTGACCGCCGAGGAGCAGGGGTACGACGCCTTCTTCATCGCCACCATCCCCGACACCGCCTTCGAGGAGATCCGCACCCTCGTGGACATCCCGGTCGTCGCCTTCGGCAACGCCTCGGTGGCGTACGCGGCCACGCTGGGCAGCCGGATCGGGATCGTCAACTTCATCGCGGATCTCGAGCCGCAGCTGCGGCGGAACATGGCGACGTACGGATTCGACCGGCTGGTCGGCCCGATCGTGCAGGTGGAGCGGGAGTTCACCGATGTGATGGCCGCGTACACCGACCCCGGGCCGCTGCTCGAGGCGTTCCGGACGGCGGCCCGGAAAGCGATCGCCCTCGGCGCCGACGTGATCGTGCCGGGGGAGGGGCCGCTCAACGTGTTCCTCGCCGACCAAGGCGTGTCGCGGGTCGACGACGTCCCCGTCATCGACTCGCTCGGCACCGGCCTGGCGCTCGCCGAGGTCCGCGCCGAGGCCTGGCGCCGCACCGGGCTGCACCCAGCGCGCACCGGCTTGTACTTCTCACGGCCGGACGCGGCACTGGTCAAGGCGGCCCGGGAGTTCTACTACGGAGCCGGAGCCGGAGCGGGAGCGGGAGCCGCAGCGGGAGGCGGACATGACGTCTGACGCCGACTACGAGGTGGACGTCGTGGTGGTCGGCGGCGGGGCGTGCGGCCTCGTCGCCGCCCTGCGCGCCGCCCGCAACCCCGACCTCCTCGTCGCCGTGTTCGAGAAGAGCACCAAGGAAGGCTGCAACTCCCAGTTCTCCAGCGGCAGCCTGGCCGCCGGAGGCACCCGCTACCAGCGGGCCGCCGGCATCGACGACTCACCCGAGCGGCACGCCCGCGACATCCTCACCGTCAACGGCGACCCCGAGGCCGAACCGATCGTCACCTCCCTGTGCCAGGTCGCGCCCCACTACGTCGAGTGGCTGGCCGACGAGCTGGGCCACCCCGTCGAACTGGGCATGGACATGGCCCGATCAGGCCAAAGCGTGCCCCGGCTGCACACCGACACCGGCCGTGCCGGGGGAGCGCGGCTGATCAGCACACTACGGCGCGCCGTCGAAGCCACGGACAACATCGTCTTCGTCGACAACGCCCCGGGCACCGGGCTGCTGACCGCCGAGGACGGCTCCGTAACCGGCGTACACGTGCTGGACGGCGGTGAGCAGCGGCGGGCCGGCGCCCAGGCAGTCGTACTGGCAGCCGACGGCTTCGCCAACAACCCCGACATGATGGCCGAGTTCTGCCCCGACGCGGCGGGCGCATTCTATGGCGGCGTCAGCACCAGCACGGGCGACGCCATCCGCTGGGGCCTCGAACTGGGTGCCACCACCCGCACCATGGGCAGCTTCCTCGGGCACGGCCTGGTGGTCCCCGGCCACGGCACCCGCCTCAACCCGGTGCTGCCGTTCCTGGGCGCACTGCTCGTGGGCACCGACGGCCGGCGGTTCGTCGACGAGAAAGCCCAGGGCTACTCCAAGCTGGGCCGCGTCATCGCCGAGCAGCCCGGCGGCCGCGCCGTACTCATCTGGGACGAACGCGCCCACAAGGCCGCGATGCACTCCGAGCTGATGCGCGAATCCGCCGCCGCAGGGGCCTTCCGCCGCCACGAAACCCTGGCCGACCTGGCCACCGCCACCGGCCTTTCCGATTCCCGCCTCGCCGAGACGCTGGCCGGCTTCCGATCGGTCTCCGTGGTGGACGACCCGGCCGGCACCGACCACGGCCCCCTACGGTTCCCGCTCTACGCGGGCTGGGTCACCCCCGGCGTCCTCACCACCCAGGGCGGCCTGCTCGTCGACACCACCGGCCGCGTCCAGCACCACTGCGGCCACCCGATCCCCGGCCTGTACGCGGGCGGCGGCTCCGCAGCAGGCATCTCAGGCCCCTCCTCGGAGGGCTACATGTCCGGCAACGGCCTGCTGACCGCCCTCGGCTTCGGCTGGATCATCGGCGACCACCTGGCGGCCACCCTCGGCGGACGCTGAGCGCGCGACCGGACACCCCGGCCGGGCACGGGACGCCCGGCCGGGATACCCGACCTCAGCTTTCTCCCATGCCTCACGGGCTCGTCGTCGTGCCGGCGGTCCAGCCGGCCGACCACCGGAATGCCGAGCGTGTCGCCCGTCCCCCGCGACTACCGGAGCAGTCACGCCGGAGACGATCCCGCAGCCCTCTTCATCGAGCGCGTCGCCGACTACCAGGCCACCGTGATCCGCACGACCGAGGAGCGGGCCGGAGGCCGGTCTCTCATCCGCGAGAGGGGGGCCTTCCGTGTGTCCTGGGCTGCTGCAGCCGGGCCGCGAGCTCCCCCGGCAGGACGTCCCGGTTTGCCGGAGTGAGCTGGACGACCTCGATGTCGGCGCGCCGCTTGAGGGCGTCGGTGAACGAATCGCGGTGCGCGTGGACCGTGGCGACGACGTCGACCTCTGCGACGAACAGCGCGTCGACCGCGTCCCGGAACGCCGTGCACGCCAGTTCCATCCGCCCCAGCTCGTCGATGAGCACCAGCCGCCCCGCACCCTCCTCGGTTGCTGCCGGCCGAAGCGACGGCAGCGCCAGTCGCTCCATGACGCCCAGGTCGACGCCGTATTTCCCTACCCGTGGCGGACCGGGCAGGTCGACGTGGGCGAGTACCTCCCGCCGGCCTGCCAGAGTCTCCAGGGCGAATCCGACGCGGGCGCCGGATTGCCGGATCTCCTCGGTGGTGAAGCCGGTGGCCGCGTGGGTGGGCAGCAGCGCGGCCAGCCGACGGAGGGCGGTCGTCTTGCCCGCGCCAGGGCGGCTCTCGAGCAGGATCCTTGTCGGCACACTGCCATCTTCCCCGCGCTTCCGGCGGCGGCCCGGGTGGGCTCGGCCGAACGGGGGTTTTGGGGTGCGGACCGGTGCCGGTGCCGCCGTTGCGGGTAGGGCGGCGCCCATGAGCGGAATTGAACTCAGCAGCACCGCGTTCGACGACAAGACGGTGATCCCCCGTCGGTACAGCGGGGAGGGTGAGAACATCTCACCGCCCCTGACCTGGTCGGGGGTGCCCCACGAGGCCACGGAGCTGGTGCTCCTGTGCGAGGACCCGGACGCGCCGGGGACGACCTTCCTGCACTGGCTGGTGACCGGCATTGATCCGGGGACCACCGGGACGGTGGAGGGCCAGAAGCCCCACGGGGGCCTGCCGTGGCCCAACGGCTTCGGCCGCATGGGCTGGGGAGGGCCGATGCCTCCACCGGGGCACGGGCCGCACCGCTACTTCTTCCGCCTGTACGCCCTGTCCGAGCCGCTGCCGCTGCACGACCACCCGGGCGCCGAGGACGTGCACCGTGCCCTGAAGGGCAGGGAGCTGGCCTCCGGCACCCTGGTCGGGACCTATCAGCGCTGAGCGCGTCACCGCTGGTCGTAGCCATGGGCGCCGTACAGCCGGACGAACCTGGCCGCGGTGACCGTCCTGCGCAGCGCGCCGGCGTCAGGACGGGGTCCCCGGGTCGCTGTACCGCAGCAGGGCGCTCACGCCCTCGTACAGCCTCAGCTCGCTCTCCGGTACGACGACCAGCTCGGCACGGGTGCCGACGAGGGCCCGGACGAGGGCCTCGTCGGCGCGTTCCTCGCGCGGGGCCCGCACGCCGAAGGACACCAGCTCCGCCTCGGTCAGGGCGAGCTGAGTGGGCTGGGAGCCCGCCCAGAGCCGCAGCGAAGACTCTGGCGGCCGGTTCAGCAGCAGTGCCGCGACCTGGCCGCGCTGGAGGGCGGCGACGGTGGCGGCCAGCCCCTCCGTCATGGGTCCGTCCAGGGCACGCCGGCCGATGAAGATGTCCACGAGTTCCCGGTCGTGCGCGGCCATGCGGCCGCGGAAGACACCGTCGAGCTGCGGCTCCAACAGGGCGCGTCCGGTGTCGGTGGGGGTCCGGCCACCCACGCGTACGACCTTGTCCCGCAGGGTGTGCGGCAGGCGGCGGATCAGTACGTTGCACGCCCACTCGTCCCCGCCCACGACGACGGCGTCGGCATGGGCGCGCCGCGCCCATTCGTCCAGCCGGTGGCCGAGCCGGAGGGAGGTGCGGTGCCAGGTCGCCACCGTGACCCTGAGGTGCAGTCGCTCACCCGGGGTGACGGTGGACGCGGGCCAGGTGCCGGTCTCCGCCTCCAGAGTTACCCAGCCGTGGGTCTCGGCGGTCGGAAGGCCGCCGTAGTGGACGACTACGGCCATGTAGGGGATCTCCGGAACGTGCTGGGTGACCAGGGGCATCGCGTCCGGCAGGGTGCTGTAGCGCGCGGAGTCGTGCTCGGGCGGCCTGGGCAGCTCCCCGTCCAGGACGAGCGTGCCGTGGGCGGCGAAGATGGCCTGACCGTGCACCCCCGGCACCTCTGTGTCGGCGCCGACCACCTCCTCCAGTACGTTCAGCAGCGCCCGGTCCGAGCCCTGACGGGACAGACTCTCGCGCAGCCGCCGCCAGCGCAGCGCGATCGCCCGCTCGGGATGCTCGACGTTTCGGGAGGTGTCCAGGTACACGGAGGCGAACGGGCCCGGCTCCGCGTAGAGGGGATCAAGGAACGACAACCTCATCGCCACTCCTCGTCGACTGTCTTCCCTCCTTCGATGATGCGCGCCCCGGGGGCGATGGAGTTCGACGAGCGGCAAAGCGGTACGGAACGCGGGGCGGTCGGGCGCCGGCCGGCAGCAGCCGGCCCATCATGAGCATGGTGGCGGCGACCAGGCTGCGAGGCGGGATCGACCGAGCAGCGGCCCGGGCCGTACTTCGCGGGCGGTCCGGAGACGCCGGGGACGGGGGAGGGGCGGGGCCCTCGCCGACGCGGACCTCATGGTCCGGCGCGGAGAGATGCTGGCGATCGTCGGCCCGTCCGGC
>NZ_JBEOXO010000023.1:0-182453 GCF_040296605.1 Streptomyces sp. NPDC002088 | reverse complement strand
ACTCCAGACCAGTGAAGTCAGCATGATCAAGAGATCGCGGAGTGGCTCACTTTTCATCCGCCGTACGTGGCCCTCGTTTCACCCGTTGCCGACACCAGTGCGCGGGTTCGGCTCTGCGCAACGCCGGCCGCAGCGGTGGAAAGCCGGCCGCAACGCCTTCGAGACCACATTCGGCGGGCGGATCTACGCCGCCCGCTGCTGACAACGCACGGGCAGCGCCGCCTCGCCCTGGCGAGCGAGGCGGCGCGTCACTGCTCACCGCGTCGAGTCAGGGTGCGGGCGAAGGATCAGACAGAAGTTCGTCGAGCGACCTGGTCACCTTGCTGACCGTCGCGCTGGGCGTGCTGTGCCCTGTACGGGATATGCGGAAGGCGGAGGTGCGGCTCGATCCACGCCCAGGATGCCCGCGTGGATCGAGCCGGCCAGGTGGGGCCCAGGCGGAGAACATCGTGGGAGCGGCTGACCCGGGGCGCCTGCCTCGCACTGCCGGTCGTGTAGAGTGGCCGTACCGACGCGGGGTGGAGCAGCTCGGTAGCTCGCTGGGCTCATAACCCAGAGGTCGCAGGTTCAAATCCTGTCCCCGCTACGAACGGAAGGGCCCGGCAGTTGCCGGGCCCTTCCGCATGCTCCCCATACCGGCTGCGGGGGGCTCATTCACGTCGTTCCCCCACGTTGACAGAACTTCTGCGCGAGATCGAGGAGCACCACGGCCCGTACGAGGCGACCGCTCCCGAGCACCACTGGGCGGATTGGTATGCCGCGTACATCGGCGCCCGTGAACACGGCCGGACTCCCGACGAGGCGGTCGGCAACGCCGCACTCCACATGGAAGCACCGGGTGCTCGGTCGGCGTCACGGCTGGGTCGAGACCTGTCTGGAGAGGTTCGGGCAGGCCCCGCAGGAGGTCTTCCACGAGGGCAATTCGGTTCTGCACACCGTGGAGTACGAGGCGGATCCCCGTCGGCGCCCACTGGATTCGACGAGGTCCAGGCGCTGTTCGATGCGGCTGATGCCCGCCCGGCCAAGGTGCGGGGGCAGGGCCGCAAGGGAGCCTTGGCCGCGCTGCGGGACGTGGCGGCACTGAGGAGGATCTACGCCTATGGCACCTGACGCACCGAGTCCTCCCGGGTCGACCTGGTGGATCTGCGGCGTAGCCGGAAGGCCTGCCCGACTTGCTACCGGACCCGGCGTGCGACGTCGGCGTCGTGCTCCTCCTCCCGGTCTTTCCGGTCAAGGCTGGTACATGTCGCCTACTGGGCGGCGAGTTCGGCGTTCGCCCTGGCGGTGACATGGGCGAGCGCGCGGGCGGCGATCTCGCGCTCGGCCGCCGGAAGGTCGCCGTACAGCCGCTCGGTCAGCTCGGTCACGGCGTCCGTGAACTCTCGCTGGAGGCTGTCGCCCTTGTCCGTGAGGGACCTTCGGGCGCCGTCGATCAGGCCGGCATCGGCGAGTTCGTCGAGCAGGGTGTGCGCCTCCGACTCGCCGATCTTGAGTGTCGAGGTCAGGCGGTCGACGGCGCCGGCGCTGTCGAGTCCGTCGGCGACGGCCTTGAGTGCCACGGACTGGTGGAAGGTCAGGTTCGAGGCGGCGAGGAGCCGATCCCGCACGGCGGCGATCGCGTGGTACGTGATGCCGATCAACTGGCCGTTGAGGAGGGGGGCGGAGGTGGCGGTGGCGGTCATGGCGTGAATCTCCTTGTGGGCGAGGCGTGTTGGAGCTCCGACCATCAACCGGAGAGTTCTCCGGTTGATGGTCGCAACTCTAAGCGGAGAGTTCTCCGATTTTCAAGAGGTAACCGGAGAAGTCTCCGCTACGTCCGGTACGCTGCTTCGCATGACCGCCCCCATCGAGCGCGCCGACGCCGCCCGCAATCGCCTCCGCATCCTCGACGCCGCTCGGCGCCTGCTCGCGGCGGACGGCTTCGCCGATCTGTCCCTGGATGCGGTGGCCAAGGAGGCCGGGGTCGGGGTCGGCACGGTCTATCGGCGCTTTCACAACCGGGCGGGGCTCGTCTACGCCCTGATCGAGGACAACGAGACCCGCTTTCAGGAGGCGTTCACGCGGCACTGCGAGGACGGAGCCCTGTCGGCGCACGACCGGCTGCGCGCCTTTCTGCACGGCATGGCCGAACTCGCCGACGACAACCGGGAGTTGCTGCTCTTGGCAGAGGCGAGCGCGCCGGCGGGGCGCTATCGCAGCGCCCCCTTTCGCCGGCACCACGAGCAGATCGTCGGCATGGTCGCGGAGCTCGCCCCCGGCGTGGACGCCGCCTACGTGGCGGATCTGCTCCTTATGGCATACACGCCGGGCCTGTTCGACTTTCAGCGCACCGAGCGAGGCTGGGACGTGGACCGCATCAAGCGCGGCCTTGACGCGCTGATCGCCGGCATCGGGGCCGTCGAGGAGGCTGATCAGCAGCCGTCGTAACCGGCCGTCGGCATCAAGAGGCGGCGGTGGATCAGGGCCTTCATGCCCGCGTCGTACGCCGGCTCGTCCAGGCCCGGCGTCTCGAGCCGCACCCCGCGGCGCGCGCTCGGCGGTCAAGTCGTCGGCGGAGCTGACGGCCCGCCCCGGTACGCGCCGGCTCGGCGCCACGGACAGCTCGACCCCGCCCGGATCGACGTCAGCCCACGGGTCGCGGTGGTCCGTGCGCAGTCCGTGCAGGAGCAGCTCTCTGGTCATGAGTGACGGTGAAGGGGCGCAGGGGCTTGGTCGGGCCGGGCTGTGGGGCTGTGGTCACGGGCATTCGTTCGGCCGTTCGACGCACTCAATGCCCGTGGCCATCTCTTCCCAGGGCCCGTAGGGGCGGCCGGAGCGCCCATGGGGCAGCGTGCCGGCGAGCGCTGCCGCACGGGACCTACTCCAAGACCGCGGCATCGAGCAGTCGCACGTGCAAGAGCGCCGTGCACAGGTCAGACAGCTCGAGCCACCCGTCCTGCGCCCATTCCTGCCACACCTCGATGCGTCGGCGCACGCGCATGCTGCACAGCAAGTCCCGCGCGGCCCTCTGGGCCATGCTCAACCTCAGCCGGCGGCCCTCAGGTCGTCTGCGTGGGCTCGACCGCGCGTGATACCTCCGCGAGGAGCGACTCGACCTCCGCTCCCCAGCGCGAGCTCACCACCAGGTCCCGCGCGGGATCGATCCACAGCAGGTGGCCACCGCCGTTCCCCCGGGCGCAACGCCCGGAGGGCGAAGCCTCGGGCCAGACCGTGAGGTGGTCGTTCAGCCACCATGACAGCCCGTAGTTGGGCTTGACCGGGCAAGGCCGCCACATCTCCTCGGTCCACCGGGCGGAGAGCAGCCGGCGCTCGCCCCACTGCCCGCTCCGGAGGCAGAGCTGCCCGATCCGGGCCAGGTCGAGGGCGCTGATCCACAGTCCGCCGCCCCAGTGTGCGCCACCGGACACCACGGGGACCCGCCTGCCGTCGAGCTCGACCACGGAGTCGGCGTAGCCGTGCCAGGACCAGTCGGACGAGGTCCCGATCGGCTCCATGATCCGCTCGCGCAGCACTTCGGGCAGGGGCCGGCGGAGCAGGACGGTGAGCGCCAGGGCGGTCAGGTTCACCCGGACGTCGTTGTAGGCCCAGCCCGCTCCGGGCGGGCCTCCGGCCGACTCTGTCCCCTCCCGGGTGCTCTGGGCATCGACCCAGGTGGGCTTGGACCAGAGCTCACCCTCCCACTGGCTGGTCTGGTCCAGGAGGTGCCGCCAGGTGATCTTCCGTCCCTGTGCGTCCCCGAACTGCGGCAGGTCGACCGACCGGCAGACCGGCTCGTCCAGCCGGAGCAGCCCGTCGTCGAAGGCCAGGCCGGCCACCAGTGACAGGACGCTCTTGGTGGCGCTGTAGGCCATCTCCTCCCGTTCCGGGTCTCCCCATGAGGCGAGCACCACGCCCCGCCGCACGACGACCCCGCTCGCCCCCTGTCCGTCGAGCAGAGGACCCACCACCTCCCGATGCGAGACGTCAGAGACCTGGGAGGCCAGATAGGACGCCATGTCCTGCACGCCCGGCACCGGGCGCCCGCCCTGCTCCTTGGCCGCGTGCGTCAGCCGGGCGGTGTCCACCCCCGACCACGGGTCGCCGAGATCGATGCCCCCGTCCAGGCGCTCTCCAGCAGCTTCCATCAACCCACCCCTTGCTCGTCTGCGCATGGTCCGGATCACCCCTACCCACGGACGCAGTTCGTCCCCCATACCGGCGTCGTTCCACGCGGCCGGGCGCCGCCGCCAGGTCACGCCGTAACCGAAGTCCAGCCATCAGCGCCGCCGACCTCATCAGCGGCACCGCCACGAAGGAGCCCTCACTGCCCGCGCGTCTCTGACGGCTCACGGTCCCACGTCGTCATCCCGCGGATCGTCGCGGTCAGGATCCGGGCGAGGCGGGGTTCGACCTCCACGACGGCGTGGGCGAGGCGGGGGTCGCTGCGGTAGAGAGCGGCGACTTCCGCACCCGGATTCGCGATCTGCCACAACGCCCCGGCCAGCGCTACCGCGGTCGCGATCAGGTCGACGCTCTCCTGGTCGCTCAATCCGGGCAGGTGCTGGCGCACGGCCGCGATGATCGGCACACGGGCGGCGAACGTGGCGAGCTTGAAGTCGCGTACCGCGTCGAGCGACACGTTGCGCTCAAGGTTGAGCGGCGCATGGGCGAGCAGGTCGCAGAACATCCCACGGGCAGCGAGCGTGGCGGCGATCGCCTGCGCCACGGCGGCCGGGCCCCGATCCGTACTCTCCCGCAGCCGCGCGGACAGCGCCTGCGACCACTCCTGCCAGCCCTCTGCGGTCAGGCGCAGGAAGATCTCTTCGCGCGTCTCGAAGTACCGCAAGAGCGCCGATTTGTGCATCGCCACCTCGGCGGCAATGTCCGTCAGGGTGACGTTCCTGATGTCGCGCTCGCGCCCGAGCGCTCGGGCGGCCTCCAGGATCGAGGCCTCGCGCAGGCGCTTGGCTTCGGGCGAGCGGGCGCGCTGAAACTCGGAGGTGTCCACCCGGCGATGATATCGGAACGCCGTTGCGTTATTAGCGCAACAGTGTTTCACTAACCTCATGCAGCAGACATGGTTCATCACCGGCTCCTCCCGCGGCTTCGGCCGCACCCTCGTCCGTGCGGCGCTCGAAGCCGGAGACCTCGTGGCCGCGACCGCGCGAAACCCCGAGCAGCTGGCCGACCTGACCGAGCAGTTCGGCGATCGGATCCGCCCGATCGCGCTCGACGTGACCGACCCGGCGGCCGCACGCACGGCCCTCGGCGAGGCCCAGGCCCGCTTCGGCCGAATCGACGTGCTGGTGAACAACGCCGGCTACGCCAACGTCTCACCGATCGAGACCGCCCAGGACAGTGACTTCCGCGCGCAGTTCGAGACGAACTTCTGGGGCGTGTACAACGTCACGAAGGCCGCGATCCCGCTCCTGCGTGAGCAGAAGGGCGGGCTGGTCATGCAGTTCTCCTCCATGGGCGGCAGGGTCGGCGGCTCCCCGGGCATCGCCTCGTATCAGGCGGCCAAGTTCGCCATCGACGGATTCAGCCGCGTTCTGCGCGCCGAGACCGCCCCGTTCGGCGTGAAGGTGCTGGTCGTCGAGCCCAGCGGTTTCCGCACGGACTGGGCCGGATCCTCGATGGTCGTCCACGACATCCCGGCGGCATACGCCGAGACGGTCGGCGCCGTCCACACGCGCCTGCGGCAGAACGGCGACGGTGCCGCCGGCGATCCCGTCCGGGCCGCCGAGATCCTCGTGCAGATCGCCAAGCGGCGAGACATCCCCCACCACCTGCCCTTGGGTGTCAACGCGGCCGAAGGCTCCATCGAACTGGACCGCCGACTCCTCGAAGAGGACTTGAAGTGGCGCCAGGTCGCCCGCTCGGCCGACTTCGCAGAGCCCTACCCCGTCCCCCTGCCCTCCGACTCGACGCACTGACCGTTCAGCCGTCCGCCGGAAAACGATGAAAGGGATCACTGCGCTTCGGTGAGCAGGCGGCGCGACAGGGCTTGCTCCTCGGCTCCGCCGTCCCCGTCCGGTTCTGCTTGATACAGGTGAGCCCGCGGTGTGCGGGTCACCGTCTCCGTGCGGGTCACCGTCTCCGTCAGGCGGCGGCGCAGCAGACGGTCAGGAAGCCGCGGCGCAGCGCGCGGGAGGCGGACCCGGGCACTGGGGCGGAGAATGTAGATGCGGGCCTTCGCGCCGTGTTTCCCCCGAGCCGGCGCGGAGGTCCGCCCTCACTGTCCAGCCGCTTCCTCCTGGGCAGCCCTTGCCAGGTCCGAGCCGCTCTCGGGGTCCGTCCTGTACCGGATCAGGCGGTGCCGACGTTCGCCTTGCGCGACCCGCTCTTCAACCACGTGGCCGAGTGCGTGCGTCACGGACGCGGTAGCTGCGCTCGGGAGTTGCGGGGCGGGACCCGACTGTTCCGGGCAGGCAGTCGTCTCGTGTACTGATCGGTACGGCGCGCCGCCGGGCGGAACTCCGCGCGGCACGCCGTCCGGGTACCGGCCGGATCCGCAGACAGGCGTGCGTGAGTCACCGCGTCCGTAGGCGCTCACGTCCTCGCCGGTACCGGCCGCCGGAGCAGGTAGACGGCCGCGGTCGAGACCAGGACGGCCATGCACGCGATGAACACCAGCCCTGCGCCCTCCAGGCCGATCGGACCCGTCAGTATCCCCACACCGATCACCGGCACCGAGATGCCCGCGTACGCCACCACGAACAGGGTCGAGATCACTGCCGCGCGCTGGTCCGAGGGAGACGCCTCCGCCACTGCGGACAGCGCCCCGCGAAACGCCAGCCCCTGTCCGCCCCCGCCGACGATCGCACTCAGCACCACCAGCGGCAGCAGATCCCACCGCAGCGCGCCCGCGAGCAGCGCGAGCCCGGTGAGGAGTCCGGCGCAGCCCAAGGGCAGCGATCGCCCCACTCCGACCCGGCCGACGGCCAGCTGTCCGGCGGTCGAGGCGAAGAAGGCCAGCGCGACGATCAGCCCGCTCACGGCGTGGTTGTGCACGTTCAGGGACTGTGCGAGGAACGCAGGGCTGACCGACGTGAACACCCCGAACAACGCGAACCCCACGAATGAGGCGATCGCCGCCGGCCCGAACACCGCCCGCACCTGTGTGGGCAGGCTGGGCCGTTGCGGTCGTACGGTGCTCAGCGACCGCCGCTCCCGTACGGTCTCCGCAAGCCACAGCAGGACGGCGGCCGAGCAGGCCACGAGGGCGAGGTGTACGGCGAACGGGAGGTACAGCGGCCAGGCAGCGTACTGTGCGAGCACTCCGGCGAGGAGCGGACCGCAGCCCAGCCCGCCCATGTTGGCGGCCGTCGCCACGAACGTGGCCCGGGAGGCGCCGCCGTACGGTGCCAGCTCCATCACGTACGCCGTGGCAGCCCCGGTGAACAGACCGGCGGACAGTCCTGACAGCAGCCGCCCCCCATAGAGCCAGCCCAGCCCGGTGGCGCACAGGAAGCAGACGGCGCTCGCCGCCGCGAATCCCAGGCCCCACAGCAGCACCGGACGCCTGCCCACGGCGTCCGAGGCGTTGCCCGCCAGCAACAGAACGCCGATGACCCCGAAGGCGTACACGGCGTACACGACGGTGACCGTCAGCTCGGAGAACCCGAACTTCTCCTGGTAGAGGCCGTAGAGGGGAGTCGGCAGCGTGGTGCCGGTCATGCACACGGCGAACACCGCCCCGCCGAGCAAACACTGGCGCCACCCTCGGCGATCACCGCCCATGCCGCCGACGGTAACCCCGCGCGCCGCCGTGGTCCGGCCCGGCGCGCCGCCGGTAGGGGAGGGGGCGACGGAGACCGACCAGACAGCAGAGCCGTTCCCCGATCACCCGAACCGCGTACCGAGACCTGCACACCATCCCGATGGAGCCCCCGCCCGAATGGGCGCCATTTATACGGAGGATGACGCTCTGCAGGACGCCGTGGCCGTCGACCGTCCGGGCCGCATGCTTAAGTGGGCCGTCGGACCTCCTGCTGACCAGCACCGACACCAAGGAGCGGCTGCTGGCCGTGAGCGTGCCTGCGGCCGGGCTCGCGATGTGGCTGGCCCAGGACAACGGGCACGGCCTGGTGGCCTGCTACGGATTCGTCCTCGGTACCGCCCTTGTGCCGGTCCCCCGACGGCTGCCGCACCCGCCCACGCCGGCCGCAGCCGTGCCGGCGGGCGGACCCTCCCGCGCCCGAGCACAGCGGTGAGTACAGAGCGACCGCCTGCGGTCTGCCAGTGCGGTTGAAGTGTCGCCGCAGAGTGGTGGCAGTGCCCATGCCGGTGGCTGCGGCGACCGCGCCGATGATGTCGTCGGTGGATTCGAGGAGTTCGTGGGCGGGGTGAATGTGATGCAGATCGTCCACCTGCAACGGTCCTGCCGTGCACCTGCCGTACGGAACCCGCCCTGCCCTGCGACGACTTCGTCCCGTCGAGCCGTGACTCGACGGGACGAAGCGATCAAGGAGCCGGACTCGCTCAGTGCGCGGCGGCGGCACGCTCCAGCCCGGTCTCCGTCGCGTCCCCGGCAGCCGTCCGCGGCGGAAGCTTCGCGCCCTCGATGTCCACGTCAGGGATGATCCCGTCGAGCCGGCGCGGCAGGCCCCAGGCGCGGCGGCCGAGCAGGGCCATGACGGCGGGTACGAGGGTCATGCGGACCACGAACGCGTCGACGAGGACGCCGAACGCGAGCGCGAAGCCGATGGACTTGATGATCGGATCGTCGTTGAAGACGAACCCGCCGAAGACCGCGGCCATGATCAGCGCGGCGGCGCTCACCACCCGGCCGCTGCCGGCCACTCCCTGGACGACGGCCCCCGCCGCGTCGCCCGTGTGCTCGTGGTGCTCGCGCATCCGGCTGACGAGGAACACCTCGTAGTCCATGGCGAGTCCGAACAACACGCCGATCAGCAGCACGGGCAGGAAGCTGGTCACCGGGCCCGCGGACGGGATGTCGAGCAGCCCGTTGAGGTGGCCTTGCTGGAAGACCCAGACCGTGGCGCCCAGGGACGCGGCGATCGACAGCAGGAAGCCGAGGGCCGCCTTGACCGGGACCAGGAGGGAACGGAAGGCGATGGTCAGCAGGATCAGCGCCAGGATCACGATGACCGCGACGAACAGCGGCAGCGCGTCGGACAGCTTGTTCGACACATCGATGCCGGCGGCGGTGAGGCCGGCGATGTAGAGGGTGCCGCCGGCCTTCGCCACGCCGGGCGCGTTCTCGCGCAGGCGGTGCACCAGGTCGGTGGTCGCCGGGGCGTCGGGCCCGGTCTTCGGTACGACGGCCACGACGGTGAGGGTGGCATCGGAATTCGACACGGGCGGGGAGACAGCGGCGACGCCAGGATCGGCGGCCAGCGTCTCGCGCAGGCCGGTAACGGTGGCGGTGCGCTCGGCCGCGGGGATCCCGTCGGTGTCGACGACCGCGGTGAGCGTGGCGTTGAAGCCGGCGCCGAAGCCCTCGGTCAGCAGGTCGTAGCTCTTGTGCTGGGTGCTGTCGGCGGGTTGGGAGGCGAAGCTCGGCAGCCCCAGGCGCAGGTCGCGGGCCGGCACGGCGAGGGCGAGCAGGCCGATGACCCCGGAGACGAGCACGAGCAGCAGCTTGCGGGTGACGGCACGGGCCCACACCAGGCCCCAGGAGCCGCGGGTGCGCCCGCTCTCCTGCGGGCGCGCCCCCGGCTCCTGCGAAACCTTCGCGCTCCGGTCCTTCGTACGGCGGGGGCGCGGCCGCAACCGTTCCCCGAACAGGGCGAGTACGGCCGGTGCGAGGTTGATGGCGATCAGCACCGCCAGCAGGACGGTCGCCGCCGCGGCCAGACCCATCACCGTCAGGAACGGAATCCCGGTGACCGCGAGCGCGGCCAGTGCGATGATCACGGTCGCGCCCGCGAAGACGACCGCGCCTCCGGCCTTGGCCACGGCCCGCGCGATGGAGTCCTCCACGTCCTGCTCGGGGTCGGCGAGCTGCTCGCGGTGCCGGGAGATGATGAACAGGGCGTAGTCGATGCCGACCGCGAGGCCGATCATCAGGGCCAGCACGGTGGCGGTGTTCGTCATCTCCACGAAGCGGGAGATGAACTGTACGCCGAGCACGCCGATCGCCACGCCCACAAGGGCGGTCAGCAACGGGAGCCCGGCCGCGACCAGCGAGCTGAGGGCGAAGGCCAGGACGGCGAAGGCGACGACGACGCCGACGATCTCGGCGGGGCCGCCGACCTCGGTCTTGCGCTGCATGGCGGAGCCGCCGAACTCGACCTCGAGACCGGCGTGCCGGGCCTCGGCCATCGCCTCGGAGAGGGCGTCCTTGGAGCTCTGCGGGACATCGGCGGCCTCGTCCTCGAACTGGACGTCGGCGTAGCCGATCCGCTGGTCGGGTGAGAGGGTGCGGCTCTTGGCCGGGTCGGTGACACGGACGACGCCGGATATGCGGGCGGCCTTCTTCAGGCTCACCCCGAGGGCCGCCTCGGCCTCGGGTGCGGTCAGCCTGTCGCCCTCGGGCGCGGCGAAGACCACCCGGGCCGTACCGCCGGCCGCCTCCGGAAACTTCTCCTCCAGCAGGTCCTGGGCGCGCTGGGACTCGATGCCAGGCACCGTGAACTGCGTGGTGACCTTCCCGCGCAGCGTGATGCCCAGGCCGCCGAACACGGCGAGCAGCAGCAACCAGACCGCGATGACCCGGCCGCGGCGGCGCGCCGCCCACAGCCCCCAGGTGTACAGGCGTGACGCCATGTCCGTTCCCGTCTTCCTCGTCTCGTACGCAACGTCATTGCACCCTATGGCATTTTTGCAGCCGACTGTAAATTAGCCGCTGATGGTAAAGTGCGGCTCATGATGAGCGAGGGTCTGCGGGAGCGGAGCAAGGCCCGCCGCAGGGAAGCGATCCTGAGGGCGGCGTACGAGCTCTTCGCGGAGCGCGGCTTCGAGGCGACGACGATCGCGGACATCGCCGAGCGCGCCGAGGTCTCGGCGCGTACCGTCACGCTCTACTTCCCGTCGAAGCTGGATCTGGCGCTGGCGCAGTCGGCGGCGATGGCGGACCGGCTCGCGGCGGCGCTGCGAGAGCGGCGGCCGGGACGGCTGGCGGTGGACGCGCTGGAGGAGTGGGTGCGCGAGGAGCTTGCCGATCCCAGCGAGCTCGACGACCTCTCGGACCGGATGTTCGACCTGAACCCGCAGCTCAAAGCCATCGCCAATGCACGTTTCGCGGAGGTCGTGGAGGAAGGTGCCCGCCTCCTGGCAGAGGAGCAGGGCGGCGACCCGGGCGACTTCGGGCCCCGTATGGCCGCCGCCGCGGCGGCCGCGATCGTCAGCGAGCTGTGCCACCGGCCCGAGGCGGCCGACATCGACGCGGCGATGGCCTTCCTGCGCGCGGGCCTGGCCACACTCCCGTCGCGGTAGGCGCGCGAGCGTCGGCCGGCGGGCGCCGCACATCACTCGGTGCGGCCTGGGCCCAGAGCATGGTCAGCCCGCCGCGAAGACCGGTCGGCGCCCACCGGCCACCTCGCTTCGGCGTCCGGTTCGGCCACTCGCTCGTGGCGCGACATGACCTCGGCACAAGGAACTGCCGTCGCGTGCGGTGCTCCTGGCCGTCTCGCTTTCTGGTCGGGCGGCGGTGGCAGCCGCTGGTGACGGAACCGGTCGGCCACTGATGATGTCTGGGCAAGCGTGGCGATTTTCCTCTTCCTGGTCCTGACTTTCGCGCCGTTCATGACGCCGTTCGTAGTCGTGGGCGCCGCCGTGGCGCTCGCTGTACGGGCGCGTGATCGGAAGCCGGGCAGTGGGTGGCGCTTGCCGGATGTCAGGTCGTGTGCGCTGGTGACGGTCATGGCCGGCGCGGCGGCTCTTGGCGCGTACGCGTACGGCGTGATGTCTGGTTTCTACATCCTGGACCCGGATCAGATGTGCGCGGCTGCCGGCGCGGCCGGCGATCACGTGGTGACGCGGATGACGCTGCCAGTCAGCGCGCAGTGTGTCACACCGGAGGGCGAGGGAACCGAGTTGGTGCCGAGCTGGGTGAACCCGGTTGTCTTCGGAGGTCTGGTGGTCTGTGTGCTCGCCCTCGGGGCGGGAGTCTCCTCGGGGTGGCGTCGGCGCGCCAACCGGGTGGTGGGTGCAGCAGGGACGGCGAGCCTTGCCGGCGCCGGTCGTTCGGATCAGCCCAGTTCACCGGAGTGAATCCAGACGAAAGACCCGGTCGTTACGCACTTTCGGGCCGCGGCCCGGACGCCGCCGGCGGCCTGCTGAGGCGGCCAGGTGCCGCAGGCGGCGCCCGCAAGGGCCCGCCGTACGGTGCGCCTGAGTTCCGCGTACGTCCTGGAGTGGACGCTGCACCACCTCGACCTGATCGCCCGTCTCCCAGACGTCGCGGGGCCGCCCGCCGAAGGCCTGTCCCGTTCCCGCGCGACGCTGGAAAAGATCGCCGGGGCCGCGTTCCCCACGTCGTTCTCCGACGAGGACGTGCTGCTGATCGGCACCGGACGCCGGGCACCGACCGCCGCGGAGAAGGCCGAACTCGGTGAGCTGGCCGAGAAGCTGCCGCTCGTCCTCGGCCGATACGTCCACTGCAGGCAGACCGAGCAGGTGAGGCGGAGCGAGCAGCCTCACCCGCCGGTGGCACACCGGGCAGACCCTCATCGACGCGCTCAGCATCCAGACAGACGGCCGGTGGATCTGGCCCAGCGACGAAGCCGGTGCTGTTGCTCACCGGTGGGTACGACGTCGGTCCGCCGCCTCGGAACACCGCCGACTCGGCAGGGAGTTGGCGTTCGTCCGGCCGACGTCAGGAGCTCGTGAGGATGACGAGTTGCTGGGTCGCTCGGGTCATCGCGACATAGCGGTCGACCGCTCCTTCGACGCCCTCGCCAAACTCCTCCGGGTCGATGAGGGCGACCAGGTCGAACTCGAGCCCCTTCGACAGCTCCGGGGTCAGCGACCGGACTCGGGACGTCGCCCGGAACGTGGGATCGCCGATGACACAGGCGATCCCCTCGGCACGTGCGGCGAGCCAGGTGTCGAGGATCGAGCTCAGATCCGAAGCAGAGCCGTGTACGACGGGGACGCCGCTGCTGCGGATGGAGGTCGGCACGTTGGCGTCCGGGAGCACGGCCCGGATGACCGGCTCGGCTTCCGCCATGACTTCTTCCGGCGTCCGGTAATTGATGCTCAGGGAGGCCAGGCTGATCCGGTCGAGTCCGATCCGCTCGAGCCGTTCCTGCCACGACTCCGTGAACCCGTGCCTGGCCTGGGCACGGTCCCCGACGATGGTGAAGCTCCGGGACGGGCACCGGAGCAGCAACATCTGCCACTCCGCGTCGGTCAGTTCCTGAGCCTCGTCCACGACGATGTGCGCGAACGGTCCGGCGAGCAGGTCCGGGTCGACGGTGGGCAGTTCGGACTCGTCGACCAGGCTGACCTGGGCGTCCTCGCCGCGCAGCATCGTCACCAGGCCTTCGCCGTCGTCGCCGTCGGCGCCGGAGTCGGCTACGGCCCCGATCAGGTTGTCGACGACCTGCGCCATGCGCTCGCGCTGGGCGGCGATGACGGCCTCGTGCCGACGCTTGCGCCGTGCCGCCTCCGGATCGCCGAGCCGCTGCCGTGCCGCGTCCAGGAGCGGCAGGTCGGACACCGTCCAGGCCTGGGCGTCCCCGCGCTGGAGCCTTTGAACCTCGTCGCGGCTGAGCCAGGGAGCGCACATCCGCAGGTAGGCGGGTACCGACCACAGGTCTCCGACGAGGTCAGCCGCTTCGAGCAGCGGCCACGCGCGGTTGAAGGTCGTGAGCAACTCCCTGTTCTGCAGCAGCGACTTGCGCAGCAGGTCGGCCGAGACATCGCCGTCGTGCTTGTCCACCAGGATCGTGAGCAACTCCTCCCAGACCTGGTCGCGCGCCTCGTTGTGCGGAGTACCGGGATCTGCCGCTTCGAACGCCACGGCCCAGTCGTCGGCGCTCAGCCGGATGTCGGACCAGTGGGTCGTGACCGTCATCCCCTTGGTGGGCGGCTCCTCGTAGAATCTGACGGCCGTCTCGATCGCCTTCACCATGTTCGCGGACGACTTCAGGAGGGCCACGTCCGGGTCGGCCTCGATCGCTGCCGCGGCTCCCTCGGCGACGAGGTCCCGCAGGGTGCAGGTCTGCACGCCCTCCTCTCCGAGGCTGGGGAGGACGTCGGCGACGTAGGCCAGGTAGGGCCGGTGCGGACCGACGAACAGCACGCCGCCCCGACGGTGACCGAGGCGGGGGTCGGAGTGGAGGAGGTAGGCGGAGCGGTGCAGAGCGACGACGGTCTTCCCCGTACCCGGACCGCCGTCGACGACGAGAGCGCCGCGGGATCCCGCGCGGATGATGGCGTCCTGGTCGGCCTGGATGGTGCCGAGCACGTCTCGCATCCGTGCCGACCGGTTGCCGCCCAGGCTGGCGATGAAGGCGGACTGGTCGTCGAGCGCGGCGTGCCCGACAATCCCGTCCGAGGTGAACACCTCGTCCCAGTAGTCGCTGATCCGGCCGTTGGTCCAGCGAAACCTGCGGCGGCTCGCCAGACCCATCGGGTTGGCGTGGGTGGCCCCGAAGAACGGCTCAGCCGCGGGGGAGCGCCAGTCGAGCAGCAGCCGACGACCCGCGCTGTCCGTAAGACCAAGTCGCCCGACGTACACGGGCTCAGGATCGTCCGCGCCGACCATGTGTCCGAGGCACAGGTCCAGGCCGAAGCGGCGCAGTGTGCGCAGGCGAGCGGTCAGCCGGTGGATCTCGACGTCCCGGTCCATGGCCTGCCGGCCTGTGCCGCCGGGCGCCTTGAGCTCGGCGTCGAGGCGGTCGGACAGATCGGCGATCGACTGCTCGAGGCACTCCGCGATGGCCGCGAAATGCTGCTCATCGCCGGCGATCAGCGTCGGGTCGGCCTTGGGGGAGAGGTGGTCGGGTAGGTCAAACGCCCTGGTCGTCAGGGGGTTCACGGTAAGCTCCGATCTGTGGTCACATACGACCATTTCGCGCGGCAAGGCATCTGAACCGGCGTGCCGAACCCGGCGGCCAGGACGAGTAGCGCTCCGCCTGACGTGGACCCCGTGGGCCGTTGTCGGTTCAGGTCGCCAGGGTTTGCACGTTCTCGTGTTCTGGGTGCCGGCTCGACGATCCCGCGTGGTTCACGCGGACACAGGCGGCTTTTCTCGGCTGATCTCGTCGAGCAGCAGCTTCGCGGCCACCGTCGCCCCGTCGCTGCGGATCTCGCCGGCCACGGCGGTCGCCCGTGCGCGGGTCTCGGGGGCCAGAGCCGTGCTGAGCGCGGCCGACAGGGACTCGAAGGTCGGAGTCGGACCAGCGTGTGCCGCGCCGATGCCCAGGTCGGCCACCCGGCCGGCCCAGTACGGCTGGTCCGTCGCCTGGGGTACCACCACCTGAGGCGCGCCGGCCCGGGTGGCCGTCGTAGTGGTGCCCGCGCCGCCATGGTGCACGACGGCGGCCACCCGGCCGAACAGTGCCTGCTGGTTGATCTCGCCGACGACGAAGCAGTCGTCCCGGTTGTCGATCAGGGCCAGGTCGGCCCAGCCGCGCCTGACGAGTGCGCGGCGGCCCTGCGCGCGGATCGCCTCGATGGCCACCTGGGCGACGTCCGTCGATGTGTGCATGGGCATGCTGCCGAAGCCCACGTACACCGGTGGTGCGCCGGCGTCCAGGAACGCCACCAACTCGGCCGGGAGCGGGCGTTCGTCCGGCAGGATCCACGCGCCGGTTTGCACCACGTCGAGGTCCGGCGTCTCCTGCCACGGGTCCAGGATCGGGTCTGTCGCCAACCACGGCTGGCCGCCGATGACGTAGTCGCGAACGTTGTCCACCGGAGGCAGGCCGACTGACGCCCGGTTGGTGTTGAGCGCCTCACCGAACAGCGCGTCGATGCTCTGGGCGTCCAGGTCCCACAGCACCCGGTTGTCAGTCACCTCAGGCGGGAACGGCCGACCCGGATACGCCAGCGGCGGGTGATGCGGCGACGGCAGGGTGAGCTGCTGGAAGGTCACGGACACGGAGCGGATGCCCAGTTTCTCGGCCACCGACCGCGCGCCGGCCGCAGCCGGCATCACGCCGGTCGCCACCAGCGCGTCACATCCCTCGGCCGCCGCCGTCACCGCCTCGAACTGGCCGGCGATCAACTCGGCCGCGCGCTGGGGCAGGTTCGCCGCCGACGGCGGCGGCGCCGCCGCCGTCAGCGCGCGCGCCGACCGGCCGACGGGCACCAGCGGCACACCCACACCGGCCAGCAACTCCGCGAACTCCTCGTCCGGCGGCGCGCACACCCGCACCTCCGCGCCGAGTCCCCGCAACGCCACCGCGAATCCCACCAGCGGTTCGACGTCCCCGCGCGACCCATACGTCGACAACAACACACGCATTCGCGACTCCCCGTTTCTGCAGCTTTTGGCCTCGGCCGGAGATTCTGCTGCACGACCCGGGCCTTGCCGCAAGCCCCCCTGTGCGCTATAAGTTAAGAGTGGCAAGGAGTCGGTACGCTCCTTGCCTTTTGTCGTCCGCCGTGGACGGACGCCTCCTCGGGAAGCGACGGCACGCCGCGTACAACGGGTAGTTCTCCCTTCTTTGCGACGGGCGTAGCCTGCCGGTCTGTCGCGTAGCCGATGCGTCAAGGCAGTCGGCCGGTCCAACCGGTGGGTGTGTGACCCGCAGCGGGGCGCTGTCAGCTCGATCCACGACCTGAGCTCCTGCAGTCGGGTACGGCGACTCACCGCGGGGGCTCCGTGCAAGCGGATCGCGCCGACCAGGGCTGCCTCTGCGGCCCGAACCACCGTACGGGGCCGGGGCGTTGTCAGTGGCGGCTGGCAGGATCGCCGGCATGACGGACAGCATCGACGACTGGCGGTCCCTCCTGGTGCGCTGGAGCCAGGAGTGGGCGGACGCGCAGGACCTGGACGCGCCGGCGGGCGAGCGGCACCCCCGGGACGAGGAACCCCTGGGCACGCGCTGGCTGGGGTTCCCGCCCGCCTCCGAGGAACGGATCCTCGCCGTGGAGGAGCGCCTCGGGCGATGACGAGGCAGGGGCGGCTGATGGCCCGGTAGACCGGGAGCTGGTCCGCTCGCGCGACTCGGACCTGCCGAAACGGTTGGCGAACCGGGCATGCGGCCCGGCTGTCCCCTCGGCTTCGTTTCATTGGCTTCGTTCACGTCTGGTGCTGCGACCGGATAGGTTGGCCGTGTCAGCGGGCGGCAGCCCTGGTCTGCGCGGAGGGCGATGAGCGACAATTACCTGACGGTGATTCCGACCGATCCGTACTGGCAGCCCAGTCAAGCTGAGGCGGATCATGCTGCGGCCGTGTTGTCCGAGATGCTCCCCGACAGCGACGCCCGCAGCGGGATGCAAGTCACATGGCATGACAACGTCGAAGTCGTCCACTGCGGCGCCAACCTGGAGAAGATTTCCTGCTCGGACTGCGGGGCGGATCTAGGTCCATCGGGCTGGTGGGGGGAAACCGTCTCGGAACGCTACTGCGACGGTTTTTCGACACTCGTGATCACGGCCCCCTGTTGTGGCGCTGAGACGTCCCTCAACGAACTGGTCTACGACTGGCCGATGGGATTTGCGAGGTTCAGGATCGAGGTCCTGTACCCGAACCGGGGGTGGCTGACCGACGAGGAGCTGGCCTCCGTTGTAGATGCGTTGGGACATCCACTGCGACAGATCCTTGCGCATTTCTAGCGCCGCATCATCAACGTTCGCCCTGTTGCTGCCTGACGTCAGCTCGTGCTGAGTGGCGTGGTTTGCTCAGCGTCGAGTTGGTGGTCGGCCCAGACGTAGCTTTCGGGGAGCAGGTCGGTGATGGAGGCGGTTCGGAGATGGTCGCCTGCGCCGACGATGACCTTCAGAGCTGGGAAGTAGTCGAGAAGGACTTGGCGGCACCGGCCGCATGGGGGAACGACCCCCCGGTCGCGGTCGCCCACGGCGACGATCGTGTCCAGCTCGTAAGCGCCCTGGGCAGCCGCCGTGCCGACGAGGACCAATTCGGCGCAGGGGCCGCCAGTGAAGTGGTAGGCGTTCACCGCCGTGATGATCCGGCCGTCCCGGGCGCGGGCCGCGGCCGCCATGGTGTGGTTGTCGCCGCGGCATCGAGTGCGCGCGACGTGGGCCGCGGCCTGGATGAGTTCGTGGTCGACGGGGTGGGGATGTGTGGTCATCTTCTCTGCCTTCGTGTGGTGTCAGGCGACGTTGGCGCGCGTGGCGATGGCGCGCAAGCGAATATCGGCGGTGTGCTTGTTCCGCCAGATGATGTAGCGGCGGATCATGCTGCCCCGGGCAGCGGCGAACAGGTGCCGAACGCCGTGCGGGCGGGTGTAGGCCGCTCACCGCCGTGGCCGGGGCTCGCGGTCGGGGTCCTTGTGTCGGCCTCCGCGTTCGACCCCCTGCCGGCCCGGGTGCGGCTGGAGGTTGAGCGGCTCGAACTCGTTCAGGCAGAACACTGCCTCCGGCTCGCCCTCCTCGGGTATGACTTCACGGACGGCGATCGCGTCGTCGACCACCCCCTCGGCGACCAGGAAGTCCGCCAGCCTGGCCAGGTTCCAGGTCGAAAACGGCATCCGAAGTACTCCGGCGGCCGTCCGAAGACCTTCACGCTGCCAGGGCGCCGGGAGATCAAGGAGATCGCCAAGCCCAAGCCGGCCGAGCACGGCCCGTCCTCGTCCCGCCCTGCTACCGGGGCCACGTGGTCGATGGCTCGGCAGTCCGTACTGCACCGGCTACCTCAACCGGCGAGGACGACTGGACGTCCGTCGGCAACGAAGCTCTGACCACCGCCCGAAGGCGGGGCGGCACATAGCGACGATGGTCGCAGTCCTCAAAACCGGGTTCGCCGCGAAAGCCGCATGAGACGAAGCGCGCCCACGCGGCAGGCAACCGGCACGCGGGCGCGCTTACGCCTCACCGCCTGCGGGATAGGCAAACCGGGTAAGGAGATCCGCCAGCTGCTCGGGCTCGCCGGGTCCCAGTTCGGCAACCAGACGCTCAGCCAGCGGCTCCGCCGCCACATGGGCTGCATCGAAAAGTTCGAGTCCCTGAGGCGTGATCTCCACTGCCCGCACCCGCCGGTCCCCCGGAACGGCCTTGCGTACGGCCAGCCCCTTACGTTCCAGGTCGTCCACCACCCGCATGATGCCCGCCTTGTCCGACCCCGTCGCCTCCGCAAGGTCCCGCTGCACAGTGGGCCCGCGGTCGACCAGCACGAGCAGCACGGCAAAATGCCGCACCTCGATGCCGAGCGGCCGAAACGCCTCCGCCATCACCGCGGCCGCGCGCCAGTGCGCCCGGCGCAGCAGCAAGCCGAGAGCGAAAGGCGAGGCATCCCCGGGGCGGTCGGTCGCACGCGAGGCGGTGGAGCTGTGAGGAACGTCGGCGGTCATAACGGCACTTTACCAGCCATCCATTCATTCGAAACGGTATCATTTGAGATTAAATACGGCTTGGATTCCGCCGACCTGAGCCCGGCAGGAGCACCGCATGCTGTCCACCATCGGAGGGGCACCGTGCTGCTCGAGCCCGGTGCCCCGGCCGGGGCGTGCCGCAGCGCAGGCGCACGGGGGTCGTGGAGTCGACGCCCGGCACCGGATCCACGGGGGCGCTGGCGGTGTGCCGCACGGCAGGCGCACATCCGGCGCGCCCGCCTTGCGGCGGCTATGGGGCCCACCAGGCTGCTTGACGACGCAGGCGGCGAAGGGAGCTTGGTCGACGTAGATCCCAACGGGAAAGTCAGTGGCTGTCGAATTACCAATTGGGAGGCACGTCAGAGCCGAAGCCCTTACCGGCTGGACGCTTCTCGAAGTGCAGGTGTGGACCGGTGGCATTTCCGGTGGCGCCGACTTGGGCGATCTTCTGCCCGGCTCGCACGGAACCACCGGTGACGAACCGCTTGGAGAGGTGGCAGTAGTAGTAGTCGGATCCGCCAGAGGTGAGTACGAGGTAGTGGCCGAAGCTGCGGTCTTCCCCGGTGCGGACTGAACCGCTGGTTACAGCGACACAGGGCGTGCCGTGTGCGGCAGCGTAGTCTGCGCCCGTGTGGTAACCCAGGCTCCAGTGCGGCCCCGTCTTGTGATAGGCCGTTGTGACCCCGTGCCCGGGTACGGGCGAGGAGACGTGGCCTTGGCTACGTGTCTTTGGCACGTGGAGGCGATCCCAGGACTGGCGTCCGGGGATGCCGTCAGCATCGCTGCCAGAGAAGCCGAGCTTGCGCTGCCACGCCGCAAAGGACTGACGGTCCGCATCGGTCCACTCGGGGCCCGGTCCCGTGTGATAGTGCCCGCATCCTTCCTCGACGAGACGCTTCCCCATCGCGCGGACTATCGGACTGCGTTGTCCCTTGTGGAAGAACGCCGCTCCAGGGAACGGTTCAAGCCCGGGCATGACTCTCTCCTTAGTAGGGATGTGGGTGTAGGTGCGGATTCGCCTGTTGGACACGCGAGATGTCCCCGTACCTCCCCCAGATATAGTTGATCGCCGCCGCGATATTCGCGACGGGATCATAGATCTGATGGGAGGTACCCTCCTGGTGACTAGCGGCGAACGTTCCGGGAATCACCTGGGCATAACCGCGTGAGCAGTTGAGCTTGGCGCCGTCCGACTGAACCGGTCCCGTTGCATTCCGGTCCTGCATGTTCACCGCGTTGGACCGGAAGGATGACTCTCGCTGTATGAGAGTGAGCAGGCTCGCACCGTTACTGACCCCGGTGACCCAGCTCGGCGGCGCGCCCGTCTTGGTGCATGCCTGTTCGGCAAAAGTGCGCACGGTATCCTTGTCGTTCGGGATGCCAGAGTTCTTTGAGAACCGAACCGAGCTCTTTGCGATGGCCCCTGGGTGTCGACAATCCACGCTAAACCCTGCTCTAGTCCCGAGCTTTGTCAGGGACGAACAGCCGGGGAATCCGTCAGCATCCGCGCCGGTGAAGCCCAGCTTGTGCTGCCAGGCAGCGTACGCAGACTTCGTCTCATCTCCGAAGAACCCCGTGGCTCCTGCCGGGATGCTGAACCCCAAGTCAATCAGGGCGAGTTGAAGGGCCCTTACGTCGTCGTTGTGCTTCCCGAGCCGAACATTGGAAAGGGCAACCATCGGGCCTCCTCCATTTCCAGGCTGGGAGGCTGAAGCAGGGGAATTTGCCCCCATGGAGAGGGGAGTTTGAGGGAGGCGACGCAAGAATCTCTGACCCGCTGCCACGGGCCCCGTGTCCCCCGTATCCACCATGCGCCTGTTGGAAGCCTCTCGCAAACGGAGTAACCTAGCGAGTCGCCGCTATCCTTTCCGGCGACCGTCAGATGCCAGGGACGTTCAGTCTGGCCCAACTGGATTTTGACGGGGATGCCGTCCACGTCGGCGCTGGTACCAGTTACAGTGCGCCTCTTTTGCGCGGCCCGCAGCCGCGTCAGCAGAGGTGCGGCCGCGGGCTCGCGGTCGCCGGGGTTCGCGGTGGTGATCGCGATCATCGGGGCGGCGGCTCGCCGATCGAAAGCTTCGACGAACTGCGCACGGCCCTCGCCGCCAATCGCTCGCAGTTCTACATCGACGTGCCGACGGGTCCGTTCTACGGCTTCAACCGGCCCGGCGTGAAAGTGTCGCAGAGGCTGATCGACGCATCAAGGCGTTCTCCGAGACCGACTTCAACGAGGACCTGAAAAAGATCGACGTCCCGGTCCTTGTCGCCCACGGCGCCGACGATCAGATCGTGCCGTATCCGGACTCAGCGCCGTTGTCGGCCAAGCTCCTGAAACACGGCACCCTGATGAGCTACGAGGGGCTTCCCCACGGCATGTTGTCGACCCATCCGGATATCCTCAATCCCGACATCCTGGCCTTCTTGAAGGCATAGGGCTCGTCAGCGGCAACACCCGCTCTGCGCAGTCGGCAGCCCGGAGTCCGACAGGCCGGCGGTTTCAGGAACTGCCGGAGGAGGCCGCGTCGGCTTCCTTAGCCGCACGCTCCAGTCGGTCTCGATGGTTCTCCCACCACACCGAGTCGCCCGGCGCCATGCTGGCGTTGCCCTTGTTCATCCCCACGGCCCCGTCGATGAGTTCCCGAACGATATCGGCGTGTCCGGCATGCCGGTGCGTATCAGCAATCACGCGCACAACGGCATGATGCAATGTCACCTCGTTTCCGTTGCTCGGCCACCACGGCACCCTGCCGATCGTGTCCAGCGCCAGTGCGTCGATCGTCGCGTCCGCGTGCGCCCACGCCCGGCGGTAAAGCTCCACGATGTGCTCGCGTGACTCGTCGGCGGTGGCCCACATGTCCGCGTTGGGCTCAGCACCGTCTTCGAGCCAGGGCAGCGGCTCGCCGGAGGGCCGTCCGAAGGTGTCGCCGAGGTAGCCCAGCTCCACGCTGGCCACGTGTTTCACCAGGCCCAGGAGGTTGGTGCCGGTCGGCGTCAACGGGCGCCGTATGTCGTACTCCGAGAGTCCTTCGAGCTTCCACAGCAGGGCATCGCGGGCGGACTGCAGGTAGAAGTGGAGGTCAGTCTTGGGATCCGATGCGGTCATGGGGCCATTCTGCCGCTCGCGCGATCTTTGGCCACCGCCTTTTGCCCATTGCTCGCGGCGCACCCCCTTGTGGTCGCGCGTATCTGCCCCATCACCCCAGGCGCTTCGCCCCGGGAAAGCTCTGACATTGAGAGCCCTGCAGTCCCTCGGCTGGATGGCGTTCGCTCTCGTGGCACAGCGGATCAAGGCCGGCGAGCGCGCGGGTATCTGCCCCGAGCGCACTCCCCTGGCTGGTGGCTGTTTCCTGCGCAGGAGGCAGGCCAGCGTGCGACTCTCCCTGGTGAACGGCCACAGCCCGACCTTCAAGAACGCTCGCTCAGCCTCGCGGAGACGCTCGCCCTCCAGTTCTGACACCCGAATGAAGGCCCCCTGGCGTCCTGTTCTCTGCTCCCTCGATATGCCATGCGGCTCGGGTTGGTCAGCGCCCGCATCGTCGTTTCCGCGCGCAGGGCCTTCGGGCTTGTGGCGCTTGTACGACATCGCTCACCAGTAATCAGAGTTCGTGGGCCCTTTCGTGGCGCGGCTCGTAGAGTCCCAGCTCACCACCGCCCGGCAGCCGGATCGCGGTCTTGAGCCCCCACCCGGCGTTGGTGACCGGGGCGCACTCGACCCCCTTCGTCGAGAGCTCATCGACCGTGGCTTTGACGTCATCGCACATCAGGAACAACTCGTGTGACGAACCGTCGGCAGGGTGGACTGCTACTTCGGCGGGAGGCAGCTTGAAGATGAGCCAGCCCTGACCAGCATCGATGTGTGGATACCCCAGAACATCCCTGAAAAAGGCGCGATCCGCCTCCGCGTCCTGGCTGTAGAGGATGACGTGCGCGCCGTTGATCATGCCTGAACGGTACCCAACTCCGGGGATGGAGCCCAGCAACGGCGCATCAACCAGCCTGCTTAAGCCAAACCCGCAACAGTTGAAGACCCTTATGCAGTTACCGAAGCGTCTTCCGGTGCGCGGGCGCCGAGGATGGCGAGACAGTTGCCCCACAGGGGGTTGAGGCGTTGGGTGTCGTTGTACAGCTTGGCGAACAGTACTTGGCCTTCGAGTTGGGCCACGACGGATCGGGCGGCCTCGTGGGTATCGCCGACCGCGACTTCCCCTCGCTCCAGGGCTTCCCGTACGACTTCTTCGACCATGTTCACCTGCGCGTCGAAGATCTCCTGCAGGCGTTCACGGATGGCTTCGGTCTGGTTGCTCATCTCCAGGGTCAGGTTGCCGAACATGCACCCTGAGACAGTTCCACAGCTTTGCTGTCCTGCGCGCTGGCCTGCCTCGGTCTCCTCGAACAGCTGACGCAGTCGCTGAAGCGGCTCTGCGTCGCTGCGCAGGATGCGGGCCCAATCGCTGCACTGGATGGCCCAATGCTCGTCCAGAACAGCCAGGGCGAGCGCTTCCTTGGATTCGAAGAAGTGGTAGAAGCTCCCCTTCGGCACGCCCGCGGCCTTGCAGATCTCGGCGGTACCCAACGCGGAGTAGCCCCGCAGCTCAAGGAGCGACTGCGCGGCGCTAAGGATCCTCTCCCGGGCGTTGCTGGTGCGTCCCATGGGGTCAGTATACGACCGATCTACTACTCCAGAAAATGGACTGTACCGCCGGCGAAAAAGCGGCCGAGGCTGTTGAAGCGCGTGACATCCTCCCCCACAGCGACATCACGGTCCGGTCGGCCGCGGTGCGGCCGGGTGTCCGGCCGACGGAGACCGGCAGGGGCCGCCGTCTTCGCCGTGGCGAATCCCGAGCCGGAGATCCAGCCCGGGGCAGATCAGAAGTGCTCGGCGGTCGTGGTCACGGATGCTTGTCGAGTACGGCCACCGGCACCGTGCCGAAGGCCTCCGACATGGCCTCGACCAGCAGCAGGCCCCGGCCGCCGGTCGACTCCCAGTCCACGATCACCGGCTTGGCGGGCGCGCGGGGCGAGGACTCGCTCACGCTGACGCGCGCCCGGTCCCCGCGGAGCATCAGGTCGGCCTGGACCGGCCCCTGGGTGTGCACCAGCGCGTTGGTGACCAGTTCGGACACGACCAGCAGCACCGTGTCGGCCGCCTCTTCGATCTTCCAGCGGCGCAGGGTGCGCGCGGTGAAGCGGCGGGCGTGCATGACGGCGTCGGGCAGCCGCGGCGGCTGTCATCGGTGGCACAAGCCTGTTCGGGGGGCGTGGTACGACCTGGTCCGCGGTGCTCGGCATGCTGGTCATCCAGTCGGTCGCCTCGGGCATGGCGATCACGGTCACTCCCCCTGCGGTCCAGTTCGTGATCACGGGCGGGGTCCTCTTCGCCGCAGTGGTCATCGACGCACTCTCCCGACGCTCGCAGGAGGCACACGGACGCGCTTGACGCGGTCGATCTGCGTCAGTGCGGCAAGTCGGCGGGCCGCTTCCCGACGTGGGGCCGACCGGACCACGGTGGCCCGGGCCGTACGGTCGGTGCCAACGGGTCAACCGCGCGGTCGCCTACCGTGGAAGCATGAGCGAGATCGTCGTCGTGTACGAGCTCGACAAGCCGGTAGCCACGGGCACCTCCGCGGGCGGTCGGCGTGGTGAGGAACGGAGCGTCCGCCGGGTGCACGCGGCGCCCGCCGCTCCGGGGGCGCCCACCGCGACCGGACCGCGGACCCTCTGCGGCAAGGACACCTTCGCCATGGAGACAGCATGCTGGAAGCCGTCCGGTCACCCTGGGGCGCCATGGTGCCCCGCGGAGTACGCATCCGTGGTCTGCCCCGACTGCGATGCTGTGATGGAGGCCTGACCGGCGAGCCGACCTCCCCGACGTCGTTGCCTCGAGGGAGCCCTACGCCATACCGCCAGGCGCGGCATCCGCCTCAGGAGCGGGTGGCCGGGACGGGGTGCGGTCGGCCCGGCTGGTCACATGATGGTCGGCCCGTCTCGTGTTCCGGACGGCCTGACGATGCCGGGCGCACACTGGAAGCGGAAGGCCAAGCGCCATGAGCCGAATCTGGAGGTGGGCCATGAGCACCCTCGAAGAACAGGTCGAGGTCGGAGTTCCGATCGACAAGGCCTGGGACAGCCTCCACCGGTTGGAGAGCTATCCGGAGTTCGTGGAAGGAGTCCGCGGTGCCCGTACGGAGGCGGGAGGTCGAGCGCATCTCGATGTCGAGGCCGGCGGCCGGGCCCGGGAGTTCGACGCCGAGGTCTCCGACCGCGGGCGGGAACGCGTGATGGAGTGGCACACCACGGCCGCCCCCGAGCTGGCGGGTTCCTTCTCGCTGCAGCCGATCGACAAGAACCGCACCCGGGTCCAGGCACGACTCGAGTACGACCCCGACACGATCAGGGAGACCTTCGGCGGGCCGAAGGGATTCGCCCAGGCGAACGCGATCGAGCGGCACGTCCGCAGCGATCTGGAGCATTTCAAGGAGTACGTGGAACGAGGGCGGTGAGCGGTAGGAAGGGCAACGAAAACAAGGAGAGGATGCGCATCGCGCGGCCGCCTTGGTCGGCAGTACGGCCTGTTCAGGGAGCGGGCTCCTGCCGACAGTCGCCCGCGCTGCCGTCGGGCATCTGAATGCTGCGGCCGCCGCCCTGCCGGAACACCGGGTTTCCCGCCTCGCCGGATCGGAGCGTAGTTGAGCCGGCTGTTCCCCGGAGCCCCGGTGGGGGCGCCGCCCCAGCAGAGTGGGTGGCGCCCCGGTCGGCTGGGTCAGGACACGTCTGTTTGCAGGTATGGGGTCAGGCGGACGGGTCCGATCAGGCCGTGGTCCTGGCGGGCGACAGCCCCGAACACTGCGGGCTGGGCCACCCGGAGACGGTTGATCAGTGGGATCGCGACCTCCACCTCGATCAGATTGGCGCCCCGACGCAGCAGGCCCGGTCCGAGGTCGATGACGGGGTTGAGCCGGTTGACGGGAGGAAGTGGTGTGCCGTTGACCGTGATCCGGCAGGTGTCACTGACCTTGCCGAGCTCCAGGTGGGCGCCGTGGGAAGGGCTCCAGTCGGAGGGCAGGTCGAGCGTGGTGCGGTAGCGGCCGATCCCGGCGCTGTCGGCGAGTTCGGGGATGTTCGACCACGGCAGGAGTGTGTCGAGGGTGAGGGAGACGTCGACGCGTTCCGTGCGGTTCGGGGTGGGGTCGGGACGCCAGTCCTCGACGTCCAGTTGCCACCGGGCAGGGGTGACTGTGGCCGGCAGGGACGGGACCGTGGTGGTGACGGTCCGGCCCCGGTTCAGCCGGGTGGTGTAGGTGCCGGGCGCGCTCGCGCGTACGGCCAGGTGCTCGCCGGTGAAGAGGGCGCTGTCGGCGTCGGTGGCGACGACGTTGCGGCCGGGAGCCGTGACGGTCGCCGAAGAGTCCGGGACGCCCCAGCGCGGTGATCGTCGACTCGCCCGGCTGCAGCCTGATCCGCACGGTGAAGTCGTCGCCGTCCTGGGTGTACTGGGCAAGCCGGACGGCCTCGCCCGACCAGGGGTCGAGAAGGTAGGGCACCGTGCTGCCCGAGCCGTTGCGGCGCAGAGTGACCTCGTGGTCGACGGCGGCGACGGGCGGCTTGACGGATTCCGCGTGCTTGCCGTTGCAGAAGTAGTAGTAGTCCGCTTCCGCTGTCGCGCGATGGGCGTTCAGGAGGGTGGAGGAGGTGGCGTAACGGGCGTCCGGGGTGACGCCGAGCCGGGCCAGAGCGTCCCCGACGGCTGCCTTGTCGGTGACGAGGGCGACGTTCGGCAGAGCGAGCAGCCGGGCGAGGATGTCATGGAGCCGGTCGGCCTCGCCGTCGGCGGGGACGCCCGGGGTCAGGCCCTGGTCGAAGGCGCCCAGTAGGACGACGGGCAGTCCGGCCCGGGCCGGCGCGAGGATCTTGCCGGCGTCGTCGACGGAGAGAGTGGGCGTGGAGCCGTGGAAGAAGTCGCCTTCGACGAACAGTCAGGCGCCGAACCGGCTCCGACCCCAGCACCGGCACCGACGTCTGATCGCGCACCGGCCGGACCACGTCACCGCCGGCGAACCGCCATGTCGACGTCCACCGCCGCGGCCCGCCCTCGCCCAGCATCAGCCGCCCTCGTCCAACATTCAGCCGCTCGCGTACGGCGTCAGCGATGGAGTACGGGGCAATCAGCTGATCCAGCCCGCACCGATCCGACTGCACCAGGTTCGCCCCAGCCCGGGCAGGCTGCGCAGCTCGACGATCCGCAAGAGTCGCGCGCTCTACTTGGCGGAAGGTCGTTCCTTGTTGCCACCTGCGGCTGCTTTCGCGTGGCGGGCGGACCTCAGCTCTTGACGGCCTCTGCGATCTGCAGGGCGGCCTGGGCGGGCGTGAGGTGCGTGGTGTCGACGACCTCGGCCTCGCCGTGCAGCCACGTGCGGGCCGCCTCGGCGTAGGGCTCAAGGTATTTGAGACGGAATGGGGAGTTGGGGCCAAGAACAGTGTCGCCCGCGATGCGTCCGCGGAGGGTGTCCTGGTCAGCGTGGAGGACGAAGTGCCTTACTGGGATGGCATGTTGGGCGAGGCCCGTGCTGATCTCGCGCCAGTACTGCTCGACCAGGACGGTCATGGGCATCACCAGAGTGCCGCCGGTGTAGTCGAGTACGCGACGGGCGGTCTCGACTACGAGCGGCCGCCACGGCGGCCAGTGCTGGAAGTTGTCCGTCGCGGGCAGTCCCGGCGTGATGTCCATGAGTGTCTCGCCGACCTTCTCGGCATCGAACACCCGTGAATCCGGAATCAGTTGCTGCACGAGTGCACTGGTCGTCGTCTTGCCCGCGCCGTGGGTGCCATTGATCCATACGATCACGGGACCTGATGCTAGCGCCGTGCGGGCCGCGGGAACGGGCACGGCAGAAATCAGGCACGGCTACGGCGTTTCCCGGGGTGGTGTCAACCTTCGAGATCAGGTGTCACCTGTCTCGAGTCGCAAGGACGAATCACCCAGTGCGCCTTTGTGGCCAAGTGGCGCTGCGAGTGGCCAACCGTCGCTGCGAGTCACGGCAATAAATCGGTCGACCAAGGTATGTTTCGAATGCGTGCACGAAAAGGGTCGAGGGCTGCCCGCACGGCCCCCGGCCCTGGTCGGTGCCCGGATCCGTTGCCGGGCACCCGTACCGGCCAGGTGGAGTACCCCACTCGGAACCTGGACGGCGTCTTGAATCTCGCGATGCCGGCGGTCCGACCCCGCCCTGTATGTGTCGGGGGGCGCTGCAGGGCGAGGCCGAGCCGGGGCCCTGGCGGACGTACGCCGGCCGAACGGACCAGTAGTGGTGACCGAGACCCGGCAGGTCAAGGGTCAGGACACGGTCTTCGCCCTCGGTGACATCACCGACGTCGCCGAGCCCAAGCAGGCCACTGCGGCGAACCGCCACGTCGAGGTGGTCGCGGGCGACATCAAGGCACAGGTCGAGGGCAAGCGAGAACTCGCCGCCTACCAGCCGCGCCCGGCCGCCGTCATCCTCCCCCTCGGCCCGACCGGGGGAGCGGCCCAGTTGCTGGGCAGGGGAAACGCCGGCCCCGACGCCACCTCCCAGTTCAAGGGCGCGGACCTGTTGACGGGCCGACTCGGCCAGCTGCTCTGCGCGTCTACGGCACCGCCGAACTCGTCGAGCGCCAAGGATACTTCGGGACGGCGGCGTAAACCCGCTCCCGTGTGACGCGTCATCGAAGATCATGGAGGTACCGGTGGGACTGCGCACCCGAATTGCGGACGAGCTCAAGGCGACCGTGCACGGCGGAGAGCTCAAACTGGAGCGTTACACGGGGCCGCCCGGTGATCCCGGACTGCTCGGGATCGCCCCGGACAGCCCCGCATGGCGGGTGCACGGCCATCCGACGGGGATGCTCACCGGCGGGTTCGCGGCGCTCATGCTGCAGTCCCTGCATCCGCTGGCGATGGCCGGGGTCGACCAGCACTCGGACTTCCGCACCGACCCCATCGGCCGCCTCATCCGCACCGCGCGGTTCATCACCACGACCACCTTCGGCTCGGAGCAGGCGGCGCGGGAAGCGATCGACCTGGTGCGGCGGATCCACACCCAGGTGCACGGGACCGCACCGGACGGCCGGCCGTATCGCGCGGACGACCCCGAGCTGCTGACCTGGGTGCACACCGCCGAGGCGTACAGCTTCCTGACGGGATACCAGGTCTACGCACAGCGCCGTTCGCGGCTCACCCCGGCGGAGTGCGGCACCTACTACGCGCAGGTCGCCCCCGTCGCCGAGGCGCTGGGCGCGGTGGAGGTGCCGCGCAGCACACGCGAGGTCACCCGCTATCTGGCCCGCGTGCGCCCCGAACTCCAGGTCACCCCCGCCGCGTTGGAAGCCCTGCGGTTCCTTCGAGGCTTCGGTCGTACTGGGCGGGAACGGCTGGTCGCGGGCCTGCTGATGAACGCCGCCGTGGGGCTGCTCCCGGGCTGGGCACGCGCGGAACTCGGCATCCACCGTCCGGTCCTGGTGCGCTCCGGCTGGGACCGGCCGGTGGCCACCGTGGTCGGCCGCGGGCTCGAGTGGGCTCGCGGCCCGTCCGAGATCCAGGCTGCCGCGCGGGCTCGTCTGGCCGCGGTGGCAGCACCAGGAGTACACGACGGGCCGCCCGCAGAGGGCCGCCCGCCATCCAACTGACGGCCTCTCGGGCTGTCACGTTCTTGGAGAGGACCCAACGTGTCGAACGATCCGAAGGCCGTCGTCAACCGGCTGATCGAGGACGTCATCAACGTCCACCGTCCCGACCTCGCCCACGAGGTGCTCCACCCGAAGCTCCAGCTCCGGCGTATGGGCATGCAGGGATCGGCGCAGTACCTCGGCAGCCTCTGAACTCAACGATCACAGAAGCCTCAGGTTCCATGAACAGGATCACGAGACACTAGGTGGTGTCCATGACCGATGGACCACTCGACGCACGCCTCCAGGACCGCTCCGTGCGTCTTCCGCCTGCCCCTCACCGGTGATCCCGGCCAGTCTCCTCCGACCGGAGGAGCGTGTGGTGACGGTCCCGTACCGCCGATTGCCGGAGCGGTAGACGGGTGCACGAGGCATGGAGAAATATGATTGTTTGTGTTCCCTCGAATTTCCTTTCCTCGCTTTCTGGGTAACTGTTGTTGTGTAAAGAAATAAGCGAGGACACAGAGATAGGCCAGGGCCATGCGTGCGTCGCTCATTCAGCTTTCCGTGGAGGCGTCCGAGACTGCGGAAGAGCGCAGAAGGCGCGCCGCCGCCCTCGTCCTCGAACGGGCCGGCGACGACCTGGTGATGCTCCCGGAAATGTGGACGGTCGGAGCCTGGGCCTACGAGGCGTGGGCCGACGGCGCGGAAGGACTGGACGGTCCGACAGCCGAGGCCATGTCCGCCGCGGCGCGCCGGGCCGGAGTATGGCTTCACGCCGGATCGATCGTCGAACGCGACAGTGACGGGACCCTCTACAACACTGCGCTCGTCTTCGACCGCGACGGCGCGCTGCGCGGCCACTACCGGAAGATCCACCGGTACGGCTTCGACACCGGGGAGGCGGTCCTCCTCGGGGCCGGACGCGAGATCGTCACCGTTCCCACGGACTTCGGAATGCTCGGCCTGGCCATCTGCTACGACTTGCGGTTTCCGGAACTCTTCCGGTCTCTGATCGATGCCGGAGCGGACATTGTGGCCGTGCCGGCGGCGTGGCCTGCGGAGCGGCTGGAGCACTTGCGGCTCTTCGCCCGTACCAGGGCGGTGGAGGAGCAGGTCTTCCTCCTGGCGTGCGTGGCCGCGGGCGAGCACGGCGGAGTGCGTCAGGCCGGACACAGCATGATCGTCGACCCCTGGGGCGACGTGCTCGCCGGAGCGGGCGACGGCGAGCAGACCCTGACGGAAGTTTTCGACATGAGGGACGTCGCGGCATACCGCACCCGTCTGCCGGTGCTCCGGGACCGCGTCCTGGCCGTCGCTGCACCGGGGACGCGCTGAGAGGCGGCTTACGGGCCGGTGCGGGACCGCATCCGTCACGTAGGTACCCGTCACGTATTCGAGGGCCTGCCCCTCCCACCCCGAAGCGTCATGCCGTGAGATTCGCACCGGTCGACTGACCGTCTTCCTCAGGCTGCCGGACTCGCCGGCCCATGCGGTCCATCTCCCGCCACTCCGGCCTGAGCGCAGTCAGGTTCGTGGTGAGGAAGTACGCGGCCCCGCCGGCGAGCAGCACCGGCATGAGTCCGGCGGACGCCACCGAGATCCCGGCGATCAGCCCACCCAGCGGGATACCGGCCCAGGCCAGCGAGTCACCGAGCGCGCTGACCCGGCCCAGCATCCGGCGCGGCACCCGCTCGAAGAGGACGGCCCCGAGCACCGGGTTGAGGAAGCCCGCACCGAATCCACTGACCGCGAACACGGCCAGCACCGCACCCATCGGCGCATCGAAAGCGAGGATCAGGAATTTCGGCGCTCCGGCCAACAGGAATCCGGTGAAGAACACCACCCGGCGCCGCAGCCGGTGCGCGGCCATCGCGGCGATCAGGCTCCCACCGACCGCCGCGGCTCCCATCACGCTGCCCGTCAGGCCGATCGCAGTCGGCCCGTTGCCGGACTCTCTGGCCCAGACGGGCAAGAGCACCGTGGCGAACCCCGCGTCCAGCAGGTTGGTGATTCCGACCATGACGATGACGGTGAGCAGCAACAGCTCGCCACGCAGGAAGGTGAAACCCTCGCCGAATCGTCGCCAGTAACCCGGTCCCGTGGCCCCCGCCTGCGAGGAGTCTTCCTCGACTGCATGCCCCATGCCCCGAGGCAGTGCCAGTCCGATGATCACCGATCCGAGAGCGAAGCAGCCCGCGTTGACGACAAGCCCTGTCAGGGGGCCCAGCAGCGTCACCAGGGAACCGCCGGCCGCCGGGCCGATGGTGGATGCGAGCCGCTCGGTCACGCCGGTCAGACCGGTGGCCCGCTCCAGCGGCACCCCGCTGCGCTCGGCCGCCTCCGGGACCATGACCTCCTTGGCGAGGTCGCCGGGGCCGCGGGCCGCGCCGATCAACGCGACCAGGGCCAGCAGCAGGGGAAAAGACAGCTGGTCCAAGGTGTGCAACAGGGGAACCGCGGCGGCCGCGGTGGCGCTGGCCAGATCGGTGGTCCAGGAAACGGCCCGTGGGCCGATCCGGTCGACCAGTGGCCCGGAGAACGCCTTGACCACCACGTAGGGAGTCATCTCACAGAAGGCGACCAGTCCGGTCTGGGTGGCGCTGCCGGTTGTGATCAGCACGAACCAAGGCAGGGCAACGGCCGAGACCCGGGTGCCGGTGAGCGACACGGCCATGGCCGCCAGCACCCCGCCCAGCGGCCGTAAGGACCGCCTGCTGGATATGTCGTCGGTGCCTGGGGCGTCCGCCATCACGACGTCTCCGTCCCTGTCGCCTTCTGAGGGCTGGACGCGCCCGCTGACGGGGCGAGCGCATCCGGTTCAGGCAGAATCTGCGTGATGACGCCGACCCGCTCGGCTCCCTCGGGGGCCCGCGCCGCCGCCTCGGGGTTATCCGGCCGGTAGCGGGCGATGACTTCCCTCAATTCCTGGTACAGGGTGGCGGTTTCCTCGGGCGTGAGCCGCAGGCCCCAGTCGCTCATGTCGAAGTTGTCCCGCCATGCGCGGGGCATCGTCTGAAGCTCGTTGAGCGTCTGCTGAGTGCGAAGCGTGTAGGTGGCGGCGACGGACTGCAGGTAGGCCAGCGCGGCCTCGGGTTCCCGGTCGGCCAGATTCAGGTCGTTGAACCACGTCCTTCGGTGCACCGAACGCCACCAGCGCTCTCGCGCGTTGCCGCGTTCCGTGTCCTCCTCGACGAACCCGGCCGCGCCGAGCTGGCGCAGATGGTAGCTGGCCGTGCCGGAATTCACGCCCAGTCGCTCCGCGAGACGGGTAGCCGTCGAAGGGCCGTACTTCCGCAGCAGCCCGACCAACTGCACGCGCACCGGATGCGCCAGGGCGCGCAGCCCCTTGGCATCAAGAACAACCGCGTCCGCTTCGACTTGCGGGCCCTTCGGCTCCGCGTCTGTGTCAGTCATGTCGCGCACTCTAGACCGCAAACAGTTCTTCGCGAAGACTTCTTCGCAAAGAACTGTTCGGCTTTTTGGGGACGCCCTGAGCGTCGACCTGCGGTCAGACTGCTCACGTGTAACTGAGCGTCAGCGGCGTCGTCATCGTGCGATTGGCCAGGCGGTGTGTCGTCGGCCGCAGCCCTGTGTCCAACCGGCCCCGACGCAGCGGGGCAGGGGTCCTGCGGCAGAAGCTCGGCCCTTCTACTGACACGGCAGCAGGCGTGCGGCCAGGTCGACGATGGTGTCGGGAGCCGGCGTTGCGTCGAGCTCGGCTCCTCGCTCGTCCGGTCCGAGGGGTTCGAGGGCGGCGATCTGCGAGTCGAGGAGCGATCTCGGCATGAAGTGGCCGGTGCGCCGGCCCAGCCGCTCTGCCAGTAGTTCGTGACTGGCTGTCAGGTGCAGAAAGAAGGCGCCCGGGCAGGCTTCTCGCAGGGTGTCCCGATAGCGTCGCTTCAGTGCGGAGCAGGCGACCACGCCACCGGTGTCGGCGGTGTCGTGCTCGTGCAGCCAGCGGCCTACGGCCTCCAGCCAGGGCTGACGGTCGGCGTCGTCCAGCGGGACACCGGCCGACATCTTGGCGATGTTGGCCGGTGGGTGGAAGTCGTCCGCCTCGGCGAAGGGAATGTCCAGCCGCTTCGCCAGCAGCCGGGCCACCGTGGTCTTGCCCGACCCGGAGACCCCGCTGACCACGATGCACCAGGAGCGAGGGTGGATGCTGGGCGACATCACGGTGCTTTCCTTCGATGACTGGCGCGGCGGCGGTTGTATTGCCGTTCAGGGCGATGGTGTCGAGGACCGGACCTGCCCGCGGGGGAGAGGCCCCGGGACTCGCCGGGTACGAGTGGTCGGGCACGGCTGTTGGCGAGTCGGGCGGCGGCAATCGGCTTGAAGCGGCCGGCGCGCCGGTGCCGGCTTGAAGCGGCCGGCGCGCCGGTGCCGGCTTGAAGCGGCCGGTGCGCCGGTGCCGGCGCCCAGACCGGCCGTCACACATCGCCCGATGGGGCCACCCCTTCGTGGAGCAGGTCCTCCCGCAGTCGGCCGGCTGCGTATGGCTGACGTGGCGGTGGCCCGTCCGAGCCGGCCGGGTACTCCTCCAGTGGAACGAGGTCCCTCTCCCAGGCGGCGAGTACAGGTGCGAGAACCCGCCACGCTTCCTCGGCCTCGTCGCTGCGGATGGACAGGGCGGGATCCCCGTTGAGGACATCCAGCAGGAGCCGTCCGTAGGCCGGCAGGTCGGGTGGTTCCATCTGCGCGGTCAGCGACAGCGGCGTAAGGGCGTGGGCCGTGGAACCGATGGCCGTCAGGTCCAGGATCAGCCCCTCTGGCTCCAGTCCGAAGCGAAGCACGTTGGGCTGGGCTTCTCCGCTGTGGCCAAAGGGCAGGTGAGGGACGGAGCGGAAGCGCACCGCGACCTCCTTGCGGTCCGTCTTGAGTGCTTTGCCGCTGCGGAGCCGGAATGTCGTCCCGGCCCAGCGCCAGCTGTCCAGTTCCAGTTCCACCTCGGCGAAGGTTTCCGTACGGCGCTGCGGGCTCACGCCCTCCTCGTCGGCGTATGCGGGAATGTCGTGATCACCGATCCGGCCGGGCAGGTAGCGCGCGCGGCGGGTGCGCTGCACGACGTCGTGCTCCGTGAGCAGCCGCACGGACCGAAGCACATCGACCTTCCGGTCGCGCAGGTCACGCTCGCCGAGGGTGATGGGCGGTTCCATGGCCACCAGGCAGAGCACCTGCAGTAGGTGGTTCTGCACCATGTCCTTGAGCGCCCCGACGGTGTCGTAGTAGCCGGCTCTGCCTTCCAGCGCGAGAGTCTCGTCCCAGACGATTTCCACCTCGGAGATGTGGGTGCTGTTCCAGATGGGCTCCAGCACGCGGTTGGCGAGCCGACTGCCGAGCACGTTCTGGACGGTCGTCATGGCCAGGAAGTGGTCGACCCGGAACACGGCCTGCTCGGGTACCAGGTCGGCCAACAGTCGGTTCAGCTCCTGTGCGCCGGCCAGGTCTTCACCGAAGGGCTTTTCCAGCACGATCCGGCTCCCTGCGGGCAGGCCCGCCTGGTGCAGAGCGGTCACCACGGCGGGGAAGAGAGCCGGGGGGAGGGCGAGGTAGACGACGACGGGACCCTCACCGGCAATGACTGAGGCAACGTCAGCGGGGTCCGTGACGTCGGCCCGTTGATAGCGGGCAGCGCCCGCGATCGCTGCCTTGGCGTCGGCGGGACAGTGCATGGCATGGCGGTCGATCTGCGCGGTCACCCATTCCCGGTACCGTGCGCCGTCCCACTCTTCCCGGCTCGCGCCCGTCAATTGGAAGTGGTCGCCGAGGACCCCTGCCTCCCTCAGCGCGACCAGTGCCGGCAGTAGGTAGCGTGCGCTGAGGTCACCCGTCGCTCCGAAGATCACGAGCCGGTTGATCATGCGTTGACGCCTGCTTTCGCTCGAGCGAGGTTCACACCACTGGCGGTGATCCCGATGTGGCTGAATGCCTGAGGGAAATTGCCCATGAACGCTCCAGTGGACGGGTCGATCTGCTCCGACAGCAGCCCGAGCGGGCTCGCGCGCGCACACAACGAGGCGTACAGCGTCTCGGCCTCGTCGACCCGACCCTGGGCGGCCAGGTTGTCGACCAGCCAGAAGCTGCACAGCACGAAGGCGCCCTCGTCGCCGGCCAAACCGTCGGGTGACTCATCGTGCAGGTAGCGGTAGAGCAGGCCGTCACCGGCCGACAGACGTTCGGCGACGGCCGTTGCGGTGGCCACCATCCGCGGGTGATCGGCCGGGACAACCTGGCGCAGCGGAAGCGCGAGCAGGCTGGCATCGACAGCGCCGCCGCCGTCGAGATGCGCGCTCAGGGTCTGCGCCTCCTCGTCCCAGGACCTCTCGAGGATGAGCCGGCGAAGCTCGTTGGCCAAAGCTCGCCACTCGGCGACCTTTCCGGGCAGGCCGAGCCTCTCGCCGATCGTCGCAGCCCGGTCCAGGGCCACCTGGCACATCCCGGCCGAGTACGTGAACACCCGGCCTTCGTTGCGCACCTCCCAGATCCCCTGGTCCGGCTGTCGCCACGCCTGTCCTGCGGCGTCGGCCAGCTTGGCGAGGTTGGCCCACAGCGTCGGCTGGATGTCCCCGCCCAGGCGAAGCCACTGGTCGGCGCAGTCCAGGATCTCGCCGTAGACGTCGTGCTGACGCTGGTCGGCGGCTCCGTTGCCCCAGCGCACCGGAGTGGAGCGCTGATAGCCCTCCAACTCGGTGTCCTCCACCTCGTCGGGCACCAGGCTGCCGTCGAGGGCGTACATGATCCGGGGCCGCCGACTGGACTCGAAGGCGTCGAGAACCCATCCGAGAAAGGCGTCGGCCTCCCCGCCGAAGCCGATGCGGCGCAGCGCGAACACGGCGAAGGCCGCGTCCCGGATCCAGGCATAGCGGTAATCCCAGTTGCGGATCCCGCCGATCGGTGCGGGCAGGGAGGAGGTGGGTGCCGCGACGAGCGAGCCGCTGGCCCAGTCGTCGCACAGTTTCAGTGTGATCGCCGCGCGACGGACCAGCGGCTCCTCAGGACCGTGGTACTGGAAATGTCCCATCCAGCGGCGCCATGCGCCGGCGGTGCTCCGCAGCATCGCGTCGGCGTCGAACCGGTGATGGCGGTGGAAGCGGCCCCAGGACAGCACGAGATCGAGGCGTTCACCCTGGCGCAGGTCATGGGTGCAGTGCAGACCGGTCAGGGGACGGTTGGAGCGCAGATGGAGCCGCAAGTCCGGCCGCCGAGACGGTCGAACCTCCAGCCCGCTGAACAACGCCTGCGCCTGCCCGCCGCCCCGCGGCTCCAGGTCCATCCGCAGGCGTACGGTCCCGTCCAGGACCACAGCCGTACGGACGAGCTCGGCTCGGTCGGCAGGGGCGTCATCAGTGAGGTCGGCCCCGGAGCGCAGGACCAGCGCATCGGTGACGCGGACCAGGCCTGTGGCGCTGCGCAACTCGGTCGTCAGCACCCCGGTGTCAGGTTCGTAGCGCTGCCGCGCCTCGACCAGCTCCTCCGGAGCCAGGGTGAAATGCCCGCCGCGTGCGCGGTCCAGCAAGCCGCAGAACAGAGGGTCAGCATCAAAGCGGGGAAGGCACATCCACGGAATGGAACCGTCGAGGCCGACCAGCGCAGCCGTCGCGCCGTCCCCGATGAGGCCGAGATCCTCCAGCGGCAGATAGCCCTCCCGCCGGCGCACCGGCCGGAAAGGGGGGTCGGGGTCGTGCATGCCGTATCTCTTTCTGCAGCGCCGAGTTGGCCACCGACCCATCCGGCTAGAAGGCGATCATTACTTTAACGACGTTGTCGAGTTTCTTGTCGGAGACCTCGAATGCCCGGTCCATGTCGTTGAAGTGAAATTCGTGGGTCGTCAAGTGCGAGGGATCGACAAGTTGTGCTTCCAGCACCCGCAGCAGTCGCTCCATGCGCAACCTGCCTCCAGGGCACAGTCCCGTCGCGATCGTCTTGTCGGCCATTCCAACACCCCACTCGACCCGGGGGATGCGCACAAATTCTCCCTCTCCGAAATAGCCGACATTGGAGACCGTACCCCCGGGCTTCGTGATTTTGACCGCGGTCTGGAACGTCCCGTCCGCGCCAAGCGCCTCGATGGCGGTGTCGACTCCCTCGCCCCGCGTCAGCTCAAGGATCCGCTCTACAACGTTCTCCCTGGTGAAGTCGACGATCTCGCCCGCTCCGTACGTGCGCGCGAGTTTCTGCCGATCGGGAACGGACTCGACTCCGATGACAAGGCCGGCACCGCGGAGCCTGGCACCCGCGGTCGCCATCAGACCCACGGGGCCCTGGGCAAGGACAGCCACGGTTCCGCCGATCGGGATGTTCCCCTTCTCCGCCCCCATGAAGCCGGTCGACAGCATGTCAGCGCAGTAGACCGCGGTTTCATCACTGATGGTGTCGGGGATTTTCGCGAGATTGGCATCGGCATCGTTCACGTGGAAATATTCGGCGAATACCCCGTCCTTGGAGTTCGCGAACTTAAAGCCTCCGAGGGGTCCTCCGGACTGCGACGGGTACCCGTTCTGAGAGGCCGGGTCACCCCAGTCGGGGGTGATGGCGCCGACCAGCACACGGTCGCCGGGCCGGAAGTCCTTCACCTCGCTGCCCACGGCATGCACGATGCCTACCGCTTCGTGGCCCAGCGTGAGGTTCTCTCGCGGACCGATGCCGCCTTGGACGGTGTGGGAGTCGGACGTGCAGATCAGGGCTCGGGTGGTCTGTACGACAGCATCGCCCGGACCCGGCTGCGGAACGGGCTTCTCCATGAATCCCACACGCCCGATCTCCTTCATCACGAATGCCTTCACCTGTCTGTCCTTCTTCCTGGCACACCGCCGCCGCAGCATCGGCGTGTCAACTCGAATCGGCCCGGGCATCCGGCGGCCGGCATCGGCCGCTCGCTCTGTCACTGTCCCAAGGGCGGAGCCTGCTCGCGACCCGACCGCGCCGACGGTAGAGCCACCGTGGTGAAGTGGACTGGCCTGCGCGCACGGCATGCAACGTTGTCTTCGTCTGACGGGAGAGAGCTCATGCAAGAGGCGGCTCTCACCGCGTGGGGCTGGTCATGCCTTGCCGCGGACGACTGTGACGGGGCAGTGCGCGTGGTGCAGCAGTGCCTGGCTCACCGAACCCAGGAGCAGTCCGGCAAAACCGCCGCGCCCCCTGGCTCCGACGACCAGGAGCTGGGCAGTCCTGCTCGCCTCGATCAAAGCTTCGCGGGTTTCACCGCTCACCACCTCGAGTCTGACCGTGACGTCCGGATATCTCTCCGTGCGGCCGGCAACTGCCTGAGCCAGCAGACGCTCCGCGCTCTCAGTGCCCGTGCCGGGCGGCGCATAGTCCGGCAGCCACGCGTGCACGGCCACGATCTCAGCCCCGCGCAGCGCCGCCTCGGAGAAGGCGAAATCGACCGCTTTCTCGCCGACTGAGGAGCCGTCGACGGCCAGCACGATCGGCCCGGCGCCGGCCGGTTCCTCGCGGACCACCATCACCGGACACTGGCCGTGTGAGGCCAGGGACACCGCCGTTGATCCCAGCAGCATGCCGATGAAGCCCCCCGTACCCCTGGAGCCGATGACCACCAGGTCCGCGGCTCGTGATTCGGCCTCCAGCACCGCCACCGCGTCGCCGGTCACCACGGCCTCGGCGACCTCCAGCTCAGGCGCCACGCTCCGGGCATGCTGCGCAGCCTCGTGCACCAGGCGATTGAGCGGCGACGGGTCCAGCGGCGCATACATGGGCCTGACAGGCCAGCTGAAGGCGTGCACCACACGCAGCTCCGCACGACGCCGCTGGGCTTCCGAGGCGGCCTGTTCCACCGCGGCAAGACTCGATGACGAGCCATCCACTCCTACGACGACCAGATTGCCCACCGCTCCTCCACTACTCGCTTCGGCTTCCAAGCTTCACTCCGGCGATGCGTTGCTGCCATCTGGCCAGGCATCCGGCGGCAGCCACATTTCACCCGCCGCACATGTGCGCATGGTGGGTTCGACGACCCGCGGGCAACAGCAGGCATGCTGCGCATGCGGTCGGCGGCCGCTTCGACGACCGGGCTCTTCGCCGCACCTGCACCAAATGGGTGTGCGCTGCGGGCCTCGCTGCCTCACTGGGTTGGACCACCCTACGAACTGCGTCCCCTTCATGGGGACCGGTAGATGGCCCACCGCCCTCACGCTTGCCCGGAACGCTGACGCTGGGCGCGGCCCACCTCGTACTCGACCGGCTGATGAAGATCAGCGGACTCCGACGTTCACCCGGTATGGGTGAGAGACAGGCTGACTGTCCCGGGCGAGATGCGGTGCCCCGGTGCTCACGCTCTGGTGGCGAGGGGGCGCCAGGCGTTCCAGCCGGCCATGGAGACCGACAACGTCCTGGGGGAGTTCCTGAAGGCCCGGCGGGGGCAGGTGCCGCCTTCGCGCGACGTGCCCGCCTCTGGTCGGCGCCGGGTCGCAGGGCTGCGCCGGGAGGAGCCGGCCCGGCTGGCCGGTATCAGCGAGCCGTACCTGACTCGGCTGGAACAAGGCGTCGACCGGCACCCGTCACGCAGGTGCTGCGGGCGCTCGCGCGAGCACTGGAGCTGGACGTCGACACCTCGGCGCACATGTTCGTGCTCGCCGCCTCGCATCCGGTACAGCACGCGGAGACCGAGGACGTGCACCAGTTGCTCGACACGTGGGTGGGCAGTCCGGCGTACGTGCGCAACCGACGGTTCGACGTGCTGGCGGCGAACAAACAAGCTCGCGCGCTGGCACCGATGTACGAGCCCGGGCACAACCTGGCCCGGGACATGTTCCTCGACCCTGACATCCGTCAACTGCTCCCCGACTGGCCGGAGATCGCCGCGCAGACCGTCGCTGCCCTGCGAGCCGAGGCCGACCCGCGCGACCCGAGGACCGCGCGTCTCGTCGCCGAACTGGAGGCGAACGACGACTTCCGCAGCCTCTGGGCGCGGCACGACGCGCGGCCCTCTCGTGATGAACTCAAGCGGTTCGTGCACCCGGTGGTCGGAGAGCTTGCCCTGCGGCGGCAGGCGCTCACCGTAGGGGGCGCAGAACAGCAAGTGATCATCGTCTACCAGGCGGCGCCCGGAAGCCCTTCCGCGGCCGCCCTCGTCCGGCTCCTGTGACGAACGTCCGGCATGGCCGGCGGCGTCGGAGGACAGCCTCATGTACGCCTGCTCGCCTCGGCGTTCAGCGGGGCGCGCGGAAGAACTCGGTGGGGTCGCGTGCGGGGCTGGCCGACGACGACCGAGAGCTTCCCCGGTAACCGGAACCGAAGACCTGCGCCACCCGGCGACACACCACACGCCCCGCGCCCAGGCGACGCAGGGCGTCCTCCCCCGCCAGACCTTCGGGTCCGGCGGGCCGGCGTCCGGAGGGACACGCTCCCCCAACTCTCGGCTGCGCTCGAGCCGGGGGGACCCCCATCCGGGCCGGCTGCGGCTGCCCCGCGCAGCCCACCGGCACCAGGGCATGACGACGATCAGCACACCCGCCCCCGGCCACAGTCCGGGGGATCCCCATCCAGCCGACACCGGCCACGCGGGGCAGCATGGGCACGGCATTCCACCTGCACGCTCACGCCACCCGCCCACGATGGGAAAACCCGTTGCCAGACACCACGTCTGACACAGGATCACTTAGCTGATCAGAGACGCTCGGCCCGCTGATACCCGCCCCCGCCCGCTTCGGCTTTCGGGGGACTGGGCGGTGCCGGATATTTCATGGGGGTGTGCCGTCGCGCCGCCGCGCTGCACCCCGGTTCACGCGCGGCTACTCTGACGCTGTACTTCGCTACTCCTTTTGCGGCTCATTACCCGTCGGGAGTCTCATGGCCACGTCCCAGCCCGTCGTCACGCCGCCCTCCAGGGCGGCGGTCTTCCTGGTGGCCACCGTGGCCCCCGGTGGTGAGGCGACCGTGCACGAGGGGCTCCAGGACCTGGCGGGTCTGACTCGCTCCGTGGCGTTCCGTTCCCCCGATGACGGCCTCACCTGTGTCGTCGGCGTCGGTTCCGAGGCATGGGACCGTCTCGTCGGCGGACCGCGGCCGCGCGAACTGCACCCCTTCCGGCCCCTGAAGGGCCCTCGCCACCGGGCGCCCGCGACGCCGGGAGACCTGCTCTTCCATCTGCGGGCCCGACGCATGGATCTCTGCTTCGAACTGGCCAGGCTGATCGTGGACAGGCTCGGCACCGCGGTGACGGTCGTCGACGAGGTGCACGGCTTCAAGTACTTCGACGAACGTGACCTGCTCGGATTCGTCGACGGCAGCGAGAACCCCGAGGGCAGGGCGGCGGCCGAGGCCGTGTTCATCGGCGACGAGGACCCGCCGTTCCGGGGCGGCAGCTACGTGATCGTGCAGAAGTACCTGCACGACATGGCGGCTTGGACGTCGCTGACCGTCGAGCAGCAGGAGCACGTCATCGGCCGCACCAGGTCGGTCAACGTCGAACTGCCCGACGACGTCAAGCCGGCCGACTCGCACGTTGCGCTCAACACGATCGTCGACGACAACGGCGCCGAGCAGAAGATCGTGCGGGAGAACATGCCGTTCGGACAGGTCGGCCGCAGTGAGTTCGGTACCTACTTCATCGGCTACGCGCGGACGCCCGCGGTGACGGAGCGAATGCTGCGCAACATGTTCATCGGCGATCCACCCGGCACCACGGACCGCATCCTCGACTTCTCCAGGGCCGTGACCGGCGGCCTCTTCTTCGTGCCGAGCGCCGGGCTCCTCGACGACCTTCCCACCCCGCCCCCCGAGGCTGCCTGCTTCGGAGACTCCCTTGCCTGACCACTTCACAGCCGAGCACCCCGAGAGAAGCGGAGGCGAACGACTTGGCGGGGCTCGGAGCGGCGTCCATGCCGCGCTTGGGTGACCCCAGGCCGCAGCCGCCCCGCCGATGCCGAGCAGGGCTCTGGTCGACGTCCTGTGGTTCATCGACGGCAGTGAGGACGAGCAGACGGATCCGGACGACGCCGTCAAGATCCTCGAGGGCGTCGCCCACCTGGTCACCAGGCTGTCGAGTGACCAGCGGGGCGAGTTGATCGACCCACTCGGGGCGATGGCCGCGGCGGAGGTCAATCCGGCTCGGCGCGAGTTCCTGTTCGAAGCGGGCGCGGGGCAGTGGGCAAGGACGGCCTTGAGTCGAAGGCGGTCGGTCTCAGTGAGAGTCTCCGGCCGGCTGAGAATCCATCCTGCGACGACGCGGGGTGACGCAGTGAACGCCTCGTGATCGTGGACGAGCTCGCGGCCACGAAGGTCGGGAAGGTAGGGAAGATCGACAAGAAGGCGCTGCGGGCCGGCATCGCCCGTCGTATGGAGTCCCAAGCCCGCGCGTGTCAAGGAGGGTTGGTCAGCGGCGGCCTCCGGAGGCTGTGTGTTCGTCCTCCGAAGGCCGCCGCCTGCTATGTGCCGGACGTCCGGGGCGGCGTCGCGTGGCGGTCGTGCAGGGCGAAGTCGGCGCGGATGACGCTGCCGGACCGCAGAAGCCTCCGCTGGATCACGGGCTTCCGGCCCGAGGACGACACGACGATGCTCAGATACCCCTCGGGAAGCCCGGTTACGGCGTACTCCCCGTTCGTGTTCGTCGCGGTGGACACCAACTGGTGCCCCTTGGCATCCATGACAGTCACTATGGCGTGGCCTATGGATTGCTGCTCGGCATCGCTGACGGTACCGACCAGAGCCGGCACGGGCTCGCCGAAGTGGTGAGCGTGGACGGGCAGAGCGGTCGGTGTGGGCGTCTCCAGAGAGGGATCGTCGACCGGCGGTTCGGTGACGTCCTCCTGCTCGCTCGCCGCATCCGGTCCGACGGAGGTGCGGCGGTGCCGCCATGCATCGAGCCCCAGCAGTGCGGCGCCGGCTGCGATCCACGCACACAGCACGAGGACGGGCTTGAGGACTCCTGCGCCGTCGAAGTACAGCTCTCCACGCAGGGCGTCCACGGCGTTTGCGAGGGGCATGACCGCGTGCACGTACTGGAAGAACGTCGGCAGCAGCGGGGCGGGTGCGACACCGCCGCTGGTGGGGATGCTCAGTACGATGAACAAGCCCATACCCACCGCGGGGAAGAACTGCTTGGTGAAAGGCGCCAGGCCGGAGGCGAACGTGGCCACCGCCGTGGTGAGCAGGAAGGCGATTGCCATGGCCCAGGGTTTGTCGGGGAGGTATCCGAGCCCTGTGCCGACGAGGTAGCCGACGATACTGAACAGGGCTGCGACGCCCATGATCGTCAGCAGCTTCCTCGGCCGGTTGAAGGTCACCGCGCGCAGCAGGGTCGTCGCCAGGATGTAGCCCGGAATGCTCCAGGCGATCCCGAAGTAGACCAGGGTCGTGCCCATCAGGTCCTTGCTGACGGTGGGCGCCACGTCCCGCACCGCCAACTGCCTGCCGTGTTCGGGCGCGACTGAGGTGAAAGCCTTGGTCAACGCCTGCTCGAGGGACATGCCATTGGCCTTCGCCACGTACAGGACGGGGCTGCGTCCGCCCGTGAACCCCGCCACGGCGTCCCGGTCCAGTACCGCCCGTCGAGCTTCCTGGGCATCCGCCACGGCGGTGATGTCGAAGCCGCCCGGATAGTGCCGCTGCAGAGCGGTGTCGACCTGGCGTTCGAGTGCGGGGCCGACGACCACCACCTTCGCGTGGTGTGGCTGTGGTGCGTGGAGGGCCGGGGCGAAGCAGAACAGAAAGCCCAGGAAGAGGGCCGCCGGAAACCACAAGGCCTCAGTAAGGGTCCTTGCCGCAGCGGCTCTCTGTGGGCGCTCGATGCGGTCGGCGTCGATCTGATGGCCGTCCGTCACTGTTCCTGGCATCCGGCTCTTTCCCTGGTTCTGCCGCCGGCGTCCTTCGTGGACCGGCGCCGTATATACATGTAGTATACACGTATATAGTCGCGCCTGGGGAGCCCTGCTCAACTCGCGGTATGGGCGGCGGTCGGGTCCGGGGACCAAAAAGACAGCTCGCAGTGCCGGGAGCGGGGCGGTCGCCGTCGACGTGGTGAAGGCGACAACGACCGCCGAGACGGCCACGGGCGAAGGTCGTACGGTGCCCGCGACGGCCTCTGCGTCCGCGTCACTGCTCGCTCGGGGTCAGGGTGTACCAGACCGTGTGGGCCTGGATGAGTCTGTCCCTGTCACTTCGATGCCGTCCGCGGCCAGGATCATTGCGCAGCCGCACCGTACGAGGGCCTGGTCATCGGCGATGACGGCGCGCAGCGCCGGCCGGTTCACGTGGTCCGCCACGGGATGTCGGCCGTGATCCGGTAGCCCCCGGTGAGGGTCGGACCGGCTGTCAGTTCACCGCCGTATACCTTCAGCCGCTCGTGCAGCCCGATGAGTCCGCGGCCGTTGCCGTCCGGTGGGGGGACGTCGCGGACGGTGCCGGTGTCCGTGACCTCGATCTTCAGCCGGTCCCCGGCGCAGCGGATCGTGACAGAGGCGTCGGCTCCGGGTGCGTGTTTGATCGTGTTGGTGAGGGCCTCCTGTACGACGCGGTACGCGGCGAGGTCCACGCCGGGCGGCAGTGGGTCCGGGGGCAGCGAAAACGAGGTGCCGACCGGTGTTCCGGCGGCGCGTACCCGCTCGATCAGGGCGTCGAGCTGTCCCAGGCCCGGCTGCGGCTCCAGGGCGTCGGCGGGCGAGTCCGGGCGGCCGGTGTCAGGGGCGGCCAGCAGGCCCATCACATGCCGTAGTTCGGCCATCGCGGCCCGGCCGCCGGCTTCGACCGCCAGCAGCGCCTGCTTCGACCGCTCGGGTGCCGCGTCCATGACCTTGCGTGCCGCACCTGCCTGGATGACCATCACGCTCACATTGTGGGTCACGACGTCGTGCAACTCGGCGGCGATTCGGGCCCGTTCCTCCTCCACGGCCTGGCGTGTCGTCTCTTCCTGCGCCTGCTCCAGGCGGGCGAACCGGTCCCGGCTGGCCGCCAGCCGCCGTTGCCAGAAGCGGACGACGCTGGCCAGTGTCCCGGCGACGAGCAGGACGAACGCGGGGCTCGACCATCCCGGCAGTATGGGGTCCGTCTTCCGGAACGCGAAGCCGGCGAGTACGGCGGCGACGATGAGCCCGGCGGTCGCCCCGGCCCGGTGGCGGCTGTACATGACGGCGCTGTAGGCGCCGATGACGCAGGTCAGCACGTTGATCCAGGAGGCCTCGTCGCCGATGGCCAGCGCCGCGCCGAGCACCACCCCGAACACGGCCAGCGGATATCGGCGCCGGGCCGCCAGCGGCAGCGCCGACAGCACGACCAGGGGCCAGGGGGGAGCGGAGACCCCGTCGTCCACAACCAGTGCACCGGGTGCGGGGGGCCGGGGCGGGATCGGCACCCCGTACTCGGTCTTCGTGCCGACGTGGACCGGCCCGTCGCCCGGGTAACGGGCCGCCACAACCAGCGCGACGACCGTCAGCAGGATGGCCAGCACCACGTCGGCTCGCACCGCCCGTCGCGACAGTGGGGTGCCTTTCGCCTCCGGCCGCACCCCGTGGCGCAGTTGCTGACGCCATCCGCGCCGGTTCTCCGTGTCCATCCGCTCATTGTGCGGTCCCCCCCGCCCGGCGGCGCGTCCGCCTGCACGGCCAACGGACCGTCCTGCAGGTGTACTTCGCAGGGATGACCCCGGTGACCGGATCCTCCGTGGGGAGGGCCGGATGTCGGTGCCGCGGCCGACGCGCCCGGACCGCACCCGTCCGTACGTTCGCCGGGCCGGCACAGGCATGACCCTCACAGCCCTCATGACCCTCACAGCCCTCATGACCCTCACGACTTTCACGACCCCAAGGACGGACACCTGCCATGACTCAAGTGATCGAACTGAAAGGCGTGGCGAAGCGCTACGACAGCGCCGGTACGCCCGCACTAGGACCGCTGGACCTCGCTGTCGCCCAGGGTGAGGCCCTCGCCGTGACCGGCCCCTCCGGCAGCGGCAAGTCCACGCTGCTGAACCTCGTCGCCGGCCTCGACAAGCCGACCGAAGGCACCGTGAGCGTTGCAGGGCAGCGGATCGACCGGCTGAACGAGCACGCGCTGGCCCGGTTCCGCCGGGAACGGATCGGTATGGTCTTCCAGTTCTTCAACCTCCTCGACGACCTCACCGTCGCCGACAACATCCAGCTCCCCGCCCAGCTGACCGGGACCGCGCGGCGCAAGGCAGCGGCGCGGGCGGGAGAGCTCATGGAGGTCCTGGGCATCCACAAGCACGCCCGCGCCTATCCGGGCCGGCTCTCGGGGGGCGAACGCCAACGCGTGGCGGTCGCCAGGGCGTTGGTCAACCGGCCCGCGCTGCTGCTCGCCGATGAACCGACCGGCGCACTCGACAGCGCGTCGGGCCAGGACGTACGGGAGCTGCTGATCGATCTGCACCGCGGCGGGCAGACCATCGTGCTCGTCACCCACGACCTGGCGCTGGCCGAGGCATGCGCGAGCCGCACCATCCATCTGGTCGACGGCCAGGTCGCTCTCGACTCCCACGCGCAGGTCGTCCGATGAAGGGCTTCGGCACGGGCGCGTTTCGCCGCGTCGTACGCTCCGGGGTGGGCCGGCGGCGGGTGCAGACCGTGGTGATCGCCGTGGCGACGATGATGGCCGTGGCGGCGACCGTGGTCGCCGGATCCCTCATGGTCGCCGCGAACGCGCCCTTCGACCACGCCTTCGCCCAGCAGAACGGGGCGCACCTCACCGCCGAGTTCGACCCGGCCAAGGCGAGCACCGAGCAGCTCGAAGCGACCGCACAGCTGGCAGGCGTGAGTGCGAGCGCGGGGCCGTACCCCTCCACGACCTTCCGCTGGACGGACTCGGACGGCAGGAAGAGCCCGACGATCACCCTGGTCGGGCGCCCCGGCCCGCACGCCGATGTGGACGACCTGGACCTGACGTCGGGCCGGTGGGCGGCGAAGGCGGGCGAGGTCGTGCTGAGCGCCTCCTTCCAGGGCCCCGCCTTCAAGCTCGGCTCCACCCTGAAGACCTCCGACGCCGCGGACAGCGCGACCCTCAGGGTCGTCGGCTTCGCCACCTCGGCCAGCAGGACCGCCGACGCCTGGGCGACCTCCGGGCAGGTGCGTGCACTGGCGTCGAAGGACAGCCCGGTGAAGAGTCAGATGCTCTACCGCTTCGACGCGGCGGACACGAAGGGGCAGATCACCGCCGACCGCAAGAAACTCGCCGCCGCCGTACCCTCCGGTGCGCTCCTGGGCACCCACTCCTACCTGGACACCAAGCGTGCCGCCGACAATGGCGCGGCCCCGACGATCCCGTTTCTGATCGCTTTCGGCGTCCTCGGCATCGTCATGTCGGTGATCATCATCGGCAGCGTCATCAGCGGCGCGGTCGGCACCAGCCTGCGTAGGATCGGCATCCTCAAGGCCATCGGCTTCACACCACGCGAAGTCGTGCGTGCCTACGTCGCTCAGGCGCTCATTCCGGCAGCCGCCGGCATCGCACTCGGGGTCGTCCTCGGAAACCTGCTGGCTGTGCCACTCCTCGACGACACCGAGCAGGCGTACGGCACCGCCTCCCTGTCGGTCGCCTGGTGGGTGGACGTCGTGGTCCCCGTCGGCGCGCTGCTCGTCGTGGGCATCGCGGCACTGATCCCCGCGCTGCGGGCCGGCAGGCTGCGCACGGTCGAGGCCATCGCCGTCGGCCGGGCACCGCGCACCGGACGCGGCCAGTGGGCACACCGCGTTGCCGGACGGCTGCCGCTGCCCCGGGCGGTGACCTACGGCCTCGCCAGCCCCTTCACCCACCCGGTCCGCACGCTCGCGATGTTGCTCGCGGTGGCCTTCGGCACGATTGCGGCCACCTTCGCGGTGGGGCTCACGTCCTCCCTGAACGCGGTCGGCAAGGCGCAGGACCCCGAAAGCCGGGCCGCGGTCAGCGTCTTCACCGGCGGCCCGGCCGTCGCGAACGGCGGACCTCCCCCCGCGGAGAGCACACCGGATCCCCTTCAGGCCGACCCGGCAAAGGTGAGCGCCGCCATCGAAGCGCAGAAGGGCACCGCCTCGTACTACGGCCTCACCCAGGAGGAAGCCACTGTGGCCGGAGTCTCCGGCACCGTCCAGGCAAGCCTCTACGAGGGCGACTCGCGCGCCGGCAGCTACGCGATGATCTCCGGCCACTGGGTCGCCGGCCCGGGCCAGGTGGTCGTACCCTCCCGTTTCCTGGAAACCACCGGCACCGAGCTCGGCGACACCGTGCGAGTGACCATCGGGAAGGAGACCGCCACCCTGCGCATCGTCGGTGAAGCCTTCGACACCTCGGACGACACACTGGAAATCCACGCAGACCTCGCCGAATTCCCCGCGGCCGACCCCAAGCTCTTCCTGGTCGAAGTGAAACCGGGCGTCTCCCCGGCCGAGTACGCCAGAAAACTCGCCGGACTGGTACGGCCCCTCGGCGGCGACGCCGAGGCCAACTCCCTCTCCGAACAGGAAAACTTCATCCTCATCCTCGACGCGATGGCCGTACTCCTCACCCTCATGCTCGTCTCCGTGGCCGGCCTCGGCGTGCTCAACTCCGTCGTCCTCGACACCCGGGAGCGCGTCCACGACCTGGGCGTGTGCAAGGCGCTCGGCATGTCGCCGCGGCAGACCGTGAGTCTCGTACTCGCCTCGGTGGCCGGCATCGGCGTGCTCGGCGGCCTCGCCGGCGTCCCCGCCGGGTACGCGCTGCATGGATTCGTGCTCCCGGTGATGGGACACGCCGCAGGCACCGATCTGCCGACATCCGTCCTCGACGTGTACGAGCCCCTGCAACTGGTCCTGCTGGGTCTGGCCGGTATCGTCATCGCCCTGCTGGGCGCGCTGCTCCCGGCGGGCTGGGCGGCCAAGGCCCGAACGGCCACGGCCCTGCGCACGGAGTAGGGGCTACGACGACGGTCTCGACGGCCTCGATGGCCTCGACGGCTTCAGTCTGACGACGAGTTCGCGGGGCAGGCCTTGGGTGTCGTGGAGGCACGCGTGGTCCCGTTCCGCTTGCTCGGCGGCCCTTCGTACTCCGGCCGGGAAAGCTGACGACGCCCTGGCTCCATGAGCCTGTCGAACCGCCGTTGCCCTGCCAGGAGAACGTCGCGAACAGGAGCCGTTGTGCTGAGCAGGCGGAAGCGGTCCGGTGTATGGCGCAGGAGCTCCAGGGGCAGCTCGGACAGCGTACGGCGGGATCACGATGGTGCAGGGAGGCCGGCCCGGACACGGCGCAAGGACTGGCGCCGCCGCGTCTTTCTCGGGGCGTGCTCCTCGCCGGTCGAAGCGCCGTCCTTCGGTTCCTCGGCGGGGCGTTGACCTGGTCGGGGAACTTCTTGACCAGGCCCCGGCAGCCCTCGTCCACCTCCGCCTTGCCCGCGGGGTGGAGGCGGAGCCGGTCCGCGGTGCCCTCGGTGCGCATCGGGGTCTGTTCGTGCCGGCGGCTGGGCCGGTCGGTCCCGGGCCCCAGCAGCCGCCCTACGTCGTCGCTGATGGTGGTCTTGGAGGTGTTCTTCGCCGAAGCGATGCAGCTCCCGCTGACCGCGTTCTGCGGTCCGCATCGAGGCCACTCCGCGGCGGCACGGTACAGCGCGGACGGAATCTTCATGGCCGAATGCGATGAGAACCGGCAATGCACCTGAGCCCTCACGCTGAAGCGGGCATCCGTGGCGACGGTGGCGCGGCAAGGCCCTCAGCCTGCGGACGCCCGGTCATGGGCAAGCCCGAGGTCAGTGGTGTGGGGCTCGGACCGACCCGATCGACGTGCGGCAATCATCAGCACAGCGAGTCCGAGCAGGACGAGGGCGGCGCCGACATACAGCGGAGCGGTGTAGCCGAGGCCGACGCTGATGGCGAAGCCGCCGAGCCAGGCGCCCAGGGCGTTGCCGATGTTGGAGGCAGACACGTTGGCGCTGGCGGCGAGCGGCACCCCGCGAGCGTGGTCGGTGACACGGGTGATCAAGCCGGGAACACTGGCGAACCCGAACAGCCCCGTCAGGAAGACCAGGACCACCGACGCGGTGGGGCTCGCGGCCAGCAGCCCGAACGTGGCGAGAGTGACGGTGAGACCGGCCAAGGACGCGATCAAAGCAAGGTCGCGATTGCGGTCGGCGGCTCGTCCACCGACCATGTTCCCGATCACGAGGCCGCTGCCGTACACGACCAGCAGCCAGGCGACATCCGTGCTCGAGAAGCCGGTGACCCGGGTGAAGGTGTAGGCGAGGTAGCTGAACGCGCCGAACATCCCGCCGTAACCGAGCGCGGTGGCGGCAAGGGTCAGCCAGACCTGCCCCGACCGGAAGGCGCGCAGTTGGGTACGCAGCCCGTCCGCCCGGCCGGTGGCCGTGCCGGAATCCTTGGAGGAATGCGGCCGGCTCGCGGCGCCGGCCCAGCCCGGCACGAACACAGCGATGGCGACCGCGGCGACGACGCCTACGCAGGTGATCGCCCAGAACGTAGCGCGCCAGCCCCAGCGTTCGCCGACCAGGGCGCCGAACGGTACGCCGAGCACGTTCGCGACCGTCAGCCCGGCGAACATCACCGCCACCGCCCTCGACGCCCGCTCGGGGGCGACCAAGCGCCGTGCGACGAGCGAGCCGATGCCGAAGAACGAGCCGTGGCACAGCGCTGCGATCACGCGTCCGAGCAGCATCAGCGGATAGTTCGGTGCGATGGCGGACAGGAGGTTGCCGACGACGAACAGCGCCACCAACCCGGTGAGGACCGTCTTGCGGGGCAGGCCGGCGGTGGCGGCGGTCACCACGATCGCGCCGACCGCGACCGTCAGGGCGTACCCGGAGATCAGCCACCCCGCCGCGGCCTCGGACACCGCCAGACTCCGACCCACTTGAGGGAGCAGCCCTGCGATAACGAACTCGGTCAAGCCGATCCCGAAGCTGCCGAGAGCGAGCGCACCGAGCCCGGCGGGCATCTGCCGTGTACTGCCGATCGGTTGGGTGTTCATCACACCATCATCATGCGGAACGAGCCCGCAAACAGACGGAGCTGCCCGGCGCTGGGGCGGGCCGCTCCTGTCACGGCTCCTGTTCACCGCTCCTGTTCACGGCTCCTGTTCACGGCTCGTGTCACCGCTCAGGTCCCCGGCTCAACGTCGGACCGCCGTCAGAGCTTCAGCCGAACCAGCACCAGGGCCACGGCGGCCACGACGATGCCCATGACCGGGACCGAGATCAGGGCGTCCCACTCCTGCTCGACGCTCTTGTCCTGCTTGTCGATCACGCGGGCCGGGGCCGGTGGCGAACAGCTGTTCCGCCATCGGCCACACCGCGTGGCGGGGGCGGACTCAGGACCGGACGGCGCCTGCCGTACAACCGCGCGTGCGGGTTGACGACGTAACGATCGGGCAGGGTGGGGGGATGCCTGAGTCGTCCTTGCCCGGAGGTTTCGTCAATGCCGTCGTTCGTGTCGGAGACACGGTGCGCCGTCCCGCCTCGGCTCGAACCACGTTCGTGGGTGATCTGCTGAGGCTGCTCGAAGCCGGTGCTTGGAACGGGGCTCCGCGGTTTCTCGGTGTGGACGAGCAGGGTCGTGAGGTCCTCGGTTACCTCGCCGGGCATGTGGCGTGGGAGCCGCGGCAGCCTGCTGCTGTGTCGTCGGACGAAAGTCTGGTGGCGGTTGCCCGGCTTGTGCGTGAGTTCCATGACCTGACGGCCGGGACTCCACTGGCCGGGGACCAGGAGGTCGTGTGTCATAACGACCTCTCGCCCAAGAACACGGTCTATCGGCTGCTCGGTGGCGAGCTTCGGCCGGTGGCCTTCCTTGACTGGGACCTTGCTGCGCCGGGGGCGCGGATCCACGACGTGGCCCATGTCTGCTGGCAGTACCTCGGTCTCGGCCCTGCGGTGGCCGACATCGGGGATGCGTCCAGACGTATGCGGCTGATCGCTGACACTTATGGGCTGTTGGGCCGGCGACGACTTGTGTCCACAATCTTGTGGTGGCAGGACCGGTGCTGGCGGGGCATCGACACGGGGGCGGATGCGGGCGACATCGCGATGGCCCGGCTCCGTGACGCTGGGGTGGTCACAGAAGTGCGGAGGGCGTTTCAGTGGGTCTCCGATCATCGGGATGCCTTGGAACACTCATTGAGGTGAGCGTGCGGTGACGGTCACTCCGCTGCTCCACAGTGGTCACCACGGGCACCGCGACGCGCTCCGCCGTCGCAGGGCGTGTTCGACGGCTTCCTCGGGGTGTGCCCGCCCGTCCAGGAGGTGTACCCCAACGATCCCGGCGCCACCGTTGAAGGTGTCACGGGAGCCGAGTTGACGGCCGACGAGTTGGAGTACGACGCGCCGGAACTGCTCATCGGCTGGGTCTGGACCACCGAGGCGGACCTGCTGTGCCGGCGGGCATCCAGCTGTTCGGTTCACGGTCCCTCGAGCGGGAAACTTCGGATTCGGGGCCTCAGCCTGGCCGTACGCCGGCGACCGGGTCCCGTCCAACAGACGGAACCCGCCTGGGCGGGAGCGGGGAGGGTGTCACCTGCCGGAGCCGAGCGTGAGCACGGGCCGCTCCAGATCGAACCAGACGGCGAGGTCCAGTGTTCTTTCCAGACCGTTGCGGTCTGGGGTGGTGACCTGGCCGGGTTCGGTACGGGTGATCTGCTGCAGTCTGCTGCGGTCCACAAGGTCGAGGGCGGAGTTGTTGCCTTCGGACAGCAGGTCACGGACTTGGTTTTGCAACTCCAGGACATAAGCAGGGTCCTGGGTCGAGGGGTACGGGCTTTTGACTCGTTCGAGGACCGATTGCGGCAGGAGGTCCGTGGTGGCGTGTCTCAGCAGGCTCTTCTCACGGCCGTCGAAGGTCTTCAGTGACCAGGGGGTGTTGAAGACGTACTCGACCAGGCGATGATCGCAGAACGGGACGCGCACCTCCAGGCCGGTGGCCATGCTCATCCGGTCCTTCCGGTCCAGCAGGATGCGCACCATGCGGGTCAGGTGGAGGTAGCTCACCTCCCGCATCCGGCGTTCCAGCGGATCGTGCTCACCGTCGAGGCGCGGCACCTCGGCCAGGGCCTCCTCATAGCGCTGAGCCGTGTAACCCTGCAGGTCCAGGCGCTCCCGCAACCCCGGTTCGAGCACCGAACCGCCGTCGCGGCCGCGCTGGCTCTCCATGGCCACCAGCCAGGGGAAGGTGCCGGCGTCGCGTGCGACAGGGTCGTGGAACCATGCGTAGCCGCCGAAGACCTCGTCTGCGGACTCGCCGGACAACGCCACCGTGGAGTGCTGCCGGATCGCGCGGAACAGCATCAGCAGTGACTGGTCCATGTCGCCGAGACCGAGAGGCAGGTCCCGGGCCCGTACCGCGGCGGCGCGCACGCTGGGTTCCGCCAGTTCCTTGGCGTCGAGCACGATGTCTTCGTGTCTGGTTCCGGCGTGCTGGGCGACCTCGTGCACGTACGGGGTGTCCGGGGTGGCCCGCAGCTCATCGGGGACGAAGTGTTCGGTCTGGCCGACGAAGTCGACGGCGAAGCTGCGTACCTTCTCCTTGCCGCGCAGTTGCTCGGCCGCCAGTGCGGTGATCGCGCTGGAGTCCAAGCCGCCGGACAACAAGATGCACCGCGGCACGTCGGCGACCAGCTGTCGGCGGACGATGTCGTCGAGCAGTTCGCGCACCCGCGCCACGGTGTCCTCGCGGCTGTCCGTGTGCTCCGCCGCGCGCAGGTGCCAGTAGCGGCGTGTACGCACGCCTGTGCGGTCGACGGTCACCACCGTGCCCGGTTCCACCTCGCGCATTCCTGCCCAGACGGCGTGTCCGGGGGTCTTGACCATGGAGAACAGTTCGCGCAGGCCCTCCAGGTCCACTTCGCGGGGCACCATGGGGTTCGCCAGGACGGCCTTGGGTTCGGAACCGAAGAGCACGCCGTCGTCGGTGAGGAAGTAATACAGCGGCTTGATGCCCATCCGGTCACGCATCAGCAGTAGCTGATCGGTCCGGCCGTCCCAGATCGCGAAGGCGTACATGCCGTTCAGCCGCTCGGGGAGCTCGGCGCCCCATTCCAGGTAACCGCGCAGCACCACCTCGGTGTCGCTGTCGGTGTGGAAGCGGTGGCCACGGCGGCGCAGTTCCTCCCGCAGCTCCACGAAGGTGTAGACCTCTCCGGAGTAGACCAGGACCACGTCTCCTTCCGGGGTGTGCTCGACCATCGGCTGGGTGCCCCCGGGCAGGTCGATGATGGCGAGCCGACGGTGGCCCATGGCCGCGTGCTCGTCGAGCCAGAGGCCCTGCGCGTCGGGACCGCGGCAGGCCATCGTGGCGTTCATGGATTCGGCGGTGGAGCGTTCCTGGCGCAGGTCACGCCGGTAGGACACCCAGCCGGAGATTCCGCACATCCGATGGCCCTCCTGGTCGGGGAGAAGTGTCAACAGTCATAAGTGCTCATACTTCTCGTAAGTTATCAAAATGGGCATATTTTGGACTGTGGTGGAGGGCGCCGGCTTCGCCGGCGGAATTTCAACCTGGCCGGTCCAAGGACGGCTGACTCGGTCTCTCGCGCTACGGGGCCGCCTGGATGCGGCCCGCGGGGGTGTGGGCCCGACAGCTCGCCTCGAGCGAGTACTTCACGGAGGACTACCCGTTCGCCGCGCGGCGGAGTGGCGGCACTCGCCCAGGTCTCGCACGTCTGTACCGCCACCGGGGCCTGCCTACGGGTACGTGCCCCAGACATCGTTGAGCAGGCAGAATGAGCTGACGACGGACCTGCCCAGCAGTCACGGCACCGTTGCAGTACCAGGGGATCCGTGCTCCGGAGTCTGGCGAAGTCGGAGGCCTGCGTCGGCCGGCCGATCCGCATCGCCCTCGCGCACCTCGTCCGCGATTGAGCCCGCACGTGCGACGGACCCTGGCCCCTGCCGGGTCCGGGATCCGCTGGTCATTCACGCACTCGACGAGGCGATCGTCAGTCGGTCACTGACCATGGCCCGTTCGGGGTGCCCGGAACCTGGTTGCGGGTGTACCACTTCGCCTTGTACATCGTGCCCTGATAGATCGCGACGTCTCCGGCCTGGAAGATCCTCGACGCGGTCCACATCGGGGTGCCGTCCTCGGCCGGCGTGATCTCCTGCCACGGCCCGGTCGGGTCGCCCGGCTTCTGGTTCTGCGTCCACCACGACGCCTGGTAGAGCTTGCCCTGGTAGCTCACCGTGTCACCGGTGTCGTAGACCGTCGAGGAGTTCCATGCCGTCGGCAGACCGACCGTCACGGTGACCGTGGCGGTCGCCGGGGTCGGCAGGTCACTGCCGGCGTAGGACGCGGTCAGGTCGTGGCTGCCCACGGCCAGAGCGGTCGGCAGGTGTACTGTCCGTACGCGCTGACGTCACACCCGAGACCGGTGAGGGCCCGGCCGCCGACATGCGCGTGCTGCGGCTGGCCAAGGAGTCGGCGGTCAAGGCTCGCACGCAGGCGAAGAACCAGCTCAAGTCCGTGCTGCTCGGAGTCGATCCCGCGTTGGGCGAGGCGCTGTCCACGCTCGGCAACGCAGTCCTGATCGTCGGCTGCGCCGAACTTCCCGGCACTGGCGACGCTGCCGTCTTCACGCTCCGACTGCCGGCCCGGCGCATCCGGCAGCTGTCCGCCGAGGCGAAGGAGTTCGCCCGCGGGGTCACCAACGCAGTCCGTCGCTGGCTTCCGTAGCCTCTGGACATCATCCGCGTCGGCCCGACAGTGCCGCTGCCCTGCTGATCGCCGCCGGCCCCGAGCGGCCGGCCGGCGAGGCGTCATTCGCCGCTCTGTGCGGTCGGCCCTATTGAGCAGCTTGACCGGCCATAACGGCCTACTCGACGGTCCGCTACTCGGGGTGGCCCAGGGCTCCGCCATCCAGCGTCAGGCCCGCGGGGTCCAGGCCGCCACCAGGTCGAGCAGGCCGGGGAACCTGGCGTTGAGGTCGTCGACGCGTACGTGGCTGCGGCGTTCGAGCCCGTACTGGCGCTGACGCGTGACCCCCGCCTCGCGCAGCGCCTTGAAGTGGTGCGTGAGCGATGACTTGGGCCGGTCGAAGCCGAACCAGCCGCAGGTGTGGTCGAAGTCCTCTGACTCCAGGAGGAGTTTGCGGACGATCGTCAGCCGCAAGGGGTCGCTGAGCGCGCCCAGCACGGTCTCCAGACGCAACTCGTCGACTGCCGGCTCCGGCAGCGGTTCGGGCAGGTCGGACGGCTCGGGGAGCACCTTGATGGCGGGTGCGGCGGCCGTGGGTGCGGGCACAGGCAACTCCTTAATGACGCGATTCCTATGTACGACTTCTATCGTACTGCATGCTAAGTTCGACTCAACTCGTACTGCTGGAGAGTCGGCAGAGAGATCGGGAGGAACAGCCATGTCCGAGACCCGGGCCGCATCCGTCCAGGCCATCGACGGGAGGCGACGAACAGACACCGCGGAAGCCGGTGGGCGGTCCGTCGCGCCGCTGAGGTGGGTGTGGCTGGCCGCATGGCCGGTCACCGCCGTCTTCGTGCTCTCGAACGCGGCGACGCCGCTGTATGCGCTGTGGCAGCGCGACATCGGATTCTCCAAGGGCACCCTGACCGTGGTGTTCGCCTTCTACATCGTCGGCCTCCTCGGCTCGCTGCTGGTCTCCGGCGTGGTCTCGGACCGGGTCGGCCGCAAGCCCGTCCTGCTGCCGGCCCTGGTGCTCGCCCTGGCCGCCTGCCTGATCTTCGCGACCGCCACCAGCGTGGCCGCACTGATCGTGGCGCGGCTGTTCACCGGCATCGCGGTCGGCGCCGTCGTCTCGGCCGGCATGGCTGCGGTGACCGACGTCGCCGGACCCGAGCGCAAGCGGATCGCCGCCCTGCTCGCCTCCTGCGCGATGGTCTTCGGCGCCGGACTGGGCCCGCTGCTCGCCGGTGTGCTCTCCGAGGCGGCGCCCGCGCCGACCGTCACCGTCTTCGTCGTCGAGGCCGTACTCCTGATCACCGCGGTGCTCGCCGTGCTGCGCATGCCGGTGCGCCGTCCCGAGGTGCGCGCCAAGGGAGCCTGGGTGCGGGTGCCCGGAGTCCCGCGCGGCAACGGCCGTCAACTCGCCCTGGGCATAGCGGTGTTCGCGCCCGGCATCACTGCCACGTCCTTCGTGCTCTCGCTCGGCCCCTCGCTGCTGTCCGGACTGCTCGGCACCACCAGCCGGATCGTCGCCGGAGCCATGGCGTTCGTGATGTTCCTCGCCGCCACCGGGGTTCAGTTCGCCGTGCAGGGGATGAGTCGCCGCACCATCCTCACGGCCGGCGCGGTGAGCACCACGCTGAGCATGGTCACGCTGATCGTCGCCGTGCACACCTCTTCGGTGCCGGTCCTCGTCATCTCCGCGCTGCTCGCCGGCGCCGGCCAGGGCATGGGTCAGCTCGGCGGCCTGTCGCTGCTCAACTCCAGCATCCCGCCCCAGCGCCTCGCCGAGGCCAACGCCGCGCTCAACGTGGGCGGTTACATTCCGGCCGGCATCCTGCCCGTCTCCGCCGGCTACCTCAGCGACGCGGCGGGCCTGACCAACGGCGCCACGATCTTCGGCGCCGTCCTCATGGGCCTCGCGGTCATCGGCGGCCTGGTGGTCCTCGCCACTCGGCGCCAGGTGACACACCCGGCCTGACAGGCCACGAGAGATGGCGCGCTCCCGGGGAGCGGTGCACCGCTGGACGGCGGTGATACACCGCTCCCCGGGAGCGCGGTGTGCACGGTCGGCCGTGCGTGCGCGCTCAGTCGGCCCGGACCGCACGAGGGCGGGCGCGGGCTACTGTCCGACTGCGGGCGGATCTCGCGGTGGGCATACACGTACGGCTGGAGGCCAGGGGAGTCGCCGAACCCGCCGCTCCGCCACTGTTGCAGCGCCCGCACGGCGCGCCGCAGTCGCGCTTCGTGCCGGTAGCGCACCGAACTGGGGGCCACGGTTCTTCGTACAGACTCGGTGCCTCGAAGGGTTGCCCAAGTCTGGCTGGATGCTGGCTACTTTGTGTACACGGACTTGCCAACGCCTTGACGATTCGTTCCATGTACGTTCAACCAATCGTCTGTGACTGCGTTGTGTGTCGTCCCTAAGGTCCCTGAAGGTTGTGAAAGAAGGGACTCATGGACACACTCCTCGCGGTCCGGGGTCGCGGGATCACCAAGTGTTTCGGCGACGTCGTCGCACTCGACGGCGTCGAACTGGACGTGGCACAGGGGCAGATCCACGGTTTGGTCGGACCGAACGGCGCCGGGAAGACGACATTGCTCGGCCTGCTGCTCGGCCTGGCTGTCGCTGACAGCGGCCGCCTCGAGATCCTGGGTACGCCGGTCGGGCGGGCGCTCGCCGCTCCCGATGGTGTCGCGGGCTTCGTGGACGGGCCCGGTCTCTACCCCTCGCTCACCGCCAGGCAGAACCTCGCCGCGCTGGCCGCTCTCCGCGGTCGCGACGCGCGGACAGCGGGAATCGACGACGTGCTCGACCAGGTCGGGCTCACCGATGTCGCCGACGACGGGACCCGCGGTTTCTCCCTCGGCATGCGTCAGCGGCTCGGGCTCGCCGCCGCCCTGCTCACCAAACCCCGGCTGCTCGTGCTCGACGAACCTTCCAACGGCCTCGACCCGGCCGGGAAAAGACACGTCCACCGTGTCCTCACCCGGCTCGCGGCGGACGGAACCAGTGTCGTGCTCTCGAGCCACCGCATGGACGACCTCGAGGCACTGTGCTCCGAGGTCACCATCCTCGCCACCGGACGGGTCGTCTTCTCCGGCCCGCTGAGCAAGCTGGCCGCCGAGAACCGTGAACTCGACTACCGGCTGGCCACCTCCGACCCGCAGGCCGCCCGCCGGCTGGCCGTTGACACGGCCGGGATCGGCGTCGTAGACGAAGCCGGGGCGCGGCACGACGCCGAGGCGTTCGTCGTGCGCGCGCTGGTGCCCGCCCTCGACGAACTGGTGGTGAGGCTCGTGCACGCGGGCATCGCGGTGCGCGAGCTCGCACCCATGGTGTCGCCGCTGGAAGCCGCCTTCCTCGCCCTCACCGAACAACAGGAGGCGGGCCGATGACCGCGACCGCGACCGTGACCGAGACCGCGATCATTGCCGACGACGACGTCGTCCGGGTCCACCCCGTCTCGGTGGCACGCGCCTACCGCTTCGAACTGGTCAAGCTGGTCTCGCAATGGCGTATCCGTCTGCTGGTTCTCGCCTGTTGGATCGTGCCGGCGCTCTTCGTCGCCGCGGTGAGCCAGCAGAGCACGCTCCCCTCCGACACTCTCTTCGGTCGCTGGATGCACGCCACGGGGTGGGCCGGATCGCTGGTGGTGCTCGGCTTCGCGGGCAGCTGGGCGCTCCCGCTGCTGACCTCGGTGGTCGCCGGCGACGTGTTCGCCTCCGAGGACCGGCTCGGCACCTGGCGCCACCTGCTGGTGGCGGTCCGGTCGCCTCGACGGATCTTCGTGGCGAAGGCGCTGGCCAGCCTCACCGTCATCCTGCTGCTCGTGGCGGGGTTGGCGTGTTCCAGCGCGGTCGGCGGGGTCGTGGCGGTCGGCAACCAGCCGCTGGTCGGCCTCGACGGCCACTTGTTGACGCCTTCGGACGCCGCCGGTGAGGTCATCCTCGCCTGGGTGTGCGTGCTCGCCCCGACGCTGGCCCTCGCCGCGATCGGACTACTCGGGTCGGTCGGGCTGGGGCGGTCCCCGATGGGGCTGCTGCTGCCCGCGCTCGTCGCGCTCGTGATGCAGCTCGCCCAGATGCTGCCGCTGCCCGTGGCCGTACGCCTCGCCCTGCCCGGCTACGCCTTCATCGCCTGGAACGGTCTGTTCACCAGCCCGGCACAGGTCGAACCCCTCCTGATCGGCATCGCGGTCAGCCTGGTGTGGGCCGTGACCGTGACAGCGCTGGCGTACCTCCTTTTCCTGCGGCGCGACTTCACCAACCCGACCAACGAAAGCACGGGGCGCCGCGCGATCACCACCGGACTCCTGCCGCTGGTCGGACTGGTCGCCCTCACGGTTGCGGTCGTCGCCGTGGCGACGCCGTCAATGGGTTCCGGAATCGAGCAGGGCAAGGTCCAGCGGTCGGTCGCCACGGCATTCGCCCACCTCTACCGCACGCAGACCGAGCAGCTCAACCGCCCCGACGTCACCGAGGCACGGCTGCGGGTCACGGCGGCGTGCAACAAGGGCGGCGGCCAAGTCGCCGCCCATGGGCCGGGCAACGACTGGCGTTGCGTCGTCACCTGGCATCTTCCCGGCGTCGAGGCCGCGGGGACGGCCATCTACCAGCTCGACGTCACCTCAGACGGGCGTTTCGTGGCCGATGGCGACGGACCGAAGGAAGTGAACGGCTATTTCCTGGTCCGGACCTCGACCGGGGACGCACCTAACCCGCTGTGGCAGTTCGACGGCAACGTCGAACTACTCTCCACCACCCCGAAGGGATGACTCAATGCAGGTAACACGCCGCCGTCGGCGTGTCGAGAAGGAGCATTTCGTCTTTCTCGGTAGACGCATCGGGCGCCGGATCACACTGGTCACCACGGGTGTCACCGCTGTCGCCGTGGCCGCCGTGGGCACGGCATTCGCCCAGACGCACCAGTTCGGTACCGAGCAGGTCGGCCAGAGCACCGATCAGGGCCAGGTCATCTCGAGCGACCAGTACATCGCCCCGTACGGTGACCGCCTCGTCATCAACAACGGCAAGATCATGTCGTCCTCGGTCAGCCCGGACGGCACCCATCTCGCGGCCTCGGTCACGGACGGTGGGAGTGCGCTGGCCATGGTGGACCTGAAGGACTGGAAGGTGCAGCAACTCGTCGGCACCTCCACGTCGTCGACCCCGCGCATCAGCAGCAACTCCGTGGGCCAGGAAGGCCCCACGTACTCGCCCGACGGCTCGCAGCTGTGGCTGGGCCAGACCGACGGCTACACCAAGTTCACCGTGAACGCGGACGGCACCGTCGCCAACCCCACGTCCGTCAAGATCCCGGCGGACGGATCCACGCACGCGCTGGTCGGCGAGGCGGTGTTCTCGTCCGACGGCTCCACCGTGTACTCCGCGGTCAACGGCCAGAACAGGGTGGTCGCCATCGACGCGGCGACCGGGTCCATCAAACAGAGCTGGGCCGTGGGCAACGCCCCGCGCGACATGGTCACGGTCGGCGACAAGCTCTACGTCAGCAACGAGGGCGGGCGTACGGCGAAGGACGGCGACACCACCATCAACTCGTACGGCACCCAGGTGGTGGCCGACCCGGTGACCGCTGCCACCACCACCGGCACGGTCAGCGTCATCGACCTGGCGAACCCGGATGCTGACGTCGCGAGCATCAAGGTCGGTCTGCACCCGACCGCCCTGTACGCCAAGAAGGGGGCGGTGTTCGTCACCAACACCGCCACCAACGACGTCTCGGTCATCAACACCGCCGGCGACAAGGTAGTGCAGACCATCTCCACCAAGCCGTGGCCTCAGGCCACGGTGGGCTATGAGCCCGACGCGGTGACGCTCACCGACGACGGTCACCTGCTGGTGACGCTCGGCCGCGCCAACGCGGTCGCCGTCTACCGGTACACGAGCCCGCAGGAGCCCGTCAGCTATATCGGCCTGCTCCCGACGGACTACTTCCCCGCGGAGATCGCCACCGTCGGCAACCAGGTCGTGGTCTCCAACACCCGCGGTATCGACTCCCGCCGCCCCACCACCAGCGCCGGGCACGCCACCCACGACACGACGTCGAGCGTGCAGCGGTTCACGCTGCCGGACGACAGCGTCATCAAGTCCGAGACGGCCAAGGTCTTTCAGCAGAACGGCTGGACCAGCGGCTCGGTCAAGCTGGCCAAGGGCAAGAGCACCGCGAAGGCGGTGCCGGTCCCGGGGCGGCTCGGCGACCCCTCGACGATCAAGCACGTCTTCATGATCGTCAAGGAGAACCGGACCTACGACCAGGTCTTCGGTGACATCGCCGAGGGCAACGGCGACTCGTCGCTGGCGCAGTTCGGCGAGAACGTGACGCCGAACCAGCACGCGCTGGCCGAGCAGTTCGGGCTGTACGACAACACGTACGACATCGGCACGAACTCCGCCGAGGGGCACAACTGGCTCATGCAGGCCGACAACCCCGAGTACACCGAGTCCTCGGCCGGTGAGTACGCGCGCAGCTACGACACCGAGGACGACGCGCTCGGCCACCAGAAGTCCGGCTTCCTCTGGACCGGTGCGCAGGCGGCGGGGAAGACCGTGCGGGACTTCGGCGAGTTCCAGCAGTTCCTGACCAAGCCGTCGGACGCGAGCTGGCAGAACCTGTACTGCGACGCCAAGAACATGAAGGCGACCGGGCAGAACACCGCCTACACGCTGAACTCGTCCTCGCCGATCCCGTCGCTCAACAGCGTGTCGGTGTCCGGCTTCCCGAAGTTCGACACCAGCGTCCCGGACATCTACCGGGCCCAGATCTGGAAGCAGGACTTCGAGAAGAACGGGCCGGCGAACCTGAACATGTTCTGGCTCTCCAGCGACCACACCGGCGGTCCGGCGAACTCGGCCGCTCAGGTCGCGGACAACGACCTCGCGGTCGGCGAGATCGTTGACGAGATCTCGCACAGCAAGTACTGGAAGGACTCCGCGATCTTCGTGGTCGAGGACGACTCCCAGGCCGGCCTCGACCACGTCGACGGCCACCGTGCCCCGATCCAGATCATCAGCCCCTGGGCCCAGCACGGCACCGTCGACAGCCACTACTACTCCCAGATCACGATGGTCCGGACCATCGAGCAGATCCTCGGGATCCAGCCGATGAACCAGAAGGACAGCGCGGCCAGCCCGATGACCGCGGCGTTCACCCAGAAGGCGGACTACACGCCGTTCACGGCGTTGCCCAACCGGACCGCGCTGACCGATGGTCTGGCGACCGCGCCTTCCTGCGGCCTGGACACCCCGGCGGCGCAGGACCCCACCGCGGCGGCCGTGCCGACGGCGGAGGTGCCGGCGGACAAGAAGGAGGTCGCGGCGGAGTGGGCGACCTGGAAGAAGAAGCAGCGGCTGACCGGGCCCAACGCCGTGCCCGACTACGCGAACCCCGCGCAGATGAACCACTTCACGTGGTACGAGACGCACGAGTGGAAGAAGCCGTACCCCGGCGAGGACAAGATCTTCGCGCCGGAGGACGTGCCGGGTGCCTACATCCCGTCGTCGGAGTCCGACGGCTGACGTAGGTTGATCGCGTCAAGGGGCCTCTGGCCGGTGTCACCGCCGGCCAGAGGCCCTTCTGACGTGAGCGGGCGGCGGGTTACGACTCGGAACGCGAATTGCAGCTTTGATCCGTGTGAGGAGAAGTGCTGCCCTGTGGCTGATGATCGGTGGATGCGTCCGTTGAAGCACGGCTACACCAACCACACCGTCGGCGATGGAGCCGTCGTGGCGAAGACCTATGAGGGTCCCGATGCCGAGCTCAGGCTCGATGGCGAGTACAAGCTGTTGACCCGGCTCCAGGGGCGGTTGCCTGTGCCGCCGGTGCTCGCAGCGGACGCCGGCACCCTCACGCTCGGCTTCGTGGTCGGCGTGCCCGGCCAGAAACTACTGGACGCCGGTCACTCGGCGGCGGTCCTGGAGACATGCGGGGAGCTGCTGCCCCGCATCCACGGGACCGCGCCGAACGTGCTGGCATCGGGCGCGAGTTGGCCGCTCCCTGGACAGCCCGGTGCGAGTCTGCGCTGCGCGAGCGACGCGGCGGGGGAGCGCAAGCGGGCCGCCGGCGCAGGGCTGGACCACCGACTGGTCTTCACTGTCCGCGTGCTGGTGCCCCTGGCCGTGCTACGCCTGCAGCTGCCGTACGCAGTGCCGTCCCGGAACGATCAGATTGGCCCGGTCGGGCCGGTCGGACCGATCGGTCCGACCCGGGTGACCGCACGGCCCCGGCCTGCTACGCGCCGACGGCCTTGACCCACTCGTCGATCGTGATCACGTCGGCCTGCCGGGGGAAGACCTTCTCCGTGAGCACCCGGTGCACCTCCGGGTCGCCGTCCAGGCAGCCGTCGGACAGGACGGTCAACTCGAAGTCCAGGTCGGCGGCCTGGCGGAGGGTGGACAGGACGACGCCGCTGGTGGCGATGCCGGTCAGTACAAGGTGCCCGGCGTCGGCGCCGCGCAGCACCGTGTCGAGGTCGCTGCCGGCGAAGGCGCTGACCCGCTTCTTGGTGACCACCACGTCGCCGGGCAGCGACGCGACGTCCGGGTGGATCTCGGAACCGGCATCGCTGCCGGTGAACCCACCGGCCCCGGCGATCGCGCTGAACGTCTTGTTGCGTGCGCTGATTTCAGGGTGACCGGCCCGGAAGCCGATGACGACGTAGATCACCGGGACCCCGGCCGCGCGGGCGGCGTCGATCGCCGTGCCGAGCCGCGTCAGGTAGTCGGCGGTGTCGGGGAAGCGGTCGGTGATACCCCGCTGGACGTCCATCACGAGGAGGGCGCTGTTCGTCATGCGTACTGTCCTTCGCCTTGGTTTTTCGGGACCTGGCTGTCCTGAGCGTCCAGCTTGGTCGCGGGCACGGGGGTCGCCGGAGACGAGTGGCGACCGCGCAAGACCGAGGCGAGCGCGGCGACCAGGGACATGGCCGTGGCCACGCCGAACACGGTGACGAGCCCGTCGTGGAACGGACCCGAGACCAGCTCGGGGAAGAAGCGGTGCCCGGTCAGGACCGCGACGTTGTGCGCGGGCAGGGTGTGCAGCACCCCGGTGGGCCCGAGCAGATGACTGATCGGGTTGTTGCCGAGGAACGTGGCGAACAGTGTGCTGACCGGTGGCAGCCCCGCCACCTGCGCCGCCGTCCCCGCGGGCACGCCCTGCGCCTGCAGGCCGCTGCTGAGCGTGTGCGGCAGCGAACCGGCGAGCCCGGCGATCATCAGCGAGAACGACAACCCCATCGACAGGGCGGTGCCCGAGTTCTGGAACGTCGAGCGCATCCCCGACGCCACCCCGCGCTGCTCCGGCGCGACACTGCCCATGATCGCCGAGGTGTTCGGCGCCGAGAACATTCCCTGCCCCAGCCCGCTGAGCAGCAGCAGCCCCGCGAACACCGGATACGAGAAATCGACCGGGATCGACAGCAGCCCGATGAACGAGCAGGCCACCAGCAGCAGCCCCGTCGTGGAGAACAGCCGCGCCCCGAAGCGGTCCGACAGGTACCCCGACACCGGCCCGGCGACGAGGAACCCCAGTGTCAGCGGCAGCATGAAGATGCCCGCCCACAGGGGAGTGCGCTCGAAGTCGTAGCCGTGCAGCGGCAGCCAGATGCCCTGGAGCCAGATGATCAGCATGAACTGCATGCCGCCCCGGGCGATGGAGGTGAGCAGTGCCGCCATGTTCCCGGCGGCGAACGCCCGGTTGCGGAACAGTCCCAGCCGGAACATCGGTTCCGCGATCCGCGTCTCCACGACACAGAACACCACCAGCAGCAGCACGCCCGTACTCAGCCCGCCCACCACCAGCGGATTCGTCCAGCCCGTCGAATGGCCCCCGTACGGCTGGATCCCGTACGTGATCGACGCCAGCAGCGCGCCCGCGCCCGCCGTGAACGTCAGATTCCCGACCCAGTCGATCCGCCCCGGCTTGCGGCTGCCGGTCTCCCGCAGACTGCGGTACGACCAGATGGTGCCGACCACGCCGATCGGCACGCTGACCCAGAACACCGACCGCCAGTCCACGGTGGCCAGCAGCCCGCCCACGACCAGTCCCAGGAACTGGCCCGCCAGCGCGGTGATCTGGTTGACGCCCAGCGCCATCCCGCGCTGCCGCGCCGGGAAGGCGTCGGTGAGGATCGCCGCCGAGTTCGCCGTCAGCATCGACCCGCCGACCGCCTGGACGACCCGGAAGCCGATCAGCCACAGCGCCCCGCTGCCGCCCTTGAACGGATCGAGGGACAGCGCGAGCGAGGCACAGGCGAAGATCGCGAAGCCCATGTTGTACATCCGGACCCGGCCGAACATGTCGCCGAGTCGCCCCAGCGAGACGACGAGCACCGCGGACACCAGCAGATAGCCCAGGATCATCCACAGCAGATAGCCGATGTTGCCCGGCGCGAGCGGATCCAGCCCGATGCCGCGGAAGATCGCGGGCAGAGAGATGATCACGATCGAGCTGTCGATCGTCGCTATCAGCACGCCGAGGGTGGTGTTGGACAGGGCGACCCATTTGTAGCGGTCGTCTTTCTCCTGGCCGGTGCCGGTGCCGGTGCCGGTGCCGGTGCCGGTGCCGGTATCGGCTTTGCCCAGCTTGGGGATTTCGGGCTCGGGGTTTGCGGACATCACAGCCGCTCCGTCAGTCGTTCGAGCAACGGCAGCGCCGCCACGAGTTCCCGCCGCTCGGCGGGCGTGAATTCGGCCTCCACCGCCTCCGCCAGCCGCCGCACGCTCTCCGACCTCCGGTCACCGATCACCTTGCGTCCCGCTTCGGTCACCGTCAGCACCATCCGGCGCCGGTCCGAAGGGTCCGGCCGTCGGCTGACCAGCCCCCGCTGCTCCAGCGCGGCCAGCGTCGTCGCCATGGCCTGCGGCCGGACGCGCTCCTGTTCCGCGAGCGCCCCCGGAGAATCCGGCCCGTCCCGTTCCAGTCGTGCCAGCACAGACACCTCGGACAGCGTCGTGTCCCCGACGGCGTGCGACTGCCGCAGCTTCCTGGCGATCCGGCCGACGATCAGCTTGAGCGCCGCTGCGACCTCGCCAGGGTCGTCAGCGGGCGGTGTTATCTCTGCCATGAATATTTACAATAGGCTTATCAATCTATTGTAACAATATCTGGGCCTTGGGTCGGCGACCTTGGGCCGGGGCGTCGGCTCTGTTTTTGGTGGGGCGTGTGATCGACGACCGTGTCCGGTCTCTGGGGGAGCTGACAGCGCACGTCGCCCGTGAAACGGCTGGACTAGTGGCGCCGCCGTCGGCCTGACACTGCCAACCCGCACATGCTGATCAACAAGTTCACCGCCTTGGGATCCGGCCCAGTCAGTGCGCTGTCCCTGACCGCACCGCTTCGCGGCCACGCCGCCACCCTGGAACAGCTCCGCCTCGACCGGCAGCTCGAAGAAGCCGCGGTTCATGGCCCCGCCCCGGGTCCCACCGGCGACGCCGCCATCGGCCCGTTCCCAAGCAGGTCACTACGACCGGCAGGCGGCCGCGGACGGACCGTGATCACGATCCGTCCGCGGCCGGACCGGTAATGCCGTTGCGTCATGGGTGTACGGCGTATGCCTGTGGTGGGAATGCGCTGGGTGGACGCTGTACCTTCGTCAAGGGGAATGAGGGCCGGCTCCGGGCCTTGCCCATAGGAGAGGGGATGGTGGAGATAACCACGCAGGTCGGCGCCGCCACGCAGCCCCGCGCGCCGTTGAGCAAGGAGCGGGTTCTGAGTGCCGCCGTCGCCCTGGCCGACGAAGGCGGAATGGACGCGCTCAGTATGCGCAGGATCGCGCAGGCGCTCGGTGTCGTGCCCATGGCGCTGTACAAGCACGTGGCCAACAAGAACGAGTTGCTGGACGGCATGATCGACGTCCTGGTCGGCGAGATCGACCCGCCGGCCGGTAACACCGACTGGAAGACCGCCATTCGCCTGCGGGTGCTGTCGGCCCGCCGCATGCTGCTGCGTCACCCGTGGGCACCCGAGGTCATGGAGTCGCGGATCAAGGCGCGGGCCACCCCGACTCCTGCGGTCATGGAGTATCTGGACTCGATGATCGGGATCTTCCGAACCGGGGGGTTCTCGGTCGAACTGGTCCATCACGCGATGCACGTCATGGGGAGCCGCCTGCTGGGCTTCTCTCAGGAGCTGTTCGAGGACGACTCGGACCGCGAGCCGGATCCGGATGCGATGCCGCCTGAGGAGATGGCCGCGCGCTACCCCCACATCACCGAATTGGCCATGGCGGTCGCCCACGATCAGGAGTCCATCGTCGGCTCGGGCTGCGACGACCAGTTCGAGTTCGAGTTCGCTCTGGACCTGACGCTGGACGGCCTCGAGCGGCTCCGGGGCACGATCTGATCCACCGACAAAGGACCCTGGCAGCGCCTGCCTGAGTTCTTCAGTCGTCGCCTCCGTCCAGATGCGCCTCTTTTCCGCCGCATTCCTCCTCTGCACCCCTTGACGGGTGTACGGCGTACACCTACCGTGCGATAGGAGGTGTACGCCGTACACCCGCAACGTCCGCTCCTGGTCGGCCGATGCTGGACCCGGCGATCACGAGGTGATGGGGGGAGCCTTGATGAAAGCGATCATTCAAGAGCGGTTCGGACCGCCGGACGTACTGCGGCTGGCGGACACCGACCGGCCACAGGCCGGGGCCGACCAGGTGCTGGTACGGGTGCACGCCGCCGCCCTCAACCCCTACGACTGGCACATGATGCGCGGCGACCCGTTCGTGGCGCGGCTGATGGGAGTCGGGCTGACCCGGCCGAAGTCCCGGGTGGCCGGGATCGACGCGGCCGGACGGGTGGAGGCGGTCGGTGCCAACGTGCGTGGGCTCCGGCCCGGCGACGAGGTGATGGGCTTCTGCCCGGGCTCCTTCGCCGAGTACGCGCTCACCACCGCGGACCTACTGGTGCCCAAGCCCGCCGGCCTGACCTTCGAACAGGCCGCGGCCGTGCCGATGGGGGCGGTGACCGCCCTGCGTGGCATCCGGACCGCGGGCCAGGCACAGGCCGGGCAGCGGGTGCTGGTCAACGGGGCCGCCGGTGGCGTGGGCACGTTTGCCGTGCAGATCGCCGCGGCCCTGGACGCGGAGGTCACCGGGGTGTGCAGCGCCCGCAACGTCGACCTGGTGCGCTCGCTGGGTGCCGCGCACGTCGTCGACTACAGCCGGGAGGATTTCACCGACGGGCGCGTGCACTACGACGTGATCCTGGACAACGTGGGCAACCGCCCGCTGAGCCGACTGCGCCAGGTGCTCACCCCGGCCGGGATCCTGGTGGCCAACGGCGGCGGCTCGCCCGGCCGCTTCTTCGGAGCGATGGGCTCCATGCTGCGACTGATCGCGGTCAACGCGTTCGTCCGGCAGCGGCTCCGCCCGATCCTCCCGGCGGCCCCGGCCGGGCGGACCCACGAGGACCTGCTCGCCGTCACCGCGTTCATCGAGGCCGGCAAGCTCACCCCGGTGGTCGACCGGACCTACCCCTTGGCCGACACTGCGGACGGCGTGCGCCACGTGGAGCAGGGCCACGCCCGCGGCAAGGCCGTGGTCACCATGCCGTGAGCACGCGTAGCGACGGTTCGAGCCCTGCGCTTCGCCCGCCGCAGCACGGCCGGAGCTGCCCCCGGAGAGCGCGCTGCCCGGGGATGGGGCGGCCGACTGACCGTCGCTGCCCTCGCGGCGCTCCTGCTCGCGCTGGCTGGTGCCGGTGCTGCCGAAGCGGCCGCGCCCCTCGCAGCCCCCACACGGCATCGGCCAATGCCGCCACCACGACGGCCGTGGCCCATGTCCAAGGAAAGACGCCACTGCCCACGCCGCACGTTCGTGGAGCAGGTGGCGGGCCTGACCGAGCCGCGGCGCCGTTCTTCAGCTGCGGCACGTCGGCGATGAGGGCGGCCGCAAGGGAACTCGGCCGACGTCCGGGCCGGCGTACGATTCCGCCTCGCGCGCACTGCTCCAGGCGATGCTGCGGCTGGGCAGCCGGCTGCGCCACGAGCGGCCGACGGGGGCCCTCAGCTCGAACAAGCTCGGCGTACTGAGCCACCTGCGGCGCCACGGCCCGAGCACCCCGAGCGCCATCGCTGCCGCCGAGCACCAGCAGCTCCAGTCACTCACCCGCACCTTCGCGGAGCTGGAGGCGGACGGGCTCGTCACCCGCAGCCCTTCTCCCGCCGACCGCCGCTCGTCCGTGCTGACTGTCACCGAGGCGGGCCGGGCCGCCTTCGCCCGCGACCTCGCCCAGCGCGACGACTGGCTGGCGGCGGCGATGTCCGGGCTGACCGAGATCGAGCGCCAACTCCTGGTCCTTGCCTCCGGCCTGATGCTCCGCCTGGCCGACGCCCCGGGCACTGCCCCCGCGTCCGGCGACGCGGCCACCTGTGACCTCCTCGTTCATTCGGCACAGCGCACGCCCACCCCCACTCATCACGGTAGGCCGGGCGGATGAGCCCGGCCGCCGCGCACCCGGGAACCGGGTCTGGGACCGCGCGCGACGGCCCAACCGTGCTTGTTGTTGGCCGGGAATCAGCAGTTGCGGGAACTGGTGGCAGAGAAGCAGGCGGAGGGCCGGGCGCCGGAGCAGAGGAGATAAAGGGCGATCCGCCCACGCCAAATATCCTCTCAGGCTCGGGACTTGGCATGATTGTGGTGCTCGACTGAGTCGCCGCGGGCGACGAACACGTCGGCGACCAGCGTCGGAGGGAACAGGCCGTGCTCGACGACGCCGGGGGTGGCGCCGAGCAGCGCCGCCAGGCCCGCGAGGTCGTCGATGGCACCGTGGTAGTCCGCGATAACACCGCCGTCGGGGCTGCGTGGCGCGTCGCGCAGGGAGACCGGGTGGAGCAGGCGCATGGTCGCGGCCAGCCCGAACTCGAGCAGCTCGAGCGGGACCGGCGGGTGCAGCGCTGTCACTCGTTTGCTCGAGTCGGCGATCACGACGAAGCGGTCGGCAGCCGCCGCGACAATCTTCTCCCTGGTGTGCGCGGCGCCGCCGCCCTTGACGAGCCAGCCGTCCGGCGCTATCTGGTCCGCACCGTCAATCGTGATGTCGAAGCGGTCGATGCTGCCGAACGGTTCGACCCGCAGATCGAGCATCAGGGCCGCCTCCTCGGTCCGCGGCGACGTCGCGACACACCGCAGTGACAGACCGCGGCGGGCCAGCGCAGGCAGGAGGTAGGCGACGGTCGAGCCGGTGCCGAGGCCGACGGTCATGCCGTCCTCTACCAGCTCGGCCGCAGCCTCGGCGGCACGTTGCTTCTCATGCTCGACGCTCACGTTCCTCCTCCTTGACCAGGCCAGGTCTCAGGCTCAGGACAGCCAGGCTCGGGCATGCGGTGATGCGGGTCACAGGATGAACTGCTCGACCGCGTTCGCGAAGCCCTCCTCCTCGTTGCTCGTTGTAACCCGCCTCGCCGCGCGCTGGACCTCGTGGCTGGCGTTGCCCATCGCGATGGACAGTCCCGAGTGGGCGAACATCAGTACGTCGTTGGGCATGTCGCCGATCGTGGCGATCTGTTCGGGGGAAATCTGGAGCTTGGCGGACCAGTACTTGACGACACCGCCCTTGTTGGCCTGCGGATGGGTCACATCGAGGTAGTAAGGCTGCGAGCGGGCGGCCGAGACATGCTCGCCGAACTGCGCGCGAGCTGCGACCGCGGCCGCCTCGACGACCTGGTGGTCATCGCTGACCCCGACGACCTTGGCGGTGCCCTGCTCGAGCCCGTCGAAGCCGGGAACGAGCGTGGGCGCGAACTGCACCGTCCAGCTCTCGCGATCCACGTGCGGCCCCTTCACGTCGCGGACGTACCAGTCGGCACCCCGGTAGATCCAGACGCTGAGGCCGAACGACTCCATCAGCGCGACGACCGGGGCCACCACCTCCGCGGGAATGACCTGCTGCTCGACAACGGTCATATCCGGGTTGACGATGAGACCACCATTGAAGGCGGCGAGTTCAGTGGTCAGCGCCAGGGGCTCGATGATCATGGACATGCCGCGGGGCGGTCTCCCGCTGGTCACCGCGAAGAGGACGTCGGCGTCGTAGAGCTTGTGGACCGCACGGACGGCGCGGTCGGTGAGGACCTTGTCGCTCGTGACCAGAGTGCCGTCGACGTCGGCAAGAAGCAGGCGGGTCGGGCGGGTTGGCATCACGCCTCCGTAAGCTCTGGTCGCGGCCGGTCCGGGTGGGGAGAGGCAACGGCTCATGGATGCGCGGGACCTGCGGGACGGGTTCCCGAATCGGCTTGATTTCCGAAAGTTGCAGGAGGTTACCGTCGCGGCTGGCATGAGTCCCAGTCGCGTTCCTCTCGAACAGAGGGGAAGGTCAATGCCGTTGAGGGCGCGCAATGCTTGGATGTACCCCTTGGGCTTCGATATAACCCTATAAGGGCGATGTGGCGAATATAAGGGACATGTGCGAGTGTTAAGAATTATATGGCGAAGCTCATTCGGGGCCTGACGTTCAAAATTCACACAACACATTTTGGGCCAGCCCCTGAGGGGAGCGGGCAGTGGCGCAGGCAAGTCTGGACAAGACGGCCCACGTGCTGGGGGTCGACATCGGCGGGACCGGTATCAAGGGAGCACCGGTCGACCTCGAGCTCGGCAGCCTCATCGGTGAGCGGGTCCGGATCCCGACCCCGCATCCGTCGACCCCGGGGGCAGTCGCGGACGTGGTCGTGCAGGTGCTCTCGCAGATCGGCGTCCCAGGACCGGTCGGGCTGACTCTCCCGGCAGTCATCCGGGGCGGCAAAGTCCAGACGACGTCCAATATCGACCCGTCCTGGATGGAGAAGGACGCGGCCCACCTCTTCGCACGAGCCACCGGCCGCGACGTGAGGGTAGTGAACGACGCCGACGCGGCAGGGATCGCCGAGATGCGCTTCGGCGCCGGCAAGGGACGCAAGGGCGTCGTCGTGATGGTGACGCTCGGCACCGGTATCGGCAGCGCCGTCTTCTCCGACGGGTTCCTGGTGCCCAACAGCGAGCTGGGGCATCTGCCGCTGCACCACGGGGATGCCGAGGACTGGGCCGCGGAGTCGGTGCGCGAGCACGACGACCTGTCCTGGAAGAAATGGGCGCACCGTCTGGAGACGTATCTCGAGCTCGTCCAGCGGCTGCTGTGGCCCGACCTGATCGTCATCGGCGGCGGCGTCAGCAAGAAGGCCGACAAGTTCCTGCCGTACATCGAGCTCAGGACCGAGATCGTGCCGGCGCAGCTGTTGAACGATGCGGGCATTGTCGGCGCGGCGCTCTTCGCCCCGGCCGGGAAAGCTCAACCCTAGTCTGCCGCGCTCGATATGAGCGCAGGGGCAGCACCTTCAGGGAGGCTCGCATTGAGCAACAACGACCTGGAAACACTTTCCGTCAACACGATCCGCACTCTGTGCATGGACGCCATCCAGGCGGCCGACTCCGGCCATCCGGGGACACCGATGGGAATCGCCCCGGTCGCGTACACGCTCTGGCAACGTTTCCTGCGCTTCGACCCGGCCGACCCGATCTGGCCCAACCGCGACCGCTTCGTGCTGTCGGAAGGACATGCCTCCGCGTTGCTCTGGTCGCTGCTCCACCTCACCGGCGTGCAGGCTGTCGACCCCGACTACGAGGTCCTCGGCCGACCCGCCGTGACCCTCGACGACCTCAAGACGTTCCGCCAGCTCGGTTCGCGCTGCCCCGGGCACCCGGAGTACCGGTGGACCAGCGGCGTGGAGACCACGACCGGCCCGCTCGGCCAGGGCGTTGCGACCTCAGTCGGGATGGCGATCGGCGGACAGTGGCTCGCCGCCCGGTACAACCGCGACGACTTCACCGTCTTCGACTTCGACGTGTACGCGATGGCCGGCGACGGCTGCATGCAGGAGGGGATCTCCTCGGAGGCTGCCTCGCTCGCAGCCCACCAGCGGCTGTCGAACCTTTGCTGGATCTACGACTCCAACCGGGTGACGATCGAGGGCCACACCGACATCGCGTTCACCGAGGATGTGGCGGCCCGGTTCATCGGCTACGGCTGGAACGTCACCACCGTGGCCGACGCCAACGACCTCGACTCCGTGGCCCGCGCGCTGCACACCTTCAAGTCCGAGAATGAGCGCCCGACGCTCATCGTGGTGCACAGCCACATCGGCTACGGGTCACCGGTCGAGGACACCCCGAAGGCGCACGGCGCGCCGTTCGGCGTGGAGGGCGTCAAGTCAACCAAGCGATTCCTCGGGATGCCGGAAGACAAGGACTTCTTCGTTCCCGACGGCGTCTACGAGCACTTCGCCGCAGGCATCGGCGCGCGCGGTCGCGAAGCCCGGACGAGCTGGGAGGCTCGAATCGAGGCCTACCGAACCACCCATCCCGAGCTCGCCGACGAGCTGGAGCGCATCCAGCGGCGTAACCTGCCGGAGGGCTGGGAGTCGGCGCTGCCGACCTTCCCGGCCGACCCCAAAGGCATCGCCAGCCGTGACTCCAGCGGCCAGGTGCTCAACGCGCTTGCCCAAGCCGTGCCGTGGATGCTTGGCGGGTCGGCGGACCTTTCACCGTCGACCAAAACCAACCTCACGTTCCCCGGCGCCGGCGACTTCCAGGCCGATGACCGCTCGGGGCGCAACCTCCACTTCGGGATCCGCGAGCACGCCGCCACCGCGATCACGAACGGGATGGCGCTGACCAAGCTGCGCCCGTACTGGTCGGGGTTCCTGATCTTCTCGGACTACGCACGCGGCGCGATCCGGCTTTCAGCGCTGATGGAGATCCCGGTCGTGCACATCTTCACCCACGACTCGATCGGGGTCGGCGAGGACGGTCCCACCCACCAGCCCGTCGAGCAGCTCGCGTCGCTGCGCGCGATGCCGGGACTGCTGGTATTCCGCCCGGCCGACGCGAACGAGGTCGTCGAGACCTGGCGGATCGTCGCCGCGCTCAGACACGAGCCGGCGGTGCTGGTCCTTTCCCGTCAGGCACTGCCGACCCTCGACCGCTCCGAGATGGGGGCCGCATCCGGGGTGGCCAGGGGAGCCTATGTTCTGGTCGACGCGGCGGACGGCAAGCCCGACGTCATCCTGCTCGCCACCGGGTCGGAGGTGCAACTCGCGCTCGCGGCCCGTGACGAGCTCGCCGCCGAGGGCCTCGCGGCTCGCGTGGTCAGTATGCCCTGCTGGGAATTGTTCGACCGCCAGCCCAAGGAATACCGCGACTCGGTCATCCCGCCCGGGGTCAGGGCCCGGGTCGCCATCGAGCAGGCGGCGACCCTCGGCTGGGACCGTTACGTCGGCGACGGCGGCGCGGTCGTCGGCATGCACACGTTCGGGGCATCGGCGCCGCTCAAGATGCTGCTGACCAAATTCGGCTTCACTCCCGAGAAGGTCACCCAAGTTGCCCGCGAGTGCGTGGCCGCCGGTAGGGAGCAGGCGTGAACGTAACCCAGGCGCTCCATGAGCAGGGCCAGAGCATCTGGCTGGACAACAACGACGCGATCCGCGCGAAGGCGGCGGGCGGGCACAAGGGCGAGGAGCTGTTCTTCGAGCCGGCCATCGAGGACCTGCAGCGGGCCGCCGACCTGTTCCTGCCCATCCACGAACGCACCGACGGCGTCGACGGCTGGGTCTCGCTGGAGGTCTCGCCGCTGCTCGCCTACGACACGCAACGAACGGTGGCGGCCGCCCAGGCGCTGCACGCCAGGGCCGACCGACGCAACCTCTTCATCAAGATCCCCGGGACGCCCGAGGGGCTGCCGGCGATCGAGGAGGCCATCGCCTCGGGCGTTCCGGTGAACGTGACGCTGCTGTTCTCGGCAGACCACTACCGGGCCGCGGCTGACGCCTACCTGCGTGGCGTCGAGCGCCGGGTGCAGGCCGGCCACGACCCCGCTGTCGGCTCGGTCGCGTCGGTGTTCATGTCACGCTGGGACGTGGCGGTCAAGGACACCGCACCGGCCGGCCTCACCGACACCCTCGCCCTCGCCGTCGGCCTCGACGTGTACCGGGCGTACCGCGAAGTGATGGGCTCGCAGCGCTTCCAGCGGCTGGAGAACGCCGGCGCGCGAATGCAGCGGCTGCTCCGGGCCAGCACCAGGACGAAGGACCCGGCCGCCTCCGACACGCTTTACGTCCACGGTCTGGCCGCGCCGTTCACGGTCAACACGATGCCCGACGACACCCTGAAAGCCTTCTTCGACCATGGCGAGATCGGAGAGACCCTGCCGTCGGACGGGGGCGAATCCGAGGCAATGCCGGCCCGCTTCGCGAGCGCGGGCGTCGACGTCAAGGCGCTTGCCGCCACGTTGCAAAGCGAAGGCGCCAAGTCCTTTGTCGCGGCCTGGAACGACCTCATGGAGCGAATCGACGTGCAGAGCAAGGCCGTGGCCTGACCTCGGCGCCGAGCGGCCGGACTGAACCCATCAGAGGAGCAAGCCATGCCATCGACCGCGCTGCGCGAGCGTCCTGCGTGGAAGGCGCTCGCGGACCATCACTCCGAGATCGCCGGGCGCCACCTGCGCGAGCTGTTCGCCGCCGATCCGGGACGCGGCGAGCGGATGGCGGCCGAGGCCACCGGCCTGTACCTGGACTACTCGAAGAACCGGATCACCGACGAGACCTTGCGACTGCTGCTCCAGCTCGCCGAGGAATCGGGACTGCGCGAGCACATCGACCAGATGTTCGCCGGCGATCGGATCAACGTCTCGGAGCACCGGCCGGTGCTGCACGTGGCGTTGCGGATGCCGAAGGAGTCCTCGCTCGTCGTCGGCGGAGTGGACGTCGTCGCGCAGGTGCACGAGGTGCTCGACCGGATGGAGGAGTTCGCGGACCAGATCCGCTCGGGCGCCTGGAGAGGCGCCACCGGCAAGCCGATCCGCAACATCGTCAACGTCGGCATCGGCGGCTCCGACCTCGGGCCCGTCATGGCCTACGAGGCGCTGCGCCATTACAGCCGGCGCGATCTCACGTTCAGGTTCGTGTCCAACGTCGACTCGACGGACATCGTCGAGGCGACCCGTGATCTGGCCGCTGAAGAGACACTGTTCATCATCGCCTCGAAGACGTTCGGGACGCTGGAGACGATGACCAATGCCCGCTCTGCGCGTGAATGGGTCCTGGCGCAGCTCGGTGACGAGGCGGCGGTAGCCAGGCATTTCGTGGCGGTGTCCACGAACGCGCAACGGGTCACCGAGTTCGGCATCGACACCGCGAACATGTTCGGGTTCTGGGACTGGGTCGGCGGGCGCTACTCGATGGACTCCGCGATCGGTCTCTCGACGATGCTCGCTGTCGGTCCCGACAAGTACCGCGATCTCCTCGCCGGATTCCACGCGATGGACACGCACTTCCGCACCGCGCCGTTCGAACAGAACCTGCCGGTCCTGATGGGACTGCTCGCCGTCTGGTACGGCGACTTCTTCGGCGCCCAGACCGTCGGCGTGATGCCCTACGACCAGTACCTGAAGCGCTTCCCGGCCTACCTGCAGCAACTCACCATGGAGTCCAACGGCAAGCACGTGACGCTTGAGGGCGTGCCGGTGGACTACCAGACCGGCGCGGTGTACTGGGGGGAGCCGGGGACCAATGGGCAGCACAGCTTCTACCAGCTGATCCACCAGGGCACCAAGCTGATCCCGGTGGACCTGATCGGCTTCGGCAAGTCGCTCAACCCGCTCGGCAGCCACCACGACATCCTCTCGTCGAACGTCTTCGCCCAGGCCCAGGCGCTCGGCTTCGGCAGGACCGAGGACGAGGTGCGCGCCGAGGGGACGGCTCAGGACGTGGCGCCGCACCGGGTGATGGAGGGCAACCGCCCGACGAACGTGCTGCTGGCCGAGGTGCTCACCCCGTACCGGCTCGGCACGCTGGTCGCTCTCTACGAGCACAGCGTGTTCACCCAGGGGACGATCTGGGGGATCGACTCCTTCGACCAGTGGGGCGTCGAGCTCGGCAAGGTGCTTGCTGTCGCGATCATCCCGGAGCTCGAGAGCGCGACCGACCCTGAACTCGGCCATGACTCGTCCACGAACGCGCTGATCCGGCACTACCGCACGCTCAAGGACTAGGAGGCGCCACATGGCGACAGACAAGCCCATGCAGCTCGGGATGATCGGGCTCGGCCGGATGGGGGCGAACCTGGTGCGTCGGCTGATGCGAGACGGCCACCAATGCGTCGTGTCCGACGTCAACGCGGCCGCCGTCGCCGAACTGGCCGGCGAGAGCGCGACGGGCGCAGACTCACCCCGGGATCTCGTTGCGAAACTGGACAAGCCACGGGCCGTATGGCTCATGCTTCCGGCTGCGATCGTCGACTCCATCCTCGACCAGCTCGAGCCGTTGCTGGAGCCCGGCGACATCCTGATCGACGGCGGCAATTCCTACTACCGCGACGACATCACACGCGCCAAGCGTCTTGCCGACAAGTCGCTGCACTATGTCGACTGCGGGACCAGCGGTGGTGTCTGGGGCCTGGAGCGCGGCTACTGCCTGATGATCGGCGGCGAGGACGACGTCGTGGCCCATCTCGACCCGATCTTCAAGACGATCGCTCCCGGCGAGGGCAGCGCCGAACCGACGCCGAGCCGGACCCGGACCGACGGCACCGCCCCGCTCGGGTACCTGCACTGCGGGCCGAACGGCGCCGGGCACTTCGTGAAGATGGTCCACAACGGGGTCGAGTACGGGATGATGGCCGCGATCGCCGAGGGCCTCAGCATCATCAAGCGCGCGGACGCCGGCAAAAGCAGGCAAGAGGTCGACGCGGAGACGACGCCCCTGCGCGACGCGTGGGCCTACCAGTACGACATCGACGTCGGAGAGGTGGCCGAGGTCTGGCGGCGCGGCTCGGTCGTCGGCTCGTGGCTGGTCGACCTGATCGCCGACGCCTTCGCCGGCTCGCCCTCCCTCGACGGCTTCGCCGGGCGGGTCTCCGACTCCGGGGAAGGCCGCTGGACCGTCCTCGCCGCGGTGGACGAAGGCGTCCCGGCACCGGTCATCACCACCTCGCTCTACGAGCGCTTCGAGTCCAGGCAGGCCGGGGAGTTCACCGACAAGATCCTCTCGGCGATGCGCTCCGAGTTCGGCGGGCACGCCGAAAAGAAGGGCTGAGGGCTGTGCATCACGAACTCCAGGTCGTCGCCGACCCCGATGCGGTCGCCGGCACCGCGGCGGCGTTCGTGGCGCGGCTGGCCCGGGCCTGCGTGCAAGCCCACGGCCGATTCACGTTCGCCGTCAGCGGGGGACACACGCCCTGGGCGATGTTCGCGCGGCTCGCACATGAGGACGTCCCCTGGGAGCACATGGCGGTGTTCCAGGTCGACGAGCGGGTCGCGCCCGACGGCGACCCGGACCGCAACCTCACCCACCTGCGGGAGAGCCTCGGTGCGGCGCCGGCCGAGGTCATCGCGATGCCCGTGAACGACGCCGACCTTGACGCCGCGGCCGCCGCCTACGGGCGGTCGCTGCCCGAGCGTTTCGACCTCGTTCACCTGGGCCTCGGCCCGGACGGGCACACCGCCTCGCTGGTGCCACGGGACCCGGTACTCGAAGTCTCGGACCGGCTGGTGGCCCTGACGGCGCCCTACATGGGCCACCAGCGCATGACACTCACCTATCCTGCGCTCGCCCGGGCCCAGCAAGTGCTCTGGCTCATCACCGGAGCGGACAAGCGCGAACCGCTCTCGAGGCTCGTTACGGGAGACCGGTCGATTCCCGCCGGCCGGGTCGAGGCGGCGGCGTCGCTCGTCCTCGCGGACGCGGCGGCCGGCCAGGGCCCGGCTCTCGCCGACGCCCAGTCGCCAGCATGACCATGACGCCCGACCTTATTGCCGTGCCGGCCCCGTAAGGGGGATCAGATGGCTTTGAACTCGTCGAACGTTCCCGCAGACGTGCTGGTCATTTTCGGGATCACTGGCGACCTCGCGCGAAAGATGACGTTTCGCTCGCTCTATCGGCTTGAGCGGCGCAAGCTGCTGACCTGCCCGATCGTCGGCGTGGCGCGCGACGGCTGGTCCGACGACGCGCTGCGTGACCACGCCCGCGCGGCGATCAGGGAAGCGGGCGAGTCGCTGGACGAAAGTGTCTTTGCCCGGTTCGCCGCCCGACTCAGCTATGTGCAGGGCGATTACGCCGACGAGGAGACGTTCCATCGCCTCGCCCGGGCGGTCAACGGCAGGCGGCGCCCCGTCTTCTACCTGGAGATCCCGCCGTCGCTGTTTGCCCGGGTGGTCGGGGGCCTGGCAGGCGCCGGGCTGACCAAGGGCGCCCGGGTTGTCGTGGAGAAACCGTTCGGGCATGACCTCGCGTCGGCGCGCGCCCTCAACGCCGAGCTGCGTCAGCTCCTCGACGAAGATCAGCTGCTGAGGATCGACCACTTCCTCGGCAAAGAGCCGGCGATGGACATCCTGTTCCTGCGGTTCGCCAACTCTGTGTTCGAGCCGGTGTGGAACCGCGACCACGTCTCCTGCGTGCAGATCACCATGGCCGAGGACTTCGGGGTCGAGGACCGCGGCCACTTCTACGACCCGGTCGGCGCGCTCCGCGACGTCGTGCAGAACCATCTGCTGCAGCTGCTCGCCCTGGTGGCGTCCGAGCCGCCATCAGCCGCCGATGCGGACGCGCTCCGAGACCGCCGGGTTGATGTGTTCCGGGCGATCCCCGACGCCGACCCGGCCCACTACGTCCGCGGGCAGTACGAGGGGTACCTGCAGGTCCCCGGCGTGCGGCCGCGCTCGCGCACCGAGACCTTCGTCGGGTTGCGGCTGGAGGTCGAGAACTGGCGCTGGTCCGGGGTGCCGTTCTTCATCCGCGCCGGCAAGTCGCTCCCCGAGCGAGTGACCGAGATCCGGATCGTGTTCAAGCGCCCGCCGCGGCTTGCGTTCGCGGAGCGGTTCGCGCCCGAGCCCGACCAGTGGATCCTGCGGATCGATCCGAGCCCTGGCATGAACTTCCGCATCCAGGCCAAGCAGCCGGGCAAGCAGGACACGCAGCTGGTGGACCTTGACCTCCTCTTCGCGGCCGAGCTCGGTGAGGCACCCGAACCGTACGAGCGCCTGCTCAGTGATGCCATGCAAGGCAACGCGAGCCTGTTCACCCGGGAGGACTCGGTGGAGGAGACGTGGCGAATCGTCCAGCCACTGCTGGAGGCGCCCGGCGACCCCGAGCACTACCGGCAGGGGACCTGGGGACCGGCGGGCACGAGCAAGCTCGTCGCCGGATATCCGCGATGGCACGAACCATGGCTGCCGGCGAGGCCTCCCGACTGAGTCCGAGCATTTCCGGGTGATCAGCAGCAAGGAATCGGCCGGTGGGAGGTCTGTTTCTTTGCAAGGAGGCCGAGGCCCGGATGCCAAGCGCTGCATCGTACGGCCCCGCAGCGCGTGCTGCAGGGCCGTACGCCGGTCAGGCGGTGGTCAGCGCGCACTGGCCGCGCTCGGCCTTCATCGGGCCGGCGGCGGTGGGCCGGACGTCGAAGTCGAACATGGCGGTGGGTACGTACAGCGAGCAGCAGGCGTTGGGGATGTCGACGATGCCGCTGATGCGTCCCTCGATGGGGGAGGAGCCGAGCAGCAGGTAGGCCTGCTCTCCGCTGTAGCCGAACTTCTTGAAGTACTCGACGGCGTTGAGGCAGGCCCGGCGGTAGGCCAGCGTCGCGTCCAGGTAGTAGTTCGTGTCCGTGTCGTGGTCGACGGAGATCCCGATGAAGGTGAGGAACTCCGTGTACCTCGGCTCGACGTTGCCGGGAATGAACACGGGGTTGGTGGAGATGCCATACGTTTCCATGCCGCCCTTGATCAGGTCGACGTGGAAGTCGATGAAGCCGCCCATCTCGATGGCGCCACAGAAGGTGATCTCTCCGTCGCCCTGGCTGAAGTGCAGGTCGCCTCCCGAAAGCTTGGCGTCCTTGACGTGTACGGGGTAGAAGACCCTCGATCCCCGGGTGAAGTTCTTGATGTCGTGGTTGCCTCCGTTCTCGCGGGCCGGCACGGTACGTGCGCCTTCTTCGCCGATGCGCTGTGCGAGGTCTCCGGTGGCCGTGCCGGCGAGTGCGTTGGTGGCGTCCGGCGGTACGGCGAGCGGGGGGACCCTGTTCGGGTCGGTGTCGATCAGCGCCTTCTCGCGGGTGTTCCAGCGGGCCAGCATCTCGGCGGACGGGGCGGTTCCGAACAGCCCGGGGTGGGTGATTCCGGTGAAGCGGATCCCAGGAAGGTGGCGGGAGACGGCCTGCTGTCCGTGGAAGTCCCATATCGCCTTGTAGGCGTCCGGGAAGTAGTCGGTCAGGAAGCCTCCGCCGTTGGCCTTGGCGAAGATGCCGGTGTAGCCCCAGCCCTGTCCTGCCGCGTCCCCGGTCTGCTGCGGCACGGGGCCGAGGTCGAGGATGTCGACGACGAGCAGGTCGCCGGGTTCGGCGCCCTCCACGCCTATCGGGCCGCTGAGCATGTGAGGGATGGTCAGGTCGATGTCGCGTACATCGTTGGCGGTGTCGTTGTTGCCGACCTGGCAGTCGGTCCAGTCGCGGCACTCCATGCGGAACTCCGCTCCTGGCTTCACCATGGCAACGGTGGGGACGTCCGGGTGCCACCTGTTGTGTCCGGGAACCGCCTGGTCACGCATCGACTTGCTGTGGTCCACATTGAAGAGAATTTCGGGCATGACAGCTCCTCGTTTCTGATCCGGTCAGGACGTTGTGCCCGTACTTCCGGCCGATCCGGCCGTGGCCGGCTGCCGCGATTTCCTGGTGAGCGGCCACAGCGCCGCGAATACGACGACACCGAAGACCCCGAGGGCGATGGCGATCTCCGTGGTGTGCTTCCAGTAGCCGGACAGCAGCAGCGCCGCGGGAATGACACCGGTGACCCAGCCCTCGATCGCCGTCACCCAGCCCACATACGTGGACAGCTCTGTCTTCTTGAGACCGAGCAGCAGGAAGAACAGGAACCAAAGGAAGGCCCAGTAGAGCCAGATGACTCCGAACGGGTAGTCCTTGAAGAGGTGGAAATTGACGAACGAATACCCTAGGGCGACGATCGCCACGAAGAGGGAGTAGTAGCCGACGCCGATGTTGTCGATGCCGGCGAGCAGGACAATTCCCACATACAGATAGGTGAATCCGAACAGGTAGATCCCGGACGCCGCCAGTACCTTCATGGGGTCATCGCCGGCCGTGAAGATGAGGTAGGTCGGCGTCAGTACCTGCAGTCCACCCACGAAGAGGTTGAACACTGCTGCGGACTTGGCGTCGACCTTCTCCAGCAACAACAGCCCGTTCACGAACAGAACGGCACCGACAAAGAGCAGTCCCACATTTCCCACGGGGACGCACCTCCTAAGTCCGCGTGGGTGGGAATCGCGTTGTGCCCGGGTCGCCGACCGACTGCCGGGGATGCGGCGCCGTTTCCGGCGAGGGTCACGTGATTCCGCATTCCGCGCGCCGCTGCGGGAACGACGTCCGGGTTCCGGCGTCGAAACCCGCGTGAGACGTTCTTCTGCCTTGTCGATCACCGCCCTCAGGGACGCGGCAACCGTGAGAGCGCGGGGTGCGGGTGCCGTTCCACCCTTGTGCGTGGTGGCACTTCGGAGACTACCGCTGGGGCCTCACGGGCCTGCTCCTCCCGCTCATGGAGGGCGGCGGTCGCGCTCGAGGTCACTGAAAGGCCGGGCGCGGAGTACACACGTCTCGCGGCGTCTGCGCAAGCAGGACAGCCGTAAACTCTGGGCGCGGTACCGATAGCCAACCTCACATCGAAAGGCCCACACCGGCTGCATACATATTCATAGGTTGCCATGAGCTGCCTCCGGATGCCGGTGACGCTGGCCAGCCCAAACGTATGCGGCACGCTCCAACAGGCACACACCACACCGCAATTCCTTTTCTAAGGGTAATCCACGTGTCAAGTCGAGAACGTCGTGCAGCCGATGTAGAAACCGGCGTCTGCACATGTCATGACCGGCTCCGGCAGCCCATTTCGTGCGCCGAGACACGTCAGCAGCCCTAGCACGAACGAGCCAGTGATATTGATGAGTCGTCCCCGCCGGGCCAGTGCCGTCCTGCCGATGACCAGGACCAGGTCGGTGGCGGTCAGACCGGCGAACAGAGCAGCAGCGCCGGCAGCAAGGCACCGGACACCTTGATGGCGAACGGCGTCACGGGAAACGTCGCCTCAGGCCAGGGGAAGGCCTCCGGTGCGTAACGGGCCGCACCACCGAGAAGGCGCGCCGAGCGCGATCGCCGCGAGGACGCCCCGGCGCAGACACGAGCGGAACGGCTCGCGTGACGGTTCGAAATCGCCTCCCGGTTCGGATTGGGCACCGGCGAAGCGTGCCGGCTGTCGGGATTCCCTCTCGGGCCCTGATTCGTCTGGGCGCGTCGGAAGGCTCCGCGCACACCGAGTCCCCCCGCTGCTGCCGCGTGCTCGTCGGCGCTTCTGCATCCCTATCCACTGGCCCACTTGCCCAATGTCCCCGGGGATTGCAGCGCCGACGCGTGCTCGACTAAAATTCAAGATCATCGGTGCCCCATCGGCTAAGCGGAGCAGGGGCCTTACCGATGGAGGACGGCCATGGCAAAGATCCTTGCGGTGCTCTATCCGGACCCCGTGGGCGGTTATCCTCCCGACTACGCCCGCGACGAGATTCCGGCCATCACTGGCTATCCGGGCGGTCAGACCGCGCCGACCCCGCAAGCCATAGATTTCACCCCGGGGCAGCTCCTCGGCAGCGTCTCGGGGGAACTGGGACTGCGCCGGTTCCTGGAGGACCGAGGCGACACCTTTGTCGTCACCAGCGACAAGGAAGGCCCGGATTCCACCCTGGACCGTGAGCTGCCCGACACCGACGTGGTGATCTCGCAGCCCTTCTGGCCCGCTTATCTGACCCCCGAGCGGATTGCCGCGGCTCCCCAGCTCAGGCTCGCGATCACCGCCGGGATCGGATCGGACCACGTCGACCTGCCGAGCGCCATCGCCCACGGCATGACGGTGGCGGAGGTGACCTACAGCAACAGCATCAGCGTGTCCGAGCATGCCGTCATGCAGATCCTCACCCTGGTGCACAGCTACATGCCCGCTCACGACTGGGTGACCGCCAAGAAGGGCTGGAACATCGCGGACAGCGTCTCGCGCGCCTATGACCTCGAAGGCATGGACGTCGGCGTCCTCGGCTCCGGCCGTATCGGCCAGGCGGTACTGCGTCGCCTCAAGCCGTTCGACGTCACCCTGCACTACTGCGACGTGCACCGGCTGCCCAAGGAGGTCGAAGAGGAACTGGAGCTGACCTGGCATCCTGACGCGGGTTCGCTGGCCTCCTCGGTCGACGTACTGTCGATCCACGCTCCGCTGCATCCGCAGACGCAGAACCTCTTCGACGATGACCTGATCGGGGTCATGAAGCGCGGTTCGTACATCGTGAACACCGCACGCGCGCTCATCGTCAACCGCGACGCCGTGGTGCGGGCCCTCAACAGCGGCCAGCTGGCCGGTTACGCCGGTGACGTCTGGTATCCGCAGCCGCCACCGCCCGACCATCCCTGGCGCACCATGCCGCATGAAGCGATGACACCGCACGTCTCCGGTTCGACCCTGTCGGCGCAGGCCCGGTACGCGGCCGGCACCCGGGAGATCCTGGAGTGCTGGCTCGACGGACGCCCCATCCGCCCCGAGTACCTGATCGTCGACGGCGGTGGGCTTGCCGGGACAGGAGCGCGCTCTTACACCGTGGCCGGATGACGAATAACGCATAAATGCCGGTGGTCAGATATCGGCAGAGGATTCATTGGAAGATCCGGCACCCGGCACAAGAAGATCCAGTACATGAAGATCCAGTACAAGATCCACCAGGTGGGTGGGCAATGGATCTTCTGGCATGTCATGCCCGCCGCGATTCCATGCTGCTGTGAGTCGACTCACTCCGGCATATGCTGGACGAACGTTTCCGAGACCTTTAGTGTCCGTAAATAGATTAATTTTTCCATATGCGGAGGCATCGGCGCCGCGCATACCGTTTCGCAAGAGAACCAAGGTGAACACCGGGAAGGCGGATCAGTGAGCAGCAGCGACGCCGTGTGGGTACGGGGCGTGAACGGCATTCAAATGCATCACGTGACCGACCTTCAGGATGCCAGCAGGTTTTTGGGTAACGCAGCGATGGCACTGCGGGCCGCACACGTAAGGACTGGCGCCGACCGGTACTCCAGTATCGCCGCCGAGCTCAAGAGCCTGGTGGAGCGAGTACGGGAGCTGGAAGACGAGGCGCGGGGGAGGATGCACGAACTGCACTCCACCGACCCCGAGCGGTTCGTCCGCTGCCGGGATGGTCACGAGCCGTGGCCCGGTGAGATCCCGGCCGGATTCATCCCGCGCCACACTTGCAGGGATGAGTGCCTCTACCACGACCGCGAGGTCCTGAACGCCATCATGCAGTGCACCTGCGGCCGGCCGCCGTGCCGGGCGTGTGAGATCGGCGGGAAGCTCTGACAAGCCCGGGCCCGGGGGGCTCCCTCAGCACCCGCTGACGTTGACCGGGAGCCCGCCGCCGGCCGCTGGTCAGTGGCCGCGGTAGGCCGGCGGCCACGGCGCGTCTCAGCGTGCGCTCGGCCTGAATGTCAGCGGTTGGAAGATCGGTCGTTCCTGCCGGGGTGCTGAAGTCCAGTTTCCAGCCGAGCCCGGCTGCGCCATCAAGGTCCACGGGGCGTGCACCGGGGGAGCGGGGCAGGAGCGAGTGAGAGCATCTCCGCGACGGTATAGACGCGCAGCCGGGCGATCCGGGCGGAGAAGAAGATGCTCAGGGCGAGAAGGCCGAGCCCGATGGAGGCGACCATCCAGGCACCGGACAGATACCCCTCGTCGTATTGAGTGATGATCCCCCATCAGGGTGATCGACCACATGCCGCCCAGCGCGGGGGATGGGGCCGAGGCGGCGGCCGGCGACCAGGAAATCGCTCTTGGACGTGGCGCGTCTTTGCCCCACCACCCGACCCCGATGATGCCCAGCAGATATCCGAGCATCACGACGTAGTCGACGGTCCCGAGGTTCTCCGATCCGGCGCGAGCCATGCCAGCCTGCGCGCGGCACCACCCGACCCGGCGACGACCTCGTCCACCTGGCGGCCCTGGGCACCGCGCTGGCCACGCCGTACCTGAATGTGGACGGCCGGACTCTGCGCGCTAGCAACAGCAGTTGGAGCAGGCTGGACCTGAGGAGGACCTGGCCGAGCTCTACGCGGCGCGGCTGGGGTCTGCAAATGAACGGCTCTGTCCCGTAGCCGGTGGTGTCGAAGCGTGGCCGAGGTCGTCGGTGTCGCGTGCGTGACGTCAACTCCCTTGTGGAAACTGTGTTTTCTGGGTTGTCGGCGCTGGTCGTCGAGGATGCGGAGGGCGGGGGCGAGGTGATCCGTCGGTCGGCGCGAACCCGGCGGAGGCAGTGTCGTGCCCACTGTGCGGGGCACCGGCCGCGAGGGTGTGTGGCTTCCATGGGAGCACGGTCGCGGGCGTGCCGGTGGACGGTCGACGGGTGGTCGACGGGTGGTGGTGTCGGTGCAGGTGCGGCGCCTGATCTGGCCGGTGCTCGGCTGCGCGCGGCAGACCTTCCGCGAGCAGGGTCCCGGTCTGCTGGAGCGTTACGAGCGCCGCACGCCCCGACTGTCGGGGCAACTTGGTTATTTTGTAAAGGAGTTGGCGGGCCGGGCCGGCGCCCTTCTCTCCCGATGCCTCGCCGTCGCGATCTCCCGCTCGACCGCGCTGCGGATGCTCACGAGAGCACGGCAAGCGCGACCACTGAGCCGCCTCTCGCTTCCACGGCCGGGCGTCGTGGCTCCGATGACGTTGCCGGCTTCCGGTTGCTCAGCGGGTGCCGGATTCTTCGTGTTCATTGCCTGATTCTGGTTCCGCGCCGCATGCGACTGCGCCGATGACGTTGGCCGGCTCATGGCCACTTACGGCGCCGGTTTTCTCTTCGCCGCCTTCGCCGGACACGTCCCGCTGTGGCGGAAACAGGCCACGGCGGGAAGCCGTCACGATCACCATCCGCTGCTGAATTGGCCCTGTGGCAATGTGCTGACGAGCAACCATTCATCCTCCCGTGCAGGGGGCTGCGCCGTGCGCAGTCCACCGGGCACACCCCTGCCCCCGGGGGGAGAGCAGCGAGGGAGTTCCATGGCTCTGATATCCCGGCTGACGCTGGGCGCGGCGACCGCCGCGGTCCTGGCTGTCACCGCGGCTTTCCCCTCGACGGCGACCCCGCCGTCCTCGGGGGACGGCGGAAGACCGATCGTCGGCAGTAAGGCGGCGTCGAAGGCAGGCGGTTCGACTGCGACCGTGACTCTGGTCAGCGGTGACAAGGTTCGCGTCACCACCGATGCGCAGGGCCGCAGTTCCGTCGTCGTACTGCCCGACGAGGACGGCAGCGACCCGATCGTCCAGACCCGCCAGGTCGGTGACGACCTGTATGTCTACCCCGCCTCGGCAAGCCGGGCGCTCGCCGACGGCCTGGTCGACGAGGAGCTGTTCAACGTCACCGGCCTGGTCCGGCAGGGCTACGACGACGCGCACTCCGACACCCTCCCGCTCATTGCGACATACCAGGACGGGACCGATGTCGGCCGCAGCCTCCCGGTCACGCCTCGCGGGGCCGAGCGGGGACTGACCCTCTCGGCGGTGGACGGTGTCGCGCTCAAGGCCGACAAGGCCTCCGCCACCGACTTCTGGCAGGACGTCACCGACAAGAAGTCCCGCGCCGCCTCCGCTCTCAAGAAGCTGTGGCTGGACCGTAAGGTAACCGCCACCCTCGACAAGTCGACCGCCCAGGTGAACGCCCCCGCGGCCTGGGCGGCCGGCTACGACGGGACCGGTACGAAGGTCGCCGTGCTGGACACCGGAGTCGACGCCGACCACCCCGACCTGCAGAACCGAGTCGCCGAGTCCAAAGATTTCACCGGATCCAGCAGCGGCACCGCCGACAAGCAGGGCCACGGCACCCACACCGCCTCCACGGTCGGCGGTTCGGGCGCGGCGAGCGACGGCAAGAAGAAGGGCGTCGCCCCCGGCACGTCCCTGCTCATCGGCAAGGTGCTCAACGACTCCGGCGAGGGCGACTCCTCCTGGATCATCGCGGGTATGCAGTGGGCCGTCGACCAGCAGGCCGACGTGGTCTCGATGAGCCTGGGCTCCACAGACGTGGGCGACTGCACCGACGTCATGGCGCAGGCCGCGAAGGAGCTCTCGCAGAGCACCCGTACCCTGTTCGTCGTCGCCGCGGGCAACTCCGGCCCGCACGCCGAGACCGTCTCCTCGCCCGGCTGTGCACCCGGTGTGCTGACCGTCGGCGCAGTCGACCGCGACGACACCACGGCGTCGTTCTCGAGCCGGGGCCCGGTCGCCGTCACCCACACGCTCAAGCCCGAGATCGCTGCCCCCGGCGTCGGGATATCCGCGGCCAACGCGGGCGGCCGCGGCGTGTACGCGTACCAGACGATGTCGGGTACCTCCATGGCCACCCCGCATGTCGCCGGTGCCGCCGCCATCGTCCGCCAGGCGCACCCCGACTGGACCGCGCAGCAGGTCAAGGCCGCCCTGGTCGGCTCCGCCCGGACCGGCGGCAGTGTCGGTGAGGCCGACGAGGTCGGTGCCGGCGTGCTGGACGTCGCCGCCGCGATCGACGAGACGGTGGTCTCCGAGCCCGCCGTCCAGGCCGGTACCTACGACTGGCCGCAGCAGGCGTCCGACCGCACCACCGTGGATGTGCCGTTCACCAACAGCGGCAGCACGGCCGTCACCCTGAAGCTGGACGTCAGCGGGGTGCACGGCAATGACGGCAGCACCGTCACCACCCCGGTGGCCCAGCTGGGCGACAAGAAGGTGACCGTTCCGGCCGGGGGCACCGTCAAGGTGCCGCTGCAGATCGACCCGACCGCGCACCTCAAGGACGACCAGTACGGCGGCGTCACCGGGCGCATCCTGGCCACCGGCGACGGGGTGCACGTCTCCGTGCCGTTCACGCTCTACGTCGAGCCGGAGACCGTGACGCTCAAGGTCAAGGTCCTCGACCGCAACGGCGAGCCCGCGACCGGCGACAGCTCCCTGGACGTCACCGCGATGGACACCGACAGCGCCGAGCGCCGCACCCTCGACGGTGCCGCCGAGGAGGAGTACAGCGTCCGCCCGGGCGACTACACGATCAGCAGCTTCGCGGTGTCGTACGACGACGCGGGTGCGGCCACGTCGGTCAGCTACCTCGCGGACCCGCAGCTGCGGATCACCGGTGACACCACTGTGGTCCTCGACGCAAGGAAGGCCAACCGGCTGAGCGTTGAGACCGAGCGCCCGGCGACCTTGAGCCGGACCACCCTCAGCTACGTCCGGACCTGGGACGACTACTGGCTGATGACCGGCACGCTCACCGCCGGCAGCACCGTGCGGGACTACTACGCGTCGGTGGACGGCCGGGCCAGGACGGGCTCGTACGAGTTCCGCTCCACCTGGCGCCTCGCCGGCTCCGACGCCGACTCGTCCTACGTGTACAACCTCACCTACCCGACCGACGGCCCGATCAAGTCCGACCAGGTGTACCGCGCGAAGAACGCCGGCCTGGCCCAGGTCACCGAGAAGTGGAACGCGGTCGGCAAGGAGGCCGACTACCGCGACTTCCTGTGGGTCCGCCCGTCCTGGAGCGATGACACCTACATCATGGTGAGCGCGGGCGACGCGGTCCACGTGCCCGGTACCCGTACCGCCTACTACACCCCCGGCGACGACGCCTGGTCGCACTACGCGATGACGACCTTCCCCTGGGCCGCCGTCCTGCAGGACCAGGACCGCACCTACCAGGCAGGGCAGAAGGGCACCGAGGAGTGGTACCGCGGCGTGCTGCGCCCGGCCGCGGCGCGCGACGAGAACGGCGCGCTGGAGCTGGCCGCCGAGCGGCAGGGCGACCTGATCGGCTTCCAGAGCGCCTTCTGGCTCGACGGCTCCGGGGACCACTGGTCCTACGGCGGGTCCTTCGGCGACTTCGGCAACCTGGAACTGAAGCGCAACGGTGAGACCATCGGCACCAGCGCCTGGCCCTCCGGCGTGTTCGAGGTACCGGACGAGGACTCCGCGTACGAACTCACCCAGAACCTCTTCAAGTTCGCCAGCTCGGACCGGAACTGGCTGCGCTCCAGCCAGATCACCACGACCTGGAGCTTCCGCTCGCACCTGGAGTCGGACGTCTACTCGCAGGGCCTGCCGATCCTCTTCCCCGCGTACGACGTGCCGGTGGACTCCCTGAACCGGGTGGCCGCCGAGAGCGGGGTCCGGATCGGCCTGTCGGCCGAGGGCCACGCCGGGTACACCCCCGGTGCGATCACGGCGGCCTCGCTGTCCTACTCGTACAACGGCGGCAGCACCTGGACCCAGGCCGAGACCCGGCAGCAGGACGGTGCCTGGACGGCGGTCCTCGACCACACGGGCGCCAGTGGCAAGCCCGTCACGCTGAAGGTCACGCTCACCGACGCGAACGGCAACGCGGTCACCCAGACCGTGACGCGTGCGTACGACGTGAGCTGACACCCGTAGGACACGGCCGCGCCGGCCCCGAAAGGGCCGGCGCGGCCGCATTGCAGCAGCGGTCCACAGGGCGGTCGGTGACCTGCGGGCCCGAAAGTCCTGGGCTGTCGGGGCCGGGTGGAGGCGACGGCGGTGCGGTGGCGCGGGCGCGCCACGGGCATCAGCTTCGTCTCACGGTTGCAGCGCAGGGCCGATTCGAGTACGGGCGAGAGCGTGCCGCCGAGCGCGATGACCCCGGCGGGGTAGAGCGGGCCGCCGGTGGCGGCTACCCGGTCGGTCAGCCACTTGACCGCCTGGCTGGCAGCCGGGACGTTGTCGGCGCGCAGGACCCGCACCGCCGTCGTGATCGCCACGGCAGCGGCAGCCGCGTCGTGAGGTGCGGGAGCGGTGGTTTGCGGTGCTAGGAGGAAACCAGCGGGTTCGCAGAATCTGAGGGCTGCCTTGGCAGGAACCTGCTGGCGGAGGATGGGTTTTGAAGCGAGGAGGCACGCGGGTTCGCCCGGCGCGAGTCTCAGGCTTAAGGATGAGGCCTCCAGCCGGTGCGGAGAGCCTCACGGACCAGCCTGTCAGACACCTTCGTGATCATGAATGCCCAGTCCCGAGTGGGCCGACGTCGTGGCGCCGGATCTCCGACTGACACTTGGCTTGACGCAGAAATCCCTTCGCTGCTGCGGATGCTGTCGCTTTAGGGTGACCAAGTGCTGAGCGACAGTCAGATAAACGAGTTCGCAGAGCGAGGCTTCGTCCTGGTTCCTCAGGTGGTGCAGGGCGATCTTCTGGACCAGGCGGCCAGGCGGGTCGACGAGATCATCGCTGCCGATCCACCTCCCGCCGACACGCACGGCCACCACTTCTACTTCCTCCGGACCAAGGACGAGCCGGCGCTGAGAGCGCCTTTGACCCGTAGCCCTGCATTCGGTCTCGCCGAGGGACTGGCCGGGGCCGGGACGCTGAAGTACCCCTGGCAGGTGCAGGTCGCACTGAACATCCCGCCGTACTCACACCGTCCTGGTGGCCCCCACATTGACGCCGGCAGGCCGGAACCGACCGGTGAGCCAGTGCAGGGCACGTTCACACTTCTGGCCTGCATCCTGATGTCTGATCAGCTGACTGAAAACTCCGGCAATCTCTGGGTCTGGCCAGGCACCCATCTCACACACGCCGTATACTTCCGCGATCACGGCCCGCAGATGTTCTGTGCCTACCCACCGATCGATTGGCCCGAGCCCGAGCAGATCAGGGGACGGGCGGGGGACCTGCTGCTCGCGCACTACCTCCTCGGCCACAACATCGGCGGCAACTACGAATCAGAGCAGACACGACGTGCGCTGTACTTCCGGATCAGCGCTCGGGACCATGACTCCCATCGAAACGAGTTTCTCCAGGACCCGTGGCTCGACTACGGGCCCCTCAGGCCCCAGTCATCGACACCGCCCACCCGTCCTGCATCTGGTTGACCACCAGAGAGATGGGTGATCTGACCACACGACCAGATCCAGCCCAAGCGATGCCGCTCCGTCACCACTCACGATCGGTGGACGTCACGTCTCAAGCCTGGGCGGGATCGATGGTGAAGAACTCCGGGTGAGCAGCACGGACGTAGTGGATCGCAGTGTGCGAGGAAATTCCGAACAAACGCATCAGCCGAACCGGATCCGCGGTCTCTCGTGCCTCATCGAGGAACCGGTCCTGCCGAAGCTGCGTGGCGTTGATCCCGATCCGGTCGCGCATCGCGTGGAAGTTGGAGATGCCGACCGCCGGCCGGTCGACGTGCATGGCGGTGATGGGGCTGACGATCAGATGGGGGTTGCTGCTCAATGGCCAGCGGCGGTGACGCTCAACCAGCCAGTCCTTGACCAGTTGCAGGGCGAACTCGTCCAGGCAGACCTCGTGGTCGAGCCGGTTCGGCCTGCGGATCCGCAGACGCCCTGAGGACCGGTCGAGATCCTCCAGCCGGATCTCGGCGACCTGCTTAGGACGGATGGCATAGACAGCGATCAGGACGAGGGCACGGTGCAGTCAAGCGCCGCGCAGATCTTGTCCAGGTCCTCCAGCCGGACCGTGACCTGCTTACCGCTCCACAACGCAGCGACCTTGCTCAGTGACGGCGTGAACCCCACCTCGGCCAAGACGGCCTGCAGCTGCGTCGGCCGCCAGATGTCACGCTGTGCGGCGACCATCCGCAGATTCCACTTCATCGTTCATGCCTCCATGCTCAGCCGACGGACCGCCCGCCGGGCGGACTGCAGGCTCGCCAGCTCCGGGTCCGCCTGGACGGTCGAGAGGTAGCCGACCGTGGTGCTGGCCCAGATATGGCCAAGAACCTTCTGGACGTCCCACAGCGCCATGCCGCTCTCGTAGAGATGCGTCGCCCGCGCATGCCGCAGCAGGTGAGGAAACAGGCAGGTCACCGGCCCGGGAAGGTAGAGCTTGCCAGCGCTCTTGAGCGCCTTGCGGAACGCGTCAGGCCGCACCGCTGTGGCCACGGCGATGTCCAAGGCAGCCACCGCCCGGGGCCGCCGCTCGGAGGGAAACAGCGGTGCCGCCGGGTCCGAGGCGTCGTCGCTGAACGATCCGCGGACCTCTTCGATGTACCACCACAGCAGTTCGCGTCCCTCCTCGAATAGGTAAGCCTGCCGCTCCCGCTTGCCCGAACCGCCGGCTCCCTTGCCCTGGACCACGAATCTGCCCCACTGACCGAGCTCCCAGTGGATGTCTCCGAGGCGGACCGCGCACAGCTCACTCGCGCGGACCCCGGAGATGTAAGCGATCTTGGCCATCACGTAGTCGCGTACGGCCACCTGGTACTTGCGGGCAGCGGGCAGGGACACCCGCCACCGGGCAAAGCACTCCGTCAGCGCGCGCTGCGACGGGGGAATCCGCAAGCCGAAGTCCCCCCGGTGCACGGGCCTGTTGAACGTGTCGACCGGCGACTCGACGGTTGCGCCGAACCGCCTGGCGATCTCCCCGGCATAGCGCTGTTCCAGAAACGCGAAGTAGTGGTCGACCTTGGACAGCTTGCTCCGCACGGTCGAGCGGGCCCGGCGGCCCTGACCTGCATAGAAGCGGTCCACGTGCCGCGGTGTGAGCCGCCACGGCACCAGGTCGTAGAAGGAGCACAGCTCCAGTACCGGCCGTACCAGATTCTCCAACGTCGTCGAAGCAAGCCCGGCAACATCCCGGGCCCACAGATACTCCGACACGGTCTCCAGATAGAAGCCCTGCTCATCCACGGCATGGGTCTGTGCAGCAGCCCGCCGCTGGAGCACCTGGACATCGGCCAGGCCGCCGTCCTCAGGCCCGCCAGAGCCATGCCCATCGCCGTCGGCCGGCTGCCCGGTGAGCAACGTCAGACGGCGGCGACTTCCCGAATCCCGCATAGCCTCGCAAGTTACTGGCCAAACTCGCAGAATCTGCCAGTAACTCGGAGAAGTTGACACGCACGAGTGACAAACAGCGAGAAGGCTCCCACCTGCTCATTTGCACTGTTCTCCGCGCCACGGTCCTCACGGAACCCGCGTGAACTCCAGTTCCGAACGGAAGACTCGGCCGCGGCCTTCGCGGCACCGTACGGGGCGACGGGTCGGGAAGGCGCTCGCGTCGTAGCGGACGCGTGCCCCGGAGAGCACAGCGTCGCTGGAGACACCGTGACCGGCGTACCGGCGTACCGGTACGCCGGTCACGGTGTCTCGGGCCCCTGGGAGCGGTCAGGCGACCGGTCCGTAGGTGGCGCCCGTGCGTACCCACCCGGTCGGCCCGGTACGGCACCGAACGCTCCGAGGTCGCCCTAACATGTCTTGGCCGCGCCGGACGTTTCGCGGAGTGCCGTAGCCGAACCGGACGTTGCAGCTGCCGTCGTGGAATATGAGAGAAACTGTGGACGGCCACGGCATGTCGAGATGCCAGAAGGCTCTCACGGGTGCCGAGAGGGCATGGACGAGCGCCGCCCGGATCACGGACGATTCGACAATGGCCAGTCCACGATGGGCGTCAGGCGGCAAGTGGCTCAGCCAGTGGGCGGTTCGCAGGCAGAGCTGGCGCACCGACTCGCCGCCGTGCGGTGCAGAATCCGGGTCGGTGAACCAGGCCGAGTACCCGTCGGGGTCGCTGGCGGCGACGTCGGCTACTGCGCGGCCGGACCACTGGCCGTAGTCGAAGTCGCGCAGGGCGGGCTCGGGCATGGCCTCCAGACCGAGGGCAGCGGCGGTTCGCGCGCAGTGGGTCGAAGGTCCGCGGACGGCCAGCGAGTAGGGAGGAAAACCCGTGTGGGGGGAGCGTGGCTGCGGTAGGCCGGTCTCACGGGGGGACGGGTCACCGAAGACCCTCGTCATCTCCTCGGTGGTCGCACTCAGAAACGTCAGAGACATCATCATACGCCTGACCTCCTTAACTGCCGTGCCACGCTGTGTGGTGGGGCACTACACCGTTGGCTGGTGGATGAGATGGCATGTGTTGTGGTGGCGTACAGGGCGTACTCCAGCGGGCGGGCCTCGCCTGAAGAGGCGGCTCCAGGCCAGGGCCGAGAGCACGGCCACCGCGGTGTAGCCGCGAAAGACCGGAAGCGCAGCGGAATCGGCCATGTCGTCGATGCCGAAGGCCTTGATGGCGACGACGTACCGACGTAGGCGGTCAGGGAGACGGAACCGTCGGCGATCACGGGGCGCCCAGCCACCGCGCACGCGTGAGGCGGGCGGTGGCGAACAGGCAGGTGGCCAAGGCCGCCAGGGCGACACCGGTGTTGCCCACAACGGACCAGGTCGTCTGGCTGTGCAGGGCGGCCACCAGTTGCCGGGCAGGCCTGCCCGGCAGGGGTTCGTCGCCGACGGCGTCGGACCACCAGGCCGATGCGGTCGGGCCGCCTTTCCGTGGCCGCGCTCACGGCGGTCTGCGCGCCCGGCACCAGGTGCGGGACCAGCCAGAACCCGCCGTATCCGATCACCGCAAGGGCGGCGCCGCCGGCGGCGATCTTGGCCGGTACGCGGGGCCGGGTGAGGTCGCCCACCGACGGCTCGGGGCCCACGCGCGCCGCGAGCCATGACCAGGATGGCCAGACCGCGGGCCAGGCCCAAACCGACCAACCGTCCAGTCGACGACGCGCGGAAGGGGGAGTCGTCCGTCGGTTTCACGGCGGGCGGCACGGTCGACGGTGTGTCGTGCGTCATGTACTCCAGGGTCCGTGCGCCCTGTCGGTGACGACCATCCAGCAGGTGTCTGGAACCACCCCGCCGACTGGCTGGCGCGGCTGCGCCTCCGGGCAGGATCCGGCGTGCGGCACCAGGCAGGGCGCTCCACAACATGGTACGAATCGGACAGTGGTCCGATGGCGAGTGGAGCACGGGTGATCCGGGTACTGGTGGTCGACGACGAGGCCCTGATCCGCATGGGCTTCCAGCGCATCCTCGACACGGCCGATGGCATCGAGGTCATTGCGGCGGTTTCCGGCGGCCAGGCACTCCGGACGGCGCAGGAGAAAGCCCCCGACGTCGTGCTGCTGGACATCCGGATGCCCGACGTCGACGGACTCACCGTCCTGGCCGAACTCCGCCGGCTCCCGCACCCCCCGGTGGTGGCCATGCTCACGACGTTCGACATGGACGAGTACGTGGCGACGGCGCTCCGCTCGGGCGCCGCGGGGTTCCTGCTCAAGGACACCGACCCCGAGGAGCTGCCGTTCCTGGTGCGTTCCCTGGCCGACGGCGACACCGTACTGTCGTCCAAGGTGACCCGGACCGTGGTGGACGGCTACCTGGACGCCGACTCACAGAACCACGCCTCCGGCCGCCTCGACCGGCTCACCGACCGCGAGCGGGCCGTGCTCCTTCTCATCGCCGAAGGACTCTCCAACACGGACATCGCCACCCGGCTGTACCTGAGCACCGGCACGGTCAAGGACCACGTGAGCGCCATCCTCACCAAGCTGGAGGTGGGCGGCCGGGTGCAGGCCGCCCTGCTCGCCCAGCGGGCCGGCCTCCTCAAGGGGGAAGGGGGCAACCGTTGACGGCTCTGCGCCGCCTGCTCCTGCCGCTGCCGGTCGCCCTGCCGGTCGGCGTCTCGCTGTTCGACACCTGGGTGCACTGGGACGCCCACCAGCAGCTGCGCATGGCCGGTGCCCTCGGGGCCGCATTCGCCCTGCTGCTGCGCCGCCGCCTGCCGCTGTTCACTTTCCTGCTCACCCTTCCCGCCGTGCTGCTCTCCGACGCGGTCACCGCCTCTCTGATCGCGCTGTACACGCTCGCCTCGGTCACCCGCCACCGTGTCCTCCTGGCCGTCTGCGCCCTGGCGTTCACGCTGAGCGACATGACCTCATGGCCGTCCCCGATCTTCGACCTCACGAAGGTGTCCACGCTGATCACGCTCGGCTACACCGGGGCGACGGCAGCCGCGCCCGTCTTCCTCGGCCAGCTCGTCCAGACACGGCGCGACCTGTCGCTGCGACTCGTTGAGATCTCCGAGGCCCGGGACCACGAGCAGCTGCTGACCGCCCAGGCCGTCCTGGCCAGGGAGCGCGCCGAGCTCGCCCGGGAGATGCACGACGTGGTCTCCCACCAGGTCAGTCTGATCGCGGTACGGGCCGGAGCGCTCCAGGTCGGCACCCGCGACGCGGAAGCCAAGGAAGCGGCCGGCACCATCCGGCGGCTCAGCGTCCAGACCCTCGACGAGCTCCGCCACATGGTCAGCGTCCTGCGCGCCTCCGATGGGCGCCCCACCGAACTGACCCCGCAGCCGTCCCTGGCCGACCTCGAGCAGCTGGTCCGCAGCAGCGGCATCGAGGCCCAGCTGACGACGGACCTGCCCGACGGCCTGCCGCCCGCCGTCCAGCGCGCCGTCTACCGCACCGTCCAGGAAGCACTCACCAACGCACGCAAACACGCTCCCGGCGCCACCGCAACGGTGCGCATCCATCACGAGGGCACATGCATCCGCGTCTCCATCACCAACACCGCACCTACCCGGCCCGCCCTGCCCCTGCCCAGCGCGCACTACGGCCTGGTCGGCCTGCGTCAGCGCGCCGCACTCCTCGGCGGCACCGTAACCTTCGGTCCCACGGTCGACGGCGGCTACGAACTACGCCTGGAGCTTCCAGCAGCCGGCACAGCTCCTGGGTAACGCGTGACGCGATGGCCACGTCGGCAAGTCGGCACTTCCGCACAGGGGGCTACGCAAGCCAAGCCGCTGTCACACAACTCGGCACCGAGCGACGCCGGCGGTGTGCCGCGGTGCGCAACTATTGCCGCTGGGCGCACCGTCGTCGAACCGCCCGTCGGCCGAGCATCCGGCTCTCCACGCGATCCGATGGAACAGGCGAGTCATTCACTGACCTGGCCCCTTTGGGGCGGCGTTCGCGGTTCCTGCCGGTCCGGCCCGTTCCCGGAGGCGTTCTCATCACGTCCTACGAGTCGTCGTCCTCCCAGCGGCCTGGCGGCGGTGGGCGGGTCAGCCGACGGGGATGACGTAGGCGCGGGCGAAGTGTGTGCGCCTCAGCCGCGGCCCCGCACCGCTGCGAGGCACTGGTCGTAGAGGTCTGCCAGGTCGAGTCGTCCGTCGTGTCCGGCCCAGAGTTCGGTTGCCGCGTCGACGCAGGCGAAGACCGTCGCGACGATCGCCTTCGCGCCCGGGGCAGGGGGTCGGGCCGGGGCCCAGCCGCGCCTGGATGACGGGGACGAGTTCGGCCTGCCAGCGCAGCGCCTCGTGAAGGAGTTCGAGTCCGAGGGGCTTGTGACCCGGCGGATGAACCCTGAGGACAATCGTTACGTCCTGGCGCAGCTGACACCTGCCGGCGAACGGACCGCGGCTGACCTGGACCAGCGACACCAGGAGTATCAGCGCAGGCTGCTCGACGGCATCACCGTCGACGAACAGTGGGCTCTGCGGCAGGTCCTGCGGCGTCTGGGGACCAATGTCGACTCGATCGGCAGCGATGGCACACGTCCATAGTCGACACCCCGCAATCATGTCCCCCCGTCCGGGACGGAACAGGAGAAGCCCTGATGACGGATGAAGCCACAACTCTTGGCCGGCGCATGTACGAGGCGTTCAACGCGCGCGACCTCACGGCTCTTGAGGCGATCTTCGCGGTGGACTTCGTAAGTCATCCACTGGGAACGACAGGTGTTGCTGCCGTCTCTCGTGCCTGGTCCGGGCTCTTTGCGGCCTATCCCGAGGTTCGGGTCACCGTCGAGGACATGCTCGTCGACCGCGACAAGGTCGCTGTTCGGTCGGTGCTGTGCGGAATTCCGGGCGGCGCCCCCGGCACCGCGCCCACCATGATGGAGATCTTCCGCGTGCACCGCGGACGGATCGCAGAGCTGTGGGGGCTTTCCAGCTTTGCCCGCCAGGGCAGGTGACGCCCCTCGCCGAACCTGGCGGAGGCAGGGCCGGCAGCCGGGACCTGACTGCACTGCGGTCAGCGCCGCAACACGCTGCCCGCTGCCCACCGGGCCATCGGGCTGATGCTCGTCCTCTTCGGCCGGCCGCTCTCCAGGATCGTCAAACTCCGCATTGATCAAGTGCGCGACGGCCCTGATGGACTCCAAGTCAGCTTCGGCTCCGTCTGGTTGAACGTGCCCGAACCGGTGGCGGTCGTGATCCGCGTTCACCTGACGGCTCGCCCTGGCCTCAGCACCGCCGCGAACCCGACCTCCCCCCTGCTATTTCCCGGCTTCATGCCGGGCCGCCCGATGCACGCCGTCGCGAACATTCTCCCCGCGATCGGCATCCGGCCCCTGGCCACCCGCTCGCGCGCCCGGCTCCAGATGGTCCGTGAGGCCCCGCCCACCGACCTCGCGGATGCCCTGGGCGTCAGCGCCACCACCGCGATGCGCTACGCGGAACGGGTCGGCACCGACTGCCTCGCCTACCCGTCGACCGGGAAGCGGTAGACCGTGGACTGTCGGGCCTGGAAGCCGAGACGCTCATACAGCCGGTTCGCCGCCGCACGATCCGGTCGGGAGGTGAGATCAACCGTCCGGGCACCCGCCTCCCGGGCGATCCGCAGGGCCTCCTGGGTGAGAAGACCGGCGACGCCCTGGCCTCGCACCGCACTGTCAACGACCACGTCTTCGACGCGGGCCCGCAAACCGGACGGCAAGGGCAACAGAACCAGCGTCAGGGTGCCGACGATCGCGTCAGGCGTTCGGGCGACGAGCACTGTGTTGGCATCACAGGTCACCATCCGATCGATCGCCTCGTAGTCGAGGGGCTTGGCGGTCGAAGACAACTGCGGAAGCAACCTGCTGAAAGCGTCGACGAGCCCCTGACTCGCCCCCCGGATGATCTCTACACGGATATCCATGCCAGGAGCTTATCCATCGACCGACACTGCTCAGTGCGTCCAGCAGGACGGGTCATAGCCGACCACTCACCCCCAACGAATAGCCGCCCGTACCACCATGACTTCAGAAACCTCCGGCTGCCAACGCTCCGTCAGCCGCCCACCGGGGCCGACGAAGACTTGGCGAACGATCTGCCATGGATGTTCCTCACTCCCCACTACGCGCGACGCGGACACAACCCCTGAAACTGGCCAGCAGTCAGTACGGAGACTGGCGTCCCACCTGGACAGCCCTTCCTGGGCGCACCCCGGGGCTCTGCGGCCCGGAGCGCGGCGCCCGCACACCCTGTGCCCAGCACTCGCCATGGCCCCGGGACGCATCGTGGCCTTGGGCTGCCAGGGCGGCAGGGTCCAGCCGTGGATCCTGTCGCAGGTGGCGGAGGACCTCCTCGACGCCCCTGCTCCGGAAGTCGTGCTGGCCCGCCCCCGCTGGGTCATCGGCTCCCGGGACCTGAACCGTCCGCATCCGACCCTCGTCCTGGAGCCCGGCACACCGGACGCCGAGCAACTGTCCACCGTCGCATGCCGCTCGGGCCCTCACCGCCGAGATCTTCCTTGTCCGTTGTCCGCGGTGGACGGTCAGCCGGTGCCGTCGGTGGTGTCGTGTGCCGTGGCGGGAAAGAGGCGCTGGACGGCGGCGACGACGGCGGCGCGGCGGGCCGGCAGGGAGGGGTCGCGGACCTGGCCGTCGGCGGCGTCGACCAGGTCGAGTTGTCCGGGCCAGGCCATGGCGATCTGGTTGACGAAGACGAGGATGTCGATGGGCTCCCAGGCGGGATCCAGGTAGCCGGCCTCCTGGGCCTTGCGCAGCTGCTCGACCTTGCGTCGGACGGTTTCCCCGGTGGCGGCGTCGGCGGCGCTGCCCGCGAATTCCAGTCGGCCCCAGTGCATGAGCCGGAAACCGTCAGGGTGGCGCAGGAAGTAGTCGTGCACCCGCCCGGCGTATTCGGGCAGGTCGGTGGGGTCCAGGCGGGTCGCCTCCGCCACGGCGGCCATCTCCTGTTCGGCGACGAACCGGTAGAGGGCCTCCTTGCTGCGGAAGTACACGTAGAGGCGTTCCTTGCTGGTCTTCGCGGCCTTGGCAATGCGGTCGATGCGCGCACCGGCGATGCCGTACCGGGAGAACTCGGCCCTGGCCGCGGCAACAATGCGGTCGCGGGTCGAGTCCGCGCCGGTCGAGGAGGTCATACCCCCAGGGTACCCAGCAGAACTGTTCGGTTTGGCGGGGGAGCGAGCGAGGCGTATCGTCAAAACGGAACCGTTTGGTTTGACCAGAGGAGCACGTCATGCAGCACAGGACACTCGGCAGCCAGGGCCTGACCGTCTCGGCGATCGGCTACGGCTCGATGGGCCTCACGATGGCCTACGGCCCCGGCGACGAGCAGGAGGGCATCGCCGCCATCCGGCACGCCCACGACCTGGGCGTCACCTTCTTCGACACCGCGGAGCTCTACGGCTTCGGTACCGGCTCCAACGAGATCCTGGTCGGCAAGGCGGTCAAGGACTTTCGCGACGAGGTGGTCCTGGCCACCAAGTTCGGCTTCGACCTGTCCGTGCCCCGCGAGCAGCTCGGCCGGGCTCTCAACAGCCGACCCGACAACATCCGCAAGGTCACCGACAACAGCCTGCGCTACCTCGGCGTCGACCACATCGACGTCCTTTACCAGCACCGCGTCGACCCGGACGTGCCGATCGAGGACGTCGCGGGCACCGTCAAGGAACTGATCGACGCGGGCAAGGTCAAGTACTTCGGCCTGAGCGAGGCCGGCCCCCAGACCATCCGCAAGGCTCACGCCGTGCAGCCTGTCTCCGTCCTGCAGACCGAGTACTCCCTGTTCGAGCGGGACGTCGAGCAGCTCTTCCCGGTCCTCGACGAACTCGGCATCGGCTTCGTCGCCTACTCCCCGCTCGGCCGCGGCTTCATCACCGGCACCGCCAAGCCCGCCGGCGAGTACGACGCCACCGACATGCGCAACATCGACCCTCGCTGGCAGCCCGGCAACTTCGAGAAGAACGTCGACGCCGTCAACCGGCTCAGCGACCTCGCCGCCGCCCAAGGCATCACCGTCTCCCAACTGGCCCTGGCCTGGCTGCTCACCCGGGGCGAGCACATCGTGCCCATCCCCGGCACCCGCAGCCCCCGCCGCGCCGAGGAGAACACCCGCGCCGCCGACATCACCCTGAGTGAAGCGGACCTCGCCGCGATCGACGAGATCCTGCCCCGCGGCGGCTTCGGCGCCCGCTATGCCCAGATGCCCACCTGGATCTGACTCCCAACTCCGGGCCGGAACCGCCCCCTCACGGGCACTGCCGGGACCCTCTCCGGAGGTCCCGGCGGCACGTCCCGCCCAGGCCTGGAGTCGACAGGCGAGTCCGCCACCGCACGACACCACCGAACAGGACATCGACCAGGAAGCAGCAGACCATCATCACCGGCGCCAGCGCCGGCATCGGATCCGCCGCCGCCCGAACACTGGCCGCCAAGGGCGAGGAAGTCGTCCTCGTGAGCTGGTCGCAGGCCAAGCGGTCGCCTTGCGGCGGAAGGTTCCGCGGGGCTTCAGCCGAACGATCGTCCCCACGGGCAAGGGTGAGGCCGGTGCAGGCGGCCCGGCTGCCGCCCTGGCGATGGTGTTCAAGCTGGTCGAGTCCGCCCAGGAACGCAGGCGATCACTGGGGCCCGCCTGGTCGCGCCGGTCCGCTCGGGCGCGAGGCTGGAGAACGGCGCCCTGGTCGAACGCACGGAGGGAGCCACCGCACCTGATCACACATCACCCGATCCACAACTCTTGACAATTGGTCATGGTCCTGACAGCAGTGGCACTGCACCACTCCCACGAACGGCACCACACCCCGAAGGGGGCGATCAGCGCATGACCAAGCCTGAGAGCGCGGGATACGACTACGACGTCGTCATCAGCGGAGCCGGCCTCGCCGGCAGCGCCGCGGCGATCTTGCTCGCTCGACGCGGTGTCCGCGTCGCACTGCTGGAACGCCGCTCGGACCCTGAAGCGTACAAGGTGCTGTGCACCCACTCCCTCCAGGCCAGCGCCTACCCGGTGCTGGACGAACTCGGCCTCATCCCCGCTCTGGAGAAGGCGGGAGCCGTCCGCAACGAGGCCCGCTGGTACACCCGCTGGGGATGGATCGAGCCGAGGGCCGCGCCGGAGGGCCCCGAGCTGCCGTACGCGTACAACATTCGGCGCAGCACCCTCGACCCGTTGATCAGGTCCCATGCGGCGGAAACCCCTGGCGTCGATCTGCTCCCCGGTCACCATGTGACCGGGCTGGTCCGGGAAGCCGGGCGAACCTTCGGGGTGCGCGCGTCGACACCACAGGGCGAGCGCGAGATCCGGGCCCGCCTGGTGGTCGGCGCCGATGGCAAGGACTCGGCCGTAGCGAAGTTCGCCGGGGTACCTGCCCGGCAGTACGAGAACGCGCGGTTCGGCTACCTCGCGCACTTCCGCAATCTTCCGTTGCACGGCGGGATCGGTCACACCTGGTTCCTCGAGCCCGACATGGCGTACGCGTTTCCGAACGACGACGGGGTGACGGCCATCGCGGTGCTCCCGGACAAGAAGCGGCTGCCGGACTTCCGGGAAGACCTGGAGGGCAGCTTCTTCGAGTTCGTTCGTGCCCTACCCGAAGCACCGCCCATCGACTCCGCCGAGCGCATCACGAAGATCACCGGCACTGTCAACTACCCGCTGCACAGCCGCAAGCCGACCGCACCGGGCGTCGCGCTCATCGGCGACGCCGCCCTGACCGGCGATCCCCTGTGGGGAGTGGGATGCGGGTGGGCTCTGCAGTCCGCGCAATGGTTGGCAGAGGCGGTCGCCTCGGCCGCAACCGGTCGGGGCGACCTCGACAGGTCGCTCGCGGTGTACGCACGCACACACCGGCGCCGGCTGCGCGGTCACCAGTACCTGGCCGCCGACTTCGCCAAGGCCCGTCCGTTCAATCCCTTGGAGCGGCTGATGTTTTCGGCGGCAGCGCGCGATGAGTCGGTGGCGCGGCACATGCATCTGTTTGCATCCCGCCTGATCGGTCCGCTGCGCTTCTTGAACCCCGTGGCACTGGCCAAGGCTTCGGCCGTCAACATCAAGCATCGCCGGGCGGCCGTGCCGCCCGCGCACCTGTCACGCACAGGGTCATGACCGGCTCCCCTCCCAGCGGCTGGAACGACCAGGGCGTTGCCGGCACCGCCGAGCACGCCCACGAGATCGCCGGTCGCCCCGGAGCGCTCCGGCTGCGTGAACGCCTGGTCGGCCTGGACGCCGGACAAGCCCGTGGTCGTCGTCGACGGCGGCCTGTTCGTCGGAGCGGATGCCCTTGATCTGCCGGTCCTCTTCGTCGGCGAAGTGGCCATGCGCGCCCGTTCCTCGACGCGACCGTGCTGTCGGACGAACACGCCGAGGAGGATTCCCCGGCGCGTTCGTCGGCCTGCGGGCCTGGGACCTGACATTCCGCACCTTGGCGTGGCGCGGCGCGACCTGTCAGGGCTGTACGGGCATGCTCCAGCAGTTGGAGGTGGCCTTCTTGCCGGACAGGCGGTCGGTCAGCCAGGAGATGGCGTCGCCCTGGTCGGTCAGCAGTGGTGCGAAGTGGTTGAGGAGCGCGCTGCCGACGCTGGGCAGGACGACGGCCTTGTACGTGACGTCGGCGCCCTTGGCGCACCAGCCGACGGCGAGTTGGCGGGCCTGGGCGTGCGGGACGAGGTTGTCACTGACGCCCGTCACCAGACGGACGGGGCTGGACGGTTTCAGCGTGCCGATGCGCTGGCTGTCCAGGAACGCCTGGAGCGCGGGCGTGGCGGCGATGATGTCGCTGAGGGACTGTCCGTCGGTCGTCCATGTGGTGCTTTTCGTGTAGCCGTAGCCGAGGAGGGCGTCGCCGACGCACATCGTCGACAGATCGGCGAGGGCCGCCTTGCCCGCGGCATTGAGATGCGCCTCGGCGATGGGCTTCAGGGACGGGTCGGACTGGAGGAAGCCGTTGAGGGACCAGCCCAGCGCGCCGGCGAGTTCGCTGCCGTCGATGGCCTTGGTGACCGAGGTCAGGTCGGCGGGCGGTGCGCCCGCGTAGGTCCCGGAAAGGGTGACGTCGGGGGCGTAGGAGGCCTGGAGTTCGGCGGCCGCGGCGGTCGCTCCGCCGCCCTGGCTGTAGCCGAAGAGCCCGACCGGGGAGTCGGAGGTGATCGAGGCGCCGTCGAGCGAGCGGGCGGCGCGGACGGCGTCCAGGACCGCGTGTGCCTCGTCGACCCGGTTGACGTAGGTGTGCAGCCGGTCCGTCGCGCCCATCCCGGCATAGTCGGTGACGACCACGGCGACGCCCTTCGCGAGGAGGCGGTAGATCGCCAGGTCCTCGTAACCGATGGACACCGTCTCGCCGTTGATCGCCAGCGGGTGTTCGAGTCCCATGGACGCGGCGCACTGGTCGCCCTGCCCCACGGTGCCGGGTGCCACCGCGACCAGGGGCCGCGGACCGTCGCCCGTCCAGTCCGCGGACGGTTCGATGTACGCGCCGGTGACGGCGACCGGCTGACCGTTCGAGTCGGTGGACTTGTACATCAGCCGGGTCGCGGTTCCCGGCAGTGTGCCGCTGAGGCCGGGCAGGCTCAGGGCCAGCGGGAGGGGTTCGCTGCGGACCAGGGTGCCGTCGGCGGCGGGCAGGGTGGCAGGTGGGTTGTAGAAGGCGGGGATGGTGACGCCTCGGGACACGACCTCGTCCGTCGCCGTGGCGGCGGTGGCTGCGAGGGCCTGGGTACCGAGGCAGGTGGCGGCGGTGACTGCCGCGGCCAGCAGCCGTCTGCGTGCGGGCATGGCGAACCTCCTGTGAAGCGGTCGGCAGGAAGCGGCCTCCGTGTCAGGCCTTCCGGACCGGCCTGCGGACACAGAGGTGCTGAGCTACGGCGGCACGGTGTCGCACACGCGTCCCCACGGGTTTGCCCGCGCCGCCGGGAAGTGGTTCGCAAGGAACTTACCTGCGAGTAAGTTACTCGTGATAGCAGCCGGTAGGTTACGGTTCGGTAATGTGACTGGCTGTCAAATGATGAGCTGTCGCGGTCACTTATCGCGCACGTCGGCGCAGCGTCAGACGGCCGCCACCTGCCGGAGGAGGTCGGCGACGGCTTCCGGCTCGGTGATCATCAGGTCGTGGCCGGTGTCGATGTCCCACAGACGGCCGGCCGTACGTGCGGGCTCCAGGTCGGCAGGGTCGCGGTGGGGCAGGGTCGACGTGCACACGATCTGAGACTGCGGGATGCCGCGCAGGCTCGCCTCGTTCTCCAGGCGCAGCGGCTGGGCGAAGCACTTCCAGGGGTGGGGAGTGATCTTCGGTGCCAGCCAGGCGATGTCGTCCGGATCGGTCAGGCCGTAGTGCGGCATGGGCCCCTCGCCGGGGAAGTTCACGAGTTCCACGCCGTCGATCACCCGGGCCGAGGCGCGGGAGGCCGCCATGAGCTCCGGTGCGAGGTCGGCCAGGGACTGGCCGTTCGCGGGTGTGGCGGCGTCCAGGTAGACGAGGTGGCCGACGCGGTCGAGGGCACGGTCGGCGACGCCGGTGATGACCATCCCCCCGTAGCTGTGGCCCACCAGGATCACGTCGTCCAGGTCCTCGTACCGCAGGACCTGGACGACGTCGGTGATGTGGGCGTCGAGGTCGATGTCGGGGCCGAGCAGATGCGCTCGCTCGCCGACGCCGGTGAGGGTCGGGGCGTACACGTCGTGGCCGGCCGAGCGTAGGCGGCGGGCGACGCGTTGGTAGCACCATCCGCCGTGACTGCCGCCGTGGACGAGAACGTATGTGGCCATGCGGGGGCCTCCTGTCCAACGCCTGTCGGATAACCATCAGGTGTTGGAAAGGATACGGTTGACGCATGCCAGCGCACCCCCGGACCGTCGTGTTCTTCGTTCCCGCGCCGCCCTCGAAGCCGCTCTGCGGGAACTCGTCACCGAGCGGGACCTGAGCCAGATCACCGTCGCCGACCTCACCAAACGCGCCGGCGTCAACCGGTCGACGTTCTACGAGCACTACGTGGACGTCCACGACCTGGCCGTCGCCGCGTGCACCGCGACCTACGACCAGTTGGTGGCCGTCGCGCCGATTCCGCACGGACCGCGCGAGCCCGACGGCGAGCCGTTGAGCAACCCCATGCCCCAGCTGTTCGCCCACGTGGCCGAGCACGCTCCTCTCTACCGGGCCCTCTTGTGCGACGAGGGCAGCGCCCGGATGATCAACCACCTGCTCCACCGCATCGCGCTCGCCGCCCGCATCAGCCGCGGCCTGGCCGACGAGATGCCGTCCGCCGGATCCGACCACCCCGCCCAGACACCACATGACCCGGTCGCCGCCTTCATGGCGGGCGCCGTCCTGGGCACGGTCATCGACTGGCTGCGGCGCGACTGCCCCGGCACGCCCGAGGAGATCGGCGCTGCGATCTGGCCGTACGCCCTTGCCTGCGCGGAGGTTCCACCCAGCCCGGTACGAAGCGCGTGACCAGCTCGCCGGAACTCGCGCTCTCAGCTTGGGAAGCGACGGCGAGGTGGCTCGCCGGGCGAGCTCGTCGGCGGCTTCGTGGCGACGGCGGTCGTTCTGCCACAGGGGGTTCCGGGTGATCGCCGACGCGGCACCGAAGGACGAGCAGCTGGTGAAGGATCTCGGCGCCGACGTCGTACTTCCCCTCCTCCAAGCTGTGCTCCACCTGCGGCATCCTGCAGCAGCGGATGCCGTCGAACGTCCGTGTCTGGACGTACGGTTGCGGGGCGACCCCTGACCGGGACGTGAACGCGGCGAAGAACCTTCTGGCCGCCGGGCTGACGGTGACAGCCGGGGGAGCTGGTGCAAGCCCTCAACGGAGAACTCCGGGCGGGCAGTCGGCGACGAATGATGTTGAACGCCATATGTGCCCCCACCTGATAAGGGCGACGCCGATGCCTGCTGCCAGTGCGCCGGGAGCGCAGCGCGGTCGGTGGGGCATTGCCGGAGGGGCTGTGGTCAGCCGCAGGACAGCAAGCCCGCCTGCTGCTTGGCGGCCAGGACGCGATGGACACTCTGGTCCACCTGGGTACGGAAGGCCGCGTTCTGTGCCATCCGGGTCTGTACGGCCTTGGTCATGGCAGGGACCAGGTTCGGTTCGACGGTCAGGACCAGGTCCCCGCCGGCGGACAGGAAGTTCAGGGCGCGGTCGGCCACGGGTACGGACTTCACCGCCACCGCCTTCCCGAGGTCGTCCGAGATCACGACGCCCTTGAAGCCCAGTGTCTTGCGGAGCAGTCCCTGGATCACCGTGGAGGAGAACACGGCCTGGTGCTTCGCGTCGATCTTGCTGTACGTGGCCAGTGAGATCATGACGAAAGGAGCACCCGCCTTGATCCCCGACCTGAACGGCGTGATGCTCGCGCTCGTGCTCGTCGTCACCGAGTCCACCACGTTCGCCGTGGTGTCGGTGTTGCCTCGGACGTAGCCGAGTCCCGGGAAGTGCTTCAGCGTGGCCAGCACATTGGACTGGGCGAAGCCCGCGGCGAAGGCGTTGCTGTGGGAGGTCACGATCGCGGCGGTGTGGCCGAACTCGCGGTCGTACCGGCCGATCGGACCGTTGTTCCTGCCCAGGCTGGCCGGGACGACATCGGCGACGGGCGCGAGGTTCAGGTTCACACCGGCCGACTTGAGCTGTTTCGCCCACACGGCGGCCTCACTGCGAAGCTTCGAGGTAGACCAGCTTCCCTGCACCAGCCCGCTCGGTATGGTCGAGAACCCAGGACCGGACAGCACCTGCACCTGGCCGCCCTCCTGATCGGTGGAGACCAGCAGGCCTACGCGATGTCCTGACACCGTGTCGGCCTTCGCCTGAAGACTGTCGGCCAGGGACCTGGTCGCCTTCGTGCCGGACGTGCTCCGTCCGGCCAGGAACACCGACCCGACGTGGTACTGGCGCAGCACCTGGATCCGCTTCTGGTCAGGATTCGAGGCGCTGATGCCTCCCATGAAGAGCTGGCCGACTCGCTGCGGCCCGGTCATCCCCGCGAAGACCTTGTCGACGCAGGTCGCGGTCGTGCTCCTGGTCGCCGAAGCGGGTGCTTCCGGTACGACTGCAGCGTGCGAGGTGTATGTGCCGCCCAGGCCCGCGGCCGCCAGTGAGAGCGTCAGCAGCGGGACGGGCCAGACTGCCCGCTTTCCCTTCGGGCCGTGCGATGGCGCCTGCTGCGAAGTCATGCGGAAGCCCCCTTCCGGTACGCCGACCACGGACCGGGCGGGGCTTGCTCGGCCGTCGACGGCGGTCACACAGCCATTACCACCAAACGTACATCCATTCGGCGGCGTTCGCCTCTGCTGGGGAGGACCTGGCGCGCGAGGCTCGGGGACGTCGTACAGGGCACGCCGGAGCAGGGGTTGGGGCGGGCGGCGTTGGCCAACTCGTGCTCAGGGGCGTGTGGTTGGCGCCGGGAGTTGATGCCGGGTGCGGGGCGCAAGGGACCATGGTGGGGGAGGCCCGGCGGGTTCGTCGGCGGTCGGGGAGGCGTCGAGTAGGGAGAGGACTTTCCAGCGGTGCGGGCGGTGTCTCCGTGCGGGGACGCGAGCCGCGGCCGATTTCCGAATCCGCGACCTTGTCACGCCGGCCGCATCCGCCGGCGTAGAGCCGACCGCCGGTGGTGCGCACTCGGCCGTCACTCCACGACAAAGGAAGCCAGAATCCAACCGTGCCCCTGGCCGGAAAGGGATGGAATCTGTCATTGATCGCCAACGTGCAGCGTCAGCTGACATCGAATCAGCAGGTGACACGCGAGCCGGAGTGTGGCCACGACATCCCCGGCGTGGTCCGCGCCATCGTCGCCGGAAGGCCTCTCCCGAACGGCTTCGGAATCGGGCATGATGGGTCATCTGTACCGGTCAAGCGACGCTGTGCTGTCGTCAAAACTGAACTATTCACCGTTCAAATACGTCGAGCGAAGGTCCCTCCGTCCTACCCGTTGCACGCTGCCCGGTCACGCCCGCGCAGCGGTGCGTTCCGGTGGCACCGCGGCAGCAGCAATGTCGTCAACCTCGGAAGGAAGTGCCGTGGCGCCGGTGCTTGTCGGACACGAAGGACTGCTGGCCGGAGAGCGCATACCGGTGATCGGCACCCAGGTCACTTTCGGACGCAATCCCGAAAACACCGTCGTCATCTCCAGCTTGAGCGTTTCGCGCTTCCACGCGGAAATCGTCCTCGACGACACTCAGGGCTACGTGCTGCGCGACTGCGGCAGCAGCAACGGAACGCTGGTGAACGGTGAGGAGATCGACTCCCGACTCCTCAAGCCCGGGGATGATATCACCATCGGTGACCAGGAGTTCCGCTTCGAGGTTCCGGACGCCATGGAGACGATCATGGCGCTCTCCTTGCCCAGGTCTCTTACCCACGGTGACGAGGAGATCGAACGCGGGCCGGTACTGCGGGTCACCATCGCGGGCGGGGGACCCGTCGGCCTGTCACTCGCCCTGCTGCTGGAGCACTTCCTCGGCGCCCAGGTGAACATCACCGTCTACGACGGTCGATGGCGCAAACAGGGCCGCAAAATCCTCTGGAAGGACGCGAGCCAGGGCAATGTACGGCGCCAGCAGGTGGTGACCGTACAGAGTCGCCAGTACCTCAGCCTGCCCGAGGAGGTGCAGGCCCGGCTCTTCGATCCGGACAACTACACCGAAATGTGGCCCTCCGGACCCGACTCGATCGGCGATCACCACCCGCGCAACATGCGCATCGCTTACATCGAGGACCGGCTCCTCGAAGCGGCGAATGAGAAGCCGAGGCGGATCCAACTGATCCCCACCCGGTTCAGCATCGATGAGCAGCAGGACACTCTGGCCACCCAGCACGTACTGGCGATCTGCGACGGTGGGCGGTCGCGCACCCGTGACCACTTCGCCGCCAAGTTCGGCAAAGCAGACGAATCCATCTACTCGCTGAACGACCGCCATCTGCAGGACGTGGTCCTCGGCCTGCGTGTGAAATCGGGTCTGACCGACCCCATGGCGGTACTGCTGACCGTCGGGCAGAACCGGTTCCTGCTGAACTCCTTGCGTGGCGAGGGCTTCCTCAACATGCGCCTGACGGATGCGGAGACCGCAGAGGTCGTCGGCATCGATCCAGTCCGCCGCGTCTTCGAAGAGTGCATCGCCTCTCGCCCCTGCCTGATGGGGCGCGACGAGTACGGCGACTTCCAGTGCTCCACGCACAGCACCCTGTTCCTGCCGGCCCTCATCAAGGGCTCGGCCCTGTGGAAGCGGGTGGGCGAAGGGCTGCGCCTGTTCGGCGTCGAGCCGGATGACCTGAGCGCGGTCACCTCTTTCCGCCTGGACATGGTGCAACGCCCACGCTTCACCGCCGAGTTGCTGCCACACACGGCCAACTCCGCGGGTACGTACGGCTTTTTGCTGGGCGATGCCGCCAACGCCATCCACTTCTGGCCGGGGCGGGGACTCAACAGTGGCCTGGCCTCCGCGATCTCACTCGCACGGTCCCTCAACGGAGCATGGAACGGGAAGCCCTTCCGGGACGCGGACTTCCTGCGCCACGAGGCCGCCATGTCGATGCTCCAGTATCGCCACAAGAGCCGCGCCTGGAAGGCGATGGTGACCACCGACGACCAGGGAACCACCTGGGCCATCAAGGACATCATCGCGCACGGCATCGACGGAATCGCGGAGGAGCCGGATCGCGAGGCTGACACCGCGACGCTGCTGGAGCGGCTGCGCGGGATCCGCTCCCGACTGGCAACGCGCATGCCCGGTATGCCGGACGACGAGGCGATCCTGGAACGGCTGGGTACCTTGGAGGGCAGCACGCTCCGCATGCTGGTGCTCAGCGGCGCCTGGGACACACTCACCATGGGCGGCGAGGAGGTCGACATCGACATCTTCTACGGTCAGGACTCCGCCGCCGCGGCAGCGGCCGTCGAGGCCCTTGAGCCGGCCACCCAGCTCTGAGGAGCATCGACCCTGTCCGCACGTGCGAACGTGCGGTGACCTCCACGGCCACCGGACATCCAACCCTGCCCACACCCACCCTGACTGCTGCCATTTATGCGTTGGGCCACGGTAGGGATCCGGACCGCGTCGCACCGCCCGTGCATCGGCAGTCATTCACCGGGGTTTCAGGCTGCCGCGTGGCGACGGGGGCGGTAGCGGGAGGCGATGGTGGTGGTCAGGGCCTCGACGGCGTCGACGGTTGCGGTGCTCAGGGCGACGGCGCGGCTGGTCGTGGCGCTGCCGGAGCCGTCGGACGTCTCGGCCAGCAAGCCGGAGCGGGCGGTGAAGGAGTCGAAGACCGACCGCAATGCCCCCGGGGCCACGGTCTCGGCTCCGGCGGCGGCGCGGGCCAGGGCCGTGAGGTGTTCGTGCAGCGGATCGACCAGTTCGGTCAGCTCCGGCACGGTGTCCTGAGGGGCACGCGGCAGGTGTTCGCCCAGCAGGGTGGCGCATCCGGCGACCGTGGACACCTGAGTCCTGATCTGCTCCAGCTGCACACTCGACCAGGGGCCGCGGTGCTCGGCCGGCTCGGCGTGCGAGTGCTCCACCGCGGCCTCCAGGTGTTCCCTGACCTGCCGTGACCGCGCCCGCAGTGCGTCGACGGCTGCCCGGTCGGTCGCCCCGACGTCGGCGTAGCCGGTCAGCAGCTCGGGCAACAGCCGGTCCTGCACCCGCAGCCACTCAGCGAGCAGGCCCGGCACCCGCCGGGTGGACCAGGTCGGCCAGACCAGGAAGATGAGCACGGCGAGCGCGGCGCCGACCACCGTATCGGCCGCCCGGGCCCACGCCGTGGGCCCGGGCAGCCCGCCGACGTGGTGGATCAGGAAGACGATCCAGGTGGTCAGCCACAGGTTGAGCATCAACTGCCCGGTCCGCAGGGTCACGAACGATGCCGCGGCCAGCACCACCGCCACGACCGCGAGGCCGGCGGGCGACCAGGGCGGCAGGGACAGCACCCAGGCGAAGAGGCCCCCCAGCACGGCCCCGGCCGCCCGTCCCCAGCCGCGGGCGAGGGTGTGCCCGTACTCGGGGAAGAGCACCAGCATGGTGGTCAGGGCCACCCAGAAGCCGTGCGCGGAGATGCCAAGCCCGCCCCATCCGCCGATCGACCGGCCGATGACCTCAGCGACCACCACGCCCACAGCGAGCCGCACCGCATGGCGGAAGATCGGCGACTGGGGATACAGCTGTGCCCGGATCCGCCGGGCGGTGCGTGCCACGGAGGGGGTGCCCGTGTACAGGCCCGGCACCTCGGTGTGGGGTTCCAGCACATCGCCGAGGCGGTCGTCGGTCGAGCGCCGAGCCAGCTGCTCGGCCGGCCGCAGCCGCGCGGCCAGGTCGCGCGGGCCGCGCGCGGGCGAGGCGGCCGCCCACGCCTCCAGGAGGGCGTGGACCTCCTCGGGGGTGCGGTGCTCGCGGCCGGAAGCCACCGTACGGGAGATGTTGCCCAGCACCTGCGCGGCGGCGGCCAGTGCCGCCTGGTTCCCGGCCGCTGCCGCCATGGGTACCGTCAGCCGCACCGTGTGCAGCGTACGGCGGATGCGCTCGGCCTCTCCCAGCAGTCCGAACAGGGCCGCCGCCGCCGGCCGGCTGAACTGCGGCAGCAGGTCCAGGGCCTGCCGGGCCGCCGTGAACGGAGCGGACCTGCCCAGGGCGGCGGAGCCGGCCGCGACCGAAACCTCGGCGAGCGACTGGTACAGGGCTGCAAGGGTACGGCGCTGGGCGGCGAACCGCGGACCGTACGGCGGGAGCAGTTGCACCACGACGACGAGTCCGGTCCCGACCGCGATCCATCCGGCCATCACCAGGCCGCCGTGTACGTCGGGAGCGAGATCAGCCGTGATCATCAGCCCGATGACCGTGAGGCACCCCCGGATGCCGGGCGCGAGGCCCATCGTCCGCCACAGCCCGGTGGCGAACGCCGCGACCGCGAGCAGCAGCAGGAACAGCCAGGTGGTGCCGTGCACCAGGGCCCCCAGCACCGCCATCGCGCTGAAGACCGCGGCCATCCCGAGCGCGTTCACCACAGGGTGTCGCAGCGGGCTCAGCAGCGTACCGATGCCGCAGATGAACGCACCGACGCTGGCCATGGCCCCAGCCACCGGGTCGTCCAGCAGCAGGCCCAGGACCGTGGCGAGCAGCACGGCCAGTACCGCCCGTGCGATCGCCGACCGGGCAGCGAATGCCCGTTGAATGCGCAGCCCATCCCGGCCGATCGTGACCAGCGACGACCACCAGCGCATATCCGGGCCTCCTTCGCGGAACGGCGCGGGAGCAGCGCTCTCATCCTCTGCCAGCCCCGGCGTGGCTGCCACTCACCGCACCTGGACGGCGCCGCTCCGGGTGGTGAGGCAGGCGGTGACCGTGCGCTCGTCTCTTCGCGATCAGCCGTTCTGCCCTGGGGGCACCTCATGGCTGGGGTCGGGCCCGTACGGTCGGCGAGAGCGGCGGGCCGAACGCTCGTCGAGCAAGGCAAGCGCGGCATGCGGCTGACCACGGGCTCGACGTCGGCGGCGCTCAGCAAGCACTCGTACCGACTGGGGAGACAGCCCGTCAGGCTTCCGGCAGTTCGAACGGGCCGTCGTCAACTGCGCGGCAGGGCTCGTAGCACGGAGCCGCGGGCTGCCTGCCGCAGCTGCTGCTCGTTCTCCGGTTCCAGGACATCGACAGGAGCCGAGCGGTGCCGGCGTCCCCGGGCCGGGGACACGCACCAAGAGGGCGCCGTGCGCGGCGGGAAGGTGCCGGGCGCCCGGGGGTGCGTGATCCTGTAGGGGTGCGTGGTGTTCGTGCCGGTCGGATCCCGGCGGCCTATGCCGCCTCGGGCCGCCGGGCGGTACGCCTGGCCCTGGTCGCCGCGGCCGGTTTCTACCTCTTCCGCTACGGCCTCGACCGCCCCGTCGCGGCCACCTACGCCCTGTTCGCCGCCGTGGCGCTGGGCGGACTCTCCAAGATCCCCGGTACCGGGCGGCAGCGAGCCGCGGTGGTGCTGGGCCTGCTGCCCGTGTGCTGGCTGCTGGTGGTCATCGGCACCTATCTCTCGGTGCAGACCTGGAGCGCCGTCGTCGGCATGCTCGTGGTCGGCTTCGCGCTGGCCTTCGCCGCCGTGGGCGGACCCCGCCCGGCGGGCGCGGCGCCGGGCCTGCAACTCCTCTACATTCTGCCGTCCTTTCCCCCGTACGATCCCGCCTCACTCGGCGATCGGCTGATCGGGACGACCACGGGGCTGGCCCTGTTCGTCGCCGCCGAGGCTCTGATCTTCCCCGGACCTGCCCCGCCGCCGTACCGGGAGCGGGCCGCGCACGCCGCGCAGGACGCCGCGCACTGTGCGGCACTCCTGGCCGCTCCTCCGTATGCCCTGACCGGCGCGGATATCCGGGCGGCCGGTGAGGCCGGCCAGGCGCTGCGGGCCGTGACCGTGCCGGAGGCGGAACGTCCGGCGGGACCGGGGGTGCGCGACCGCGCCCTTGCGCAGACCGGTCTGGCGACTCGCGCACTGCTCAGCCGACTGACGCAACTGCCTGCCGCGCCTGGCGACTGTCCGGGACCTGACGTGAGCGCCGTACTGCACGCGGTGGCGCGACTGGCCACGGCGACCACGGCCTGCCTGAGGGCGGGACCGTCGCCGGTGGCAGCGTATGAGGAATTGGTTGCGGCCCGCGCACACCTGTCGGCCTCGTCCGCGGGCCCCGCCGCCCCCGGTGCGTGTGCGTCCGGCTCCGCCGACGGGACCGCTCCGCCGTCCGTTTTCCCGCCCGCTGTACTGCGCCGGCATGCCGCCGTGCTGGAGATCGCCGATGCTGCGCTGGCCATGGGGACGGCAGCCGATCTCGCGATGCGCGGCCGTCAGGCCTCGGTGGAGGTGCCGCCGGGTCGCTTCTGGTACGCCAGGACCTGGGCCCCGCTTCTGTGGTGGCACCGGCTGCGAGGCCATGCCGGGCGCCGGTCGGTGCTCTTCCAGAACTCCTGGCGCATCGCCATGGCCCTGACCGCGGCCCGGCTCGTGGCCGGGGTGGACACGCTGCCCCACGGGTTCTGGGCCATGCTGGCGACGCTCACCCTCACCCGGACCACCATGGACGCGACCTGGACCACCATCCGCCGGGCTCTCGCGGGCACGCTGGCCGGGGCGCTGGTCACTGCGGGGATGCTGGCCCTGGTCGGTGCCGATACCGCGGTGTACGCCGCCGTGCTGCCGGTGTGGATGCTGATCGCCTACACTGTGGGGCCGGTCAAGGGCGTCGGCTGGGCGCAGGGCCTGTTCACCGTGCTCGTGGCACTGGTCTTCGCACAGTTGGCGCCGACAACGTGGCAGCTGGCGGAGGTCCGGTTGCTGGACGTCCTGGTGGGCAGTGCGATCGGCGCCGTCTTCGGCCTGCTCGCCTGGCCCCGCGGGGCCCACGAAGAGCTGCGGTACGCGGCGGCGAGTCTCCTGCGCAGGGCGGCGGAGATCGTGGTGGCGACCAGTGCCTCGGTGGCGGAGGGCGGGAGGACGGCCGCGCCGTCCGGGGCGCCCGGCCATCGGTCGCTCCAGCAGGCGGTCATCCTCGCGGAGTCCGCGTACGCGCAGTTCCAGAGCGAGCCGACGCCGTTCGGCGGCGGGCGGCGCGGGGTGGCGATGCCCGATGTGGACTGGCAGGCAACGCTGATGGCCGGTCACCACACCCTGTGGGGGGCGGACCGGCTGTCGGAGTCGCCGCACACGGGGCTGGGCCCGGCGGCGGCCGAATCGCTCAGCGGGCTGGGCGATCGTGTGGCCGGGCGGATGTTGCTTGTCTCGGCAGCGGTGGATCCCGGCGGTGACACTCCGACTGCGCCCCTGCCGTTGATCGACCCGGCTCTCCCGGGGTTCGCCGCGGAGCCGTCCGGTGCGCCGCGGCTTTACTACGCCACCGTGTCGTGGCTGGACGCGCTGATGACCGATCTGGCACGGATCGCACACGGCGGGCACGGACCCGAGCGCGAGGGAACGACCACTGCGCACTGAGGCCCTGACCGCAGCGGCCGCCCCCCTTGAGCGACAGATGCGGCGCTCGGGGCGTCTGCGCGCGCACCAGGCCCTTCCTTCCGCCCGCAGCGCAGCCACCGCGGCCGTGCCCCATCCACTCGGCCACCTGGTCGATCAGCATGTCCCGCATGGGGATGGGGTCACCCGTCGGCGAGCCGCCTGACGTACTCGCCGGCCTCCAGCGCACCCTGCACCGCCTGATCCGGCACAGGGCGGGCCTCGAGGGCGGAACGGACCTGGCCACGCAACAGGGGCTGCGCCTCCCTGAGGTGGAGGTGCTGACCGAACTCGACCACCCCGTCCGCTGGTTCCCCGTTCCGGGCATGTTCGGGGGTTTCGAGGACATCGAACGGGGCGGTCCAAGGAACGGTCTTGAAGCCGTTCGCGGGATCGTGACGAGAGCGGTCCCTCTTTCAGGAGCGTGCGCTCGCCGTCCGCGACACGCCTGGTCGGGCCTGCTCCTTGTTGACGGTGTGTGCGGGCCGTCAGGCCGGGCTGTCGGCGGGCGCCTCGTCGGAGTCGAGGATCGAGATCTCCAGTTTGCGCAGCAGCCGGGCGAGCTGACGGCGTTCGGAGGGGGAGAGTCCGGCCAGCATCCGCCGCTCGTTGTCCAGGTGCTCGGCGAAAACAGTGTCGACCGTGGCCAGGCCCTGCTCGGTGAGACGTGAATACACGACCCTGCGGTCGTCGGCATCCCGTTCGCGGACGATCAGCCCGTCCTTCTCCAGCCGGTCGATCCGCAGAGTCACCCCGGCCGAGGAGACCAGGCCGGAGTCGGCGAGCTGTCCGGCCGTCAGCCGGAATGGCTCACCGGACCGCCGGAGCGCGGTGAGCACGTCGAAGCCGGCGACGGACAGGCCTTGGCGCTCGATCGAGGAGGTGAGCCGGGTGTTGTACCGCAGGAAGGAACGGTGCAGCCGGGCGAGGACCTCCAACGGGCTGGTGTCCAGCTCGGGGCGTTCACGCGCCCAGTCCTCTATCACATGCGCCACGGCGTCCAGGTCCGTCGGCCTCGATGCAGCCATGATCATCCCCTCGTACAGCGGCCGCGAAGATTCTCACGGTGCTGAGAATCTTACTGCTGAAAGGACGGACCCCCGCCGGGGAGGCCGTGCCGGTCAGTCGGCCGAACGCCGCCGCAGCGCCCGGATCAGCACGACGGCGACCAGGAGCGCCGCCGCTCCGGCTGGGCGGCCTCGGTGCCCACGGCACAATTCGCCCCCGCGGCGGCAGAGGTACTGGCCACGGCCTTCGGCGATATGGACACGCGGGGCGCGGAGTGTCCGGATGCGGCCGACACGGACGCGCGGGACCCATCCGAAGGGGACATCGATGCGACCACGGGGGACACGGATGCGGCCACGGACACCGGCGCGCCCGCGACGGTACGGCCGGACCGCTGAGCGGGAGCGCGACAGGGACGACCGCCGGATCGTCTGGTCGTTTCTCACCCCGGAGGCAGGCCCGGCGGCGCGTATCCGTGTCGCATGGTCGGTCGGTGCGGGAGCGCGAACTGCTCGGCCGGCACCGGGGGACCGGCGCCGGGGGACCGGCGCCGGCTCACCGGACTGTTCGTCGGCCTGGGGCGGTCGCTCGAGCAGTGGTGTGGCAGCCGGACGGCGACGGATGAAAGGGGCCGGTGGTTCCGGGCGTCGCGCTCGGCACCACCGGCCCCGGCCGGGCGTCGCGCTGGGCACCGTCTGCCCCGGCCGCTTGACGCCTACGGCGCCTCAGGAGTTGAGCTCCTCGAGCGTCCTCCCCTTGGTTTCGACGGCGAACCAGGCGATCACCGCGCCGACCACGGCCACCACGGCGAGCTGGGCGAAGACCAGGGACAGGCTGCCGCCCGCCCCGATGATCGCGCCCACCGCAACCGGCCCGAGGATGACGCCGATCCGGTTCGACAGACCGCCGAACGCGGCACCTCGGGCCCGGTTGACCGTGGGGTACAGCTCCGGCGAGTAGAGGTAGAGCCCGGCGTTGATCGCGTACAGGAAGAACGTCGTACAGGAGGCGAACACCGCGACCTGGCTGCCCGAGGTCGCGCCGGCCAGCGCGAGCACGGCCAGCGAGAGCGCGGTGCCGACCAGCGCGCCCAGCAGTGCGGGCCTGCGGCCGAGCCGGTCGATCAGCATGGCCATCACGAACGTGCCGAGCAGCCCGGTGACATTGCTGAGCAGGGTGTAGACGAGCGCCGAGGTCAGATCCAGGCCGAACTCCCTGGTGTAGAGCGACGGCAACCAGGTGGAGATGCCGTGGTTGACGTAGTACGCCACGAACCACAGGCCGGACAGGACCGCGGTACGCCGCAGATAGCGTCCCCGGAAGAGATCCATCAGGCTGCCCTTGGGCTCCGGGGTGTCGGGGGTGGTGGTGGGGGCGGGCAGTGCCTCGGCGGTCGTGCGGGCGACCTCCGCCTCGATACGGGCGATGGTCGCCTCGGCCTCGGCCGTGCGCCCCCGGGCCAGCAGCCAGCGCGGGGACTCCTCGACCTGTCGGGGGAGCGCGACGGCGAGCAGCGCCGGCAGGGCACCGACGAGGAACATGGCGCGCCAGCCGAACTGGGGGACGACCCACACGGCGAGCAGGGTGGCGGCCGCCAGGCCGGCCGGGAAGATCATCTCGTAGAGCAGGACGAAGCGGCCCCGTTTGTCGGAGCGGGCGATCTCGTTGATGTAGGTGGCGGCGACCGGGACCACGCCGCCGATGCCCAGCCCCTGGAGGAACCGGAACAGCGAGAACAGCTCGATGTTCTGGGAGAGGGCCACGGCCAGGCTGGACAGTCCGGTGACGGCGATGCCCAGGGCGACGGTGCGCACCCGGCCGATGCGGTCGCCCAGCCAGCCCGCGGCCAGCGCTCCGAGCAGCATGCCGATGGAGGCGGAGGTGACCGCGAAGGTGGCCTGGCCGGTGGTCAGGTGCCATTCCTTCGTCAGGACGGGCAGGGCGGAGGCGGCCAGCAGCTGGTCGAACGCCTCGAAGAAGGTGACGGTGCCGATCAGGAACCGGACTTTGACATGCCAGCGTGAGTGCGGCAGTCGTTCGAGTCGCGCGGCTATCGAGCCGAGCGCTGGCTTGCCGACCACAGTCGTCATGGAGGAAGTCCTTCCGCGGGCAGAGGAGTTGCGGAGACACTAGGTTCCTGTATCTAAGCGGTCAATGGTTAAGGGCTTAAGAAGTTCTGTTGCGGCAACATGACGGCCATCTTCGCGCCTGTGCAGGTCAAGCTCAAGGTCTGTCGGTGAGAGATTTCGGCACGGGGCCTTGCGGGAAATTAGTTAAGCGCTTAGATTTCTAGCACTTCGGCAGTCCCGGTGAGCGGCGGCGCGCAGGACGCGCCCGCCTCCGGGGAGCCGACCGCCTTCCCGCCCGCCTCGCCCGGAGGTCCACCGTGCCCCAGTACTCCACCGACATCCTGATCGCGGGCCAGTGGCGCCGTGGTGCGGGCGAGCCCGTCGACACCGTCGACCCGGCGACCGGCCGAGTCCTGGCCACCGTGCACACGGCCTCGGCCGACGAGGTCGCGGAAGCGGCCGAGGCCGCCGCGGTCGCGATGGCGGAGCCGGCCTGGCGGGATCTGCTTCCCCACGAACGGGCCCGGCTGCTGTACCGCATCGCCGAGCTGACCGAACAGGCGGCCGGTGAGCTCTCCGCACTCCAGACCGCCGACACCGGCAAGACCCTCACCGAGACCCGCGCCCTCGCCCTCAGCGCGGCCGGCACCTTCCGCTACATGGGTGCCGCCCTGGAAACCGCCGAGGACCGTCTCACCCCGTCGCGCGGCCCCTACGCCACCATGAGCGTGTACGAACCCGTCGGGGTCGTGGGCGCGATCAACCCCTGGAACTCGCCCGTCGCCAGCGACGCGCAGAAGATCGCGCCCGCGCTCGCCGCCGGCAACGCGGTCCTGCTCAAGCCCGCCGCCTGGACCCCGCTGGTCTCGCTGGCACTGGGCCGGCTGATCACCCAGGCCCTCGACGAACTCCGCCTGCCCGCCGCCCTGTTGTCGGTACTGCCCGGCAGCGGCCGCGTCGTCGGCGACGCCATCGTGCGCCACCCGCTCGTCGCCCGCATCGGCTTCACCGGCGGCACGGAAACGGGCCGCTCCATCGCCGAGGCCGCGGCACGCAAGCTCATCCCCGCCTCCCTGGAGCTCGGCGGCAAGTCGCCCACCATCGTGCGGGCCGACGCCGACATCGAACAAGCCCTGGCCGGAGTGCTGTTCGGGATCTTCTCCTCCAGCGGCCAGTCCTGCATCGCCGGGTCCCGGCTCTTCGTGGCCCGCGAGATCTACGACTCCTTCGTCGCGGAACTCGTCGAACGCGTCCGCAAGCTGCGTGTCGGCCCCGGCACCGACCCGGCCACCCAGGTCGGCCCCCTGGTCCACCACCGCCACCGCGACTCCGTCGCCGGCTACGTCGACCTCGCCCGCTCCGAGGGCGCCAGGGTGCTGTGCGGCGGCGCCGCCCCCGAAGGAGAGGAGTACGCGGACGGCGCGTACTACCTGCCCACCGTCCTCGACGGGCTGGCGAACACCTCCCGCACCTGCCAGGAAGAGATCTTCGGCCCCGTCCTGGTCGCCCTGCCCTACGACGACGAGGACGACCTCGTCCGCCAGGCCAACGACTCCGTCTACGGACTGGCCTGCGGCATCTGGACCCGGGACCTCGGCGCCGCCTGGCGGATCGCCCGCCGGATCGAGGCCGGCACCGTCTGGATCAACACCTACAAGCAGTTCAGCGCCTCCACCCCGTTCAGCGGATGGAAGGACAGCGGCCTCGGCACCGAGAAGGGCCGGGACGCGATCCGCGCCTACCAGCGCCAGAAGTCCTTGTACTGGGGCACCTCGAGCCACCGGCTTCCCTGGGCCGGCTGACCCCCGGCACGCCCGCCCGTACGCCCGCCCCGCCCGTCTGGAGAGAACCGATGCACCCACCACCCCCCGGCCCGATCGCCCGGCTCCGCTCCCTGCGCTACGTCGAGCTGCACACCCCGGCCTTCACCGAAGCCGCCGACTTCTACGAAGAGGTCTGGGGCCTGGAGACGGTCGAGTCCGACAGCGGCGCCCGCTGGCTGCGCGGCACCGGCGACGAACACCACGTCTTGCACCTGACCGAACGGGACCGGGTCGGCCTCGGACGCATCGCCTTCGCCGTCGCCACCCCCGCCGAGGTCGACGAGGCCGCGCGGCGCCTTCAGGCCCACTCCCTCGTCCCTGTCGCCGGACCCGGACCGCTGGACCAGGCCGGCGGCGGCTACGGACTGCGCTTCACCGACCCCGAGGGCCGGCTCATCGAGATCAGCGCCCAGGTCGAGGCCGTCCTCCCGCGCGGCCGGGACGGCGCCGTGCCCGTCGGGGTCACGCACGCCGTGCTCAACACCACCGACATCGACGCCGCCGTCGCCTTCTTCTGCGACGTCCTCGGACTGCGGGTCTCGGACTGGTCCGAACACCAGATGGCGTTCCTGCGCTGCAACAGCGACCACCACTGCATCGCCTTCAACCAGGCCGAGTGGACCTCGCTGAACCACGTGGCCTACGAGATGTCCTCCGTGGACCACTTCATGCGGGGCCTCGGACGGCTGCGCCACCACGGCATCACCCCGCAGTGGGGCCCCGGCCGGCACGGCCCCGGCAACAACACCTTCTCCTACTTCACCGATCCTTCCGGACTGGTCTGCGAATACACCTCGGAGGTCGCCCAGATCGTCGAGGACGCCTGGATCGCCCGGGTGTGGCGGCGGGTGCCGGACCTGTCCGACCTGTGGGGGACGGCCGGAGCGCCGTCCAAGGAGATCCGCTGCCACATGGCCGGCGTACCCGACCCGGGACCGCTCGCCCCCGTCGACGCCCAGGAGGCCCTCGCATGAGCACCGTACGCAAGGTCGGCGTCGTCGGCTGGGGCGCGATCGGACGGGTCGTCGGCACCGCACTCGCCGAAGGGCGGGTGGCCGGAGCCGAACTCGTCTGCGTCGTCGACAACCGGCCCCTCGGCGAGGCGGCCCCGGCCCGCCAGGTCCCCCTGGAGGAGGCCCTCGGCATCTGCGACCTGATCGTGGAGGCGGCCGGCCAGGGCCTCGTACGGCAATGGGGCGAGAAGGTGCTGGCCTCCGGCACCGATCTGCTGATCGCCTCCACCGGCGCGCTCACCGACGACGACCTCGCCAAACGGCTCCTCGCGGCCGGACCCGGCCGGGTGTACTTCACCGGCGGCGCGGTCGGCGGCCTGGACCTGCTCCAGGCGGTCAGCCTGCTCGGCCCGCTGGACGAGGTCAGGCTCACCACCACCAAGCTGCCCTCGACCCTCGAACAGCCCTGGATGGACGAGGAACTGCTGACCCGGATGCGGACCGCGACCGAACCGGTCGAGGTGATGTCCGGCACCGCGCGCGAGGTGCCCGGCAAGTTCCCCAAATCCACGAACGTGGCCGCCTCGGTCGCGCTGGCCGTCGGCGACCTGGACACTGTGCGGGTCCAGGTCGTCGCCGACCCGGCCGCCCGGCACACCCGCCATGTCATCGAGGCCCAAGGAGCCCACGGCTCCTACCGGTTCGAGGTCGCCCACCTGCCCGACCCCGGCAACCCCGCCACCAGCCAGGTGGTGCCGTACGCCGTGCTGCGCAGCCTCGCCGCGCTCGCCGGCCGCAGCGGGCAGATCCTGTGAGCGCCCGCACCACCGGCATCCATGTCGAGGAGGCCGGCGACCGGGGACCCCTGCTGCTGTGCCTGCACGGCATCGGATCGTCCTCCGCCGCGTTCGCCCCACAGCTCGCCGAACTCTCCGCCCACGCGAGGGTCGTGGCCTGGGACGCCCCCGGATACGCCAGGTCCGCCGACCCCGAGACCCCCTACGGCCTCGACGACTACGCGGACGCCGCCGCCGCGCTGATCCGCGAACGCGGCACCAGCGCCCATGTCCTCGGCGTCTCCTGGGGCGGCGTCATCGCGCTGCGCCTGGCCACCCGCCACCCCGGACTCGTCGACTCCCTGATCGTCGCCGACTCCAGCCCCGGCTCCGGCACCGACCCGGCCAGGGCCGAGGCCATGCGGGCCCGCGCCACCGACCTCGCCGAAGTCGGCCCGCGCGCCTTCGCCGAGGCCCGGGGCCCGCGGCTGGTCTCGCCCGACGCACCGGAGGAACTGGTGCGCCGCGTCGTGGACACCATGGCCGCCTCCGTACGCCTGCCGGGCTACGCCTACGCCGCGCAGTCCATGGCCGCCGCCGACCTGCGTGCCGAACTTCCCTCGATCGCCGCGCCCACCCTCGTCCTGTGCGGCGAACACGACCGGGTCACCGGCGTCGAGGCGAGTCAGGCCATCGCCGGGGCCATCCACAAGACCGCCTACGTGATCGTCAAGGACGCCGGTCACCTGGCCAACCAGGAGCAGCCCGAGCGCTTCGACGCCTGGGTCCTCTCCCACCTCCGTATCACCGCAACCCTCCCTGAACAGGAGCTCACCTCATGCCACTGACCACCGACGCGTACGACAACGGCAGCGACCTCGCCGCGTACACCGACTCCCTCGTCGCCACCAAGGCCTCCCGGGTCGCCGACTTCGACACCCTCTCCTTCCAGGAGAAGGCCGGCCCGCAGTACCGCCGCGGCCAGATCCGCTACGTCGGCTCCGGCGCCACAGGCAACCACGAGAGCGACAGCCGCATCCTCCCGTCCGGCGGCTTCACCTTCTCCAACATGCTGCTGCCGCCGGGCGCCGAGGGCCCGGCCCACACCCACCACGACGTGGAAGAGGCCTTCTTCGTCCTGGAGGGCGAGGTCAAGGTCGGCATCCACCGCGGCGCCGACGAGGCGGAGTACCGCACCCTGGGCTACCGCGACATGATCGTGGTCCCGGCCGGGGTGACCCGCTCCCTCAAGAACGAGGGCGACACCGACGCCCTGTTCTGCGTCGTCATCGGCACCCAGAAGCCGCAGGTGCCCACCTACCCCGAGTACTCGCCGATGCACGGCGTCACCCGTGACTGACCGATCCCCGGCAGACGTACGCACCGTCGTCGTCACCGGAGCGGGCCGTGGCCTCGGACTGGCCATGGCCCGCCGGGCCGGCACCGACGGCTTCCGGGTCGTCCTCGCCGAACTGGAACGGGAGCGCGGCGAAGAGGCCGCCGCCGCACTGCGCGACGAAGGCATCGACGCCCGCTTCGTGCCCTGCGACGTCGCCGACCCCGCCTCCGTGGACGCGCTCGCCGACGCCGTACGCGCACTGGGCCCGCTCTACGGCCTGGTCAACAACGCGGCCCTGGCCAACGGCGTCGGCGGCAAGGAGTTCCAGGACATCGACATCGAGGTGTGGGACCGGCTGATGACGGTCAACGCCCGCAGCCCCTGGCTGGTGTCCAAGGCCCTGTACCCGCTGCTGACCAGGCCCGGCCGGATCGTGAACATCGCCTCCGACGCCGCCCTGTACGGCTCGCCGCGCCTGGCTCACTACATCGCCTCCAAGGGCGCGGTCATCGCCCTGACCCGCGCCATGGCGCGCGAACTCGGCGACAAGGGGATCACCGTCAACGCGGTCGCCCCCGGCCTCACCGAGTGCGAGGCCACCGAGACCGTGCCCGCCGAGCGGCACGACCTCTACCGCCTGAACCGGGCCATCACCCGCCCCCAGCAGCCGGACGACCTCACCGGGATCGTCTCGTACCTGCTCGGCGAGGAGTCCCGCTATCTGACCGGACAGGTGATCGCCGTCAACGGCGGCTTCACCATGCACTGAACCTCGTGCACTGAACCACATGCACTGAACCACATGCACTGAACCACAGGAGAAACCGTCATGGATCTGGGCCTCGCCGACCGCACCATCGTGGTCACCGGCGGCAGCTCGGGCGTCGGCCTGGCCGCGGTACGCGCCCTGCTCGACGAGGGCGCACGCGTCGCCACCTGCGGCCGTGACGCCGACCGGCTGGCCAAGGCGGTCGCCGGCCTCGGCGCCGGCCCCGACCGCCTGCTGACCGGCGTCTGCGACGTACGCGACGCTGCCGCGGTGGGCGACTTCGTCCGACGCACCGCCGACACCTTCGGCGGCATCGACGGACTCGTCAACAACGCCGGACAGTCCCGTATGAAGGGCCTCGACGACTCGACCGCCGCGGACTGGCGCGACGAACTGGAGCTGAAGTTCGCCGGAGTGCTCAACCCGCTGCACGCCGCCCGCCCCCATCTCGCCGCCTCCGGCTGCGCGAGCGTCGTCAACATCAACGCCGTGCTCGCCAAGCAGCCCGAGATCCGGCTGATCACCACCAGCGCCGCCCGCGCGGGCATCCTCAACCTCTCCAAGTCCCTGTCGGTGGAACTCGCCGGCGAGGGCATCCGGGTCAACTCCGTCTGCCTCGGACTCATCGACACCGGCCAGTGGACCCGCCGTCACGCCGCCGCCGACAACGGCCTCAGCTACGCGGACTGGCAGGCCGAACTGGCCGCCGACCGGGGCATCGCACTCGGCCGGCTCGGCCGGGCCGAGGAGGTCGCCTACGCGGTCGTCACCCTGCTGTCCCCACGCGCCTCGTACATCACCGGCACCGGCATCGACGTCTGCGGCGGCGTCGGCCGCTCCATCCTCTGAGGAGACACCATGCGTCACGACAACGGAGGCGATCTCCTCGTCGCCGTCCTGCGCGAACTCGGCATCGACACCGTGTTCGGCATCGTCAGCGTCCACAACCTGCCGCTCGTCGAAGCCGTCGACCGCGAACTGCGCTTCGTGCCCGTACGGCACGAGGCCTCCGCGGTGAACGCCGCCGACGCCTACGGCCGCGCCCGCGGCACCCTCGGCTGCGCTCTCACCTCCACCGGCACCGGAGCCGGCAACGCTGCCGGATCGCTGATCGAATCGCTCAGCGCGGGCAGCTCCGTGCTGCACGTCACCGGACAGGTCGCGAGTGAATTCCTCGGCAGCGGACGTGGATTCATCCACGAGACCAAGGACCAGCTCGGCATGCTGAGCGCGGTCTCCGCCTACGCGGCGAGCGTGCCGGACAGCGCACAGGCAGGCCGGATCCTGCGAGAAGCCGCCCGCGCCGCCCTCACCGCACCCGGCGGTCCCGCCAGCGTCGAGTGGCCCATCGACCTGCAGTACGCGGCACAGACCGACGACAGCGCCGGCCTCCCGACCGCCCCCGAGCCCCCCGCCCCCGCGACGGGCGCACTGGAGGCCGCCGGGGCACTCCTGGCCTCCGCACGCCGCCCCCTCCTGTGGGCGGGCGGCGGCGCGGTCACCGCCCGCGACGAGCTGACCCGCCTCCTCGAGGCCACCGGCGCCGGCCTCCTCACGTCCAACTCCGGGCGCGGCACCGTACCCGAGGACCACGGCCAGGTCATCGGCAACTTCGCCACCACCCCCGCCGTACGGGCACTGCTCGCCGACGCCGACCTCTTGCTCACCGTCGGCACCCACTTCCGGTCCAACGAGACGGCCGACTACACCCTGGACCTGCCCGCCGCACACATCCAGATCGATATCGACGCCGCCGCGCTCGGCCGCGTGTACCCCGCCGCCCACGCCCTGCACGGCACCGCCGCCGCCACCCTGGCCGCCCTGCTGCCGTACGCTGCCGAGGCCGAGACCGGCTGGAGCGACCGCGTCACCGCTGTCCGCACCGAGGTGCGGGAGGCCCTGCACGCCGGCATCGGACCCCAGGCCGCGATCTGCGACGCCATCCGCGCGGCCCTGCCCCGCGAGGCCGTCGTCGCCCGTGACGTCACCATCCCCTCCAGCAGCTGGGGCAACCGGCTCCTGGAGATGTACGACCCCCGCGACAACGTCTTCCCGCGCGGCGGCGGCATCGGCCAAGGACTCGGCATGGGCATCGGCGCCGCGCTCGCCAGGCCCGGCCGGCCCACCGTCGTGATCGCCGGGGATGGCGGACTCGCCGTCCACCTCGGTGAACTCCTCACCCTCGCCCAGGAACGACCGCGCCTCACCCTGATCGTCTTCAACGACGGCGGGTACGGCGTGCTGCGCAACATGCAGGACCGCTACAGCGAACGCCGCTCCGGCGTCGACCTCACCACCCCCGACTTCGCGCTCCTCGCCCAGGCCTGCCGGCTGCCCTACGCCCGCATCGCCGCGGAACACGAGGCCGCCGAGGTCATCACCGCGGCCGTCGCCTCCGACGGCCCGACCCTCGTCGAGGTCGACCTGACCGCGCTCGGACCGATGAAGAACCCGTTCACCCCGCCCGTGCGCATCCCGGGCCAGTAGCCCGCCCGCCCGAACTGCCGGTAAGGAGGCCCCAGGCCATGAGCGAGAACGCACTCCAGCTGACCGTCCGCCGAATGACATGGGAGGCCGACGGCGTCCTGTCCGTCGAGCTGACCCACCCCGACGGCAAACCCCTGCCCGCCTGGACGCCCGGCGCCCACCTCGACGTCCACGTCGGCGGGCACATCCGCCAGTACAGTCTGTGCGGCGACCCGCACGAGAGCGACGTCTACCGCATCGGCGTGCTCAACGAGACCGCCTCACGCGGCGGTTCGCGCCACATCCACACCAAGCTCCGCCCCGGCCAGCAGATCACGGTCTCCGAACCGCGCAACAACTTCGCCCTGGAGGACGCCGACGGCTACGTGTTCGTCGCCGGCGGCATCGGCATCACCCCGCTGCTGGCGATGGCCCGCGAGGCGACCCGGCGCAACACCTCCTGGCGAATGGTCTACGGCGGCCGGAGCCGGGCGTCCATGGCCTTCACCGCCGAACTCGCCGCACTCGGCGGCGACATCCTGCTCGTACCACAGGACGAGCAGGGCCACATCGACCTGGACACCGTGCTCGCGGACTTGCCCGCAGGGACGCTGGTGTACTCCTGCGGCCCTGAACCGCTGCTCAACGCGGTCCAGGAACGCAGCCCCGAGGACCGGTTGCGCCTGGAGCGCTTCGCCGCCCCCGTCGTGGAGCGCACCGGCCAGGACGAGGCGTTCGAGGTCGAGTGCCGTACCTCCGGGGTGACACTCACCGTCGGCGCCGACACCTCCATCCTGGAGGCCGCCGAGAACGCCGGGCTCAGCGTGAGCAACTCCTGCCGCGACGGGATCTGCGGCTCCTGCGAGACCCGGATCATCGACGGCACCCCCGACCACCGCGACTTCCTCCTGAGCGAGGCCGAGCGCGCGACCGGCGACACCATGATGATCTGTGTCTCACGGTGTGCCTCCCGCAGTCGGCTCATCCTCGAGCTGTGACCCCTTCGACGTCGACCGCACCCCTGGGAGACCCCACCGTGAACGACACCTGGCCCTTTCTGGAGATCCACCAGTCCCGTACGCACGAGCCGACACCGTACGAGTACAAGCTCGCCGCGACCCTGGAGGACGTCTACACCCACGAAGGACACGAACTGTCCGACGTGATCCGCGGCCTCAACGCCCGCCAGGTCCACGCCGCCGACGGCACCCCCTGGACCGAGGAGTCCTTCCGCGCCGAGATGAACCGACTGGGAGCCTGACCATGACGCTGTCGTCCTCCGCCACCGCGGACCACATCTACGCCACCGGCCTGCGCAACCAGTGGCACCCGGTCGTTCCCTCGCACTTCGTCGCCCCCGGTGCCATGCGCAAGGTGACCGCACTGGGCGAGCAGTGGCTGCTCTTCCGCCGCCCCGACGGCACCCTCTCCATGCTCGCCGACCGCTGCCCACACCGCGGCGCCCCGCTCTCCCTCGGTAAACACCTCGGCGACCGCGTCGCCTGTTGGTACCACGGCGTCGAGGTCCAGTCCGACGGCACTGTCTCCTCCGTCCCCGGGCTGCCCGGCTGCAGCCTCGAGGGCAGGCAACTGGTCACCTCCCTGCCCGTACGTGAGGTCGCGGGCGCGATCCTCGCCTACTTCGGAGACGAACGGCACCCCGAGCCCGCCGAACTGACGCTCCCCGACCCGCTGACCGACCCCGAGGTGGACGCCTTCCTGTGCTACGCCGAGTGGGAGACCCCCTGGCGCTACGCAGTGGAGAACCTCCTCGACCCGATGCACGGCGCCTTCCTCCACCACGAGTCGCACACCATGTTCGACGGTGACACGACAGCCAAGTTCCGCATCCGGGAGACCGCACGCGGCTACTTCTTCGAAAAGACCGACCAGCGGGGCGTCAACTTCGACTGGGTGGAGCTGTGTCGCACCGGCGTGGACTGGGTCGACCTGTCCATCCCCTACCCGCCGTCCGCGGGCCCCGGCGGCCCGTTCGGCATCGTCGGCATGGTCTGCCCGGTCGACGAGAAACGCAGCGGCGTCTTCTTCTGGCGCTACCGGCGCGTCCAGGACTGGCAGCGCGCCTCCTGGCGCTTCCTCTACCGCACGCTGATCGAACAGCGCCACTGGGACGTCCTGGAGCAGGACCGCGTGATGCTGGAGTCCATGCCCGTCGACGCCGACCAGCAGGAAAACCTCTACCAGCACGATCTGGGCGTGGTGCGGCTGCGCCGCCTGTACCGCGCGGCGGCCGAGGCCTGAAGCGTGGTGCGCACAAGGCTCGGAGCTGGTCATCTCCTTGATACAGGCGGGGAGTTGAGGGATGAGCGGGTGTAGGTGGAGACGTTCAGCGGGCTGCGGGTGACGCAGTTTGCGCGGCTGCTGAAGCTGGTGCGGGAGTGGGGCGGCATCCGACGCACGGGAGCGCCGGACGGCGCGTGGAACATGGGTGACGGTGGTCAGCGGGTTTGCCGGGGACTGCGGGCGAGGACCGTTACGGGCTGGAGGAACGCAACCTGCCTTATGCGATGGAAATTCCCTCCGCTCCACGGGCCGTCCCGCGGACGGGCGGCCCGTCCAGCCCGCCCACGCGGGCACCGTCCGCCCGGCCGTGCCGCCGTCCGCCCGGCCACGATCACCAGGGGCCGGTCCTGGCGCGAAGGTTTCCGCCCGGGCAAGGGCCGCAGCGGCTTCAAGGGCATGCGTCCGTCACAGTCTGCGGTGGGTCGGCGTACTGCCTTTTCGGGGAACTGCTGGCCGTTCTATCAGTGCAGGTCATACCGGACGGCGCGAGCGGGAGCCGTAGCCACGGGCAGGCGCAGTTCGAAGAGCGCGCCCCCGGACGGCGCCTCGCCCGCGGTGAGCGTGCCGCCGTGGCGCCGCGCCACGTCGCGGGCGATGGCCAGGCCCAGCCCCGCGCCGCCGTCGTCGCGCGTGCGCGCGTCGTCCAGCCGTACGAACCGCTCGAAGATCCGCTCGCGTTCGGCGGCCGGCACACCGCCGCCGTCGTCCGCGACAGTGAGGATGATCCGGTCGCCCTGGCGCTGTACGCGCACGGTGACCTCGGCGCGCGCGTGCCGCTGTGCGTTGTCCAGAAGGTTGCCGATCACCCGGGCCAACTGAGCGCGTGACCCGGCTACTTCGCGCCCTTCGTCGGCGTCGACGGACACCGGCGTGCGGTCGGCGGGGCGGCGCCCCACCTCCTCACGGACCAGCTCGCCCAGGTCGACCCGCCCCTGTCCCGGCCGCTCCCCGGCGTCGAGCCGGGCGAGCAGCAGCAGGTCGGCCGCGAGTTGCTGCAGCCGCTCGGTGTCCTTGACCGCGCCGGGCACGTCCAGCAGTTGCGGGTGCGCCGAGCCGACTTCCAGTTGGGTGCGCAACGAGGCGATGGGGCTGCGCAGTTCGTGCGAGGCGTCGGCGACGAAGCGGCGCTGCCGGTCGACGGCTGCCTCCAGCGCGGTCAGTGTCTCGTTGGTGGTGCGCGCCAGCTGGGCCACCTCGTCGTGCGAGGCGGGTTCCGGCACGCGCCGGGAGAGGTCCTCGGAGGCGGTGATCGCCGCCATCTCCCGCCGGATGCCCTCCACCGGGGTCAGCGCGCGCCGCGTCACCAGCCATGTCACCCCGCCGACGACCAGCAGCACCAGCGGCAGTCCCGCCAGCATGGCCACCCCGGTGCTGCGGACGGCGGTCTCGCGTGCCGCCAGTGAGGCGCCCGCGTGGACGAGCACCGTCCGGCCGCCGAGATCCGTGGCCTTGATGGTGGCGAACCGGTACGGGGCGCTTCGCCCGTCGACCACCGCCCGCCCGGAGCTCTCCTGGACGGTGTCGCTGATGGTCCCGATGGCCGGGTCGTTCGCGGGGGGTGTCGCACTGTCGTCCGTTCCGTGGTCGTCCGCCGTGCTGTCGTCCGTCCCGCTGTCGTCGCTGCCGCGGTCCCGGCCCCTGCCGTGCCCGCCGCCATGGTCGTCGGCCGCCTCGTCATCCCGGCTGGCAACGGGGGTCGGGGTCGGGGCCGGGGAAGCGGACGAGGACAGGGATGGAGCGGCCGGGGAGGTGGCGGTCCGCGGCATGCGCACGGCCGTCACACCGGTGCCACTGATGCTCTCCAGCCCCTGGCCGACCGCCAGCAGCCGCCCCTCCGCGTCCGTCACCTGCACCGGGACCCCCTCCCGCACCCCCTCCGGCAGCGGCAGCCGGGCGCCGCCCCCGCGCCAGGTGGCGACACCGAGGGCGATCCTGCGGGCCATGTCGTTGGCTTCGCTCTGCGCCTGCTCCGTGAGGTTCGTGCGCAGCGACATCAGCACCGCGATCCCGGCGGCCACCAGCGCGACCGTCACCACGGCCGTGGCCCCCAGCACCATCGTGGCCTGGACGGAACCGAACAGCCGCCGCCTCACGGCGTCACCATCCGGTAGCCGGCGCCGCGCACGGTCTGGATCGTGTCCGTGCCGAGCTTGCGGCGCAGCAGCGCCTTCACGCGCGCCACCAGCACGACGTATGAGAACGGCTTCGTCAGGTAGTCGTCGGCCCCGGTGTCCAGGCCCTCCGCCTCGTCGTACTCGCCGTCCTTGGCCGTGAGCATCAGGATCGGCACGTCGCGGCCCGCCGCGCGCAGGGCCGCGCAGACGCGGTAGCCGTTGAGGCCCGGCAGCATGATGTCGAGCACCACCAGGTCGTGGACGCCCTCGGCGGCCAGGTGGAGCCCCTCGTTCCCGTTGTGGACGACGTCCACGGCGAAGCCCTCGGCCCGCAGGCCCTTTGCCAGCGAGAGCGCGAGCCGCTTCTCGTCCTCCACGATCAACAGGCGCATGTGCCCAGCCTCCCAAATGGAACCTGAAGGGATCTTCAGGTGGCTTCAGGTCCCCTTCAGCTTCCCCCCGGCACATTGGCGTCACGGAAACAGGCAGGACACAGACGAGACACAGGCCGGTCAACTGCCCGGCCGAGGAGGCCCATCATGAAGCGCACCGCCACCATCGCCACCGTCTTCGTGGCTGCCGTGCTCGTCGGCGGCGGCAGTTACTCGGCGCTCGCCACCGGCGGCAGCGACCGGCACGGCAGCGGTCCCGAGGACCGGCCGGCGGTGACGGCGTCGCCGTCGCCACCGTCTGTGACGGCCGCCCAGGCGGCAGCCGCCGTGCAGAAGTTGTACCCGGGCACCGTCGCCAAGGTCGACCTCGACGACGACCACCCGGGCTACTGGGAGGTGTACGTCGTCGGAGCCGACCACGTCCGCCGCGAACTCCACGTCGACACCCGCACGGGCGCTGTCACCATGGACCGGCGCGGCGGTGACGACCGCCCAGGGGATGACCACCGTGGCGCCGCGGGCGGCGGTGACGATCGTCCGGGTGACGACCACGGTGTGCACGCCGGCGGGGACGACCACGTCGGTGACGACAACGGCCGCGGTCGTGGCCGGGACCGTGACGGCCACGGCGGTGACGACCGCTGACGGGACGCGACACGACGCGACGGAGCGGGCGGGATGGGCCACGCGTGTCAGCGGTGTGGTCCAGTGTTCGTTTCCGTCGATCCCGGTGGGTAGGCCGCGGAATTCGGTGGCCAACGGGGGCGATGGGGCTCAGACCTCATCGCCCCCTGCGTCCGGGTCCACGTCAGAACCGGCGTGAGCCCCGTGATCGTGCCGCCGGAACTCAGCCTCGGCACGACCGGGAGGCTCAGCGTGAGCGCGTGGCAGAAGTCCGAGATCCACGCGGAGCGTTGAGCCCCGCGCCGCACCTTCGCGTGACCGGTGCGCACGACCGCGTCCGCGGGGCGGACTTCGCTTGGTCCGGCGAGGAAGAGGTAGCCGTCACCTGCGCGGGAGGGCTGCACTGTTCGCGTTCGCTCGGCCCGGCAGGGGGCGCAGAAAATCGGGGGCGATGGACGGGGCGCGCGGGAGTGGGGGACCAGGGGTGGGGGAGTACCTCGCGCTGCGTGTGTGGGAGAGGAGAACGCCGCGCTGACGGCGTGGATGCGGCGCCGGCGGCCCTGGCCGGGCAAAGCCGGGCCAGGGCCGCATGGGTAACGGGGGTTCGTCAGATCAGACGGGCCGTGAAGTACGCCGTGTGGAGGGCGTCGTAGACCCGGCCCGGTACCGCCGCCGAACCGATGGTCGCGACCGGTACCCCGGCCTTGCCGACTTCGTCCGCCAGGGTGCCGGTCGACGGCTCCCGGCCGAGTGCGAGCACCACCGCGTCGGCCTCGACGGCCTGCTCCGCGCCGTCCGCACCGCGCACCCGCACGCCCTTCTCCTCGACCGCGACGACCCCGGAACCGGTCCGCACCTCGACGCCCGCCTCCGCCAGCCGGCCGGGCAGCACCAGCACGTCGTACTTGACCTCGTCCCCGCGCATCAGATGCTCGCCGCGCTCCAGGACGAGGACGGTGGTGCCGGGCAGTTCGGCCAGTCGCAGCGCGGACTCGCAGCCCTGGAAGCCGCCGCCGACCACCACGACCCGGCGCCCCGCCAGGTCCTCGCGCCGGGCCGAGATGTCGCCGGGTCCCAGGACGAGTGCCGCCTCGGCGACCGAGCCGTCGAACGCGCGCTGCGGCGCCCCTGTCGCGACCACGACCTCGTCGAACCCGTCGGTGACCGAGGCGGCGTCCGCGGCCACCGGACGGATCTCGATCCCCCGCCGGGTCACCTCGTGCACCAGGTGCTTCCGCAGCCCGGCGAGGTCCTGCTTCACGGCGGACCCCACGGCGTGGTTCAACGCCCCGCCGAGCTCACCGGGTTCGAAGAGCACGACGGTGTGCCCGCGGTCGTGCAGGGCCGCGGCCGCGCGCAGCCCGGCCGGTCCGCCACCGGCGACGGCCACCCGCTTGGCGGCCGGGGCGGTGCCGAGCGGGAACCGGCCCTCCTCTGCCACCTCGGGGTTGACCGTGCAGCCCACGCTGCGCTTCTGGTCGAGCCCTCGCTCCAGACAGCCGTCGTTGCAGCGGATACACGGCACGATCTCCAGCTGCCGACCCTCTCGCGCCTTGTTGGCCCAGTCGGGGTCGGCCAGCATGGCGCGGCCGAGCGAGACGAAGTCGGCGCTGCCGGAACTCAGGATGTCGTCGGCGATCTCGGGGGTGACCAGCGAGCCCGAGGCGATCACCGGGATCGACACCGCGGGCTTGATCTTCTCCCAGCCCCAGCGGTGCGGCTGCCGCGGCATGTACCAGGAGCTGGCCTCCCATTCCTGCTTGGCGTGGTGCCCGCCCGAGGCGTGGATGACGTCGACCCGGTGCTGCTCCAGCAGTCGGCACAGTTCCACGGTCTCGTCGATCACGATGCCGTCCGGCTCGTAGTCGCTCACCGAGAGCCGCACACTCAGCGGGAAGCTGCGTGGCACATGGGCGCGCACGCTGTCGACGATCTCCAGCAGGATCCGCGTGCGGTTCTCGAAGGAGCCGCCGTACTCGTCGGTGCGGTCGTTGGTGTGCGGGGACAGGAAGTTCGTGATCATGTAGCCGTGGCCGGCGTGGATCTCGACCAGATTGAACCGCGCCGCGTAGGCGCGCGCTGCCGCCTCACCGAAGCTGCGCACCACCCCGGCGATCTCGTCGACCGTCAGCGGCGTGGGGACCACGCCGAACGGCATCTCGGCCACGTCCCAGGACGAGGACGACGCGGACTTCATCGGGCTGGTGCCCAGGAAGCGCTGTCGCCCTGCGTGCACCAGCTGCAGCCCGATCGCGGCGCCGGTCGAGCGGACCTCGTCGGCGAGCCAGCCGAGCCCGGGGACGTGGTTCTGGTTGCTCGCCCCGGGCTGGCCGTGGATGGACTTGCTGGCGTCGTCGTCGACGTAGGTGTACTCGACCATGACGAGGCCGGTACCACCCTCGCCGAGCCGCCGGTAATGGTTCACCGTGCGCTGGCTCACCGTGCCGTCGGGGTTGCACGTGGCGGTCGTGTTCGGGGACTTGACGACGCGGTTGCGCACCGTCAGGTCCCCTATGGTGCCGGGGCGGAACAGGCTGTCGAAAGCCATCGGTACCTCTCCTGTGACGTCGGGCAGTTGGTCGGACAGGCTTTGAGAGGCCCTCCGACAGATGTTGGGAAAGATCAGGAACGTCCGGGGACGAGACTCGCCGTGGCGCAGGCGTCGCAGACCGGTGCACAGCCCGCGGCCGGCTCACGGTCCATCTCCAGGACCACGTACGCCTTCTCGCAGCGGTGGCATTCGGCCCAGGTGGCGTCCGGGTCCGCCACCTCCGTGCGCGGGTCGCCGGCGGCCGGCCTCGCCGCCGGGCGCAGCTTCACCACGACCGTGTACAGGGCCGCGCTGACCACCAGCGCGACCAACTGCGCGGTGCCGGCGAGCGCCGCGGGTACGCCGGGTGCCTCGACGAGGTAGATGCCGACGGCTGAGGCGAGCACCCACACCCCCAGTCCCCAGGTGACCCTGGGCAGGCGCAGCGCGCGGAACTCCGGCCCCGCGATGCGGTCCTCGGGCACCAGCGCGAAGTGCGTCAGCGCGACCCCGGCCCAGCTGACCAGGAACACGCCCTGCCAGGTCAGCGCGTTCTGCAGGTAGCTGAACACATCGGTGAGCATCAGCAGGAACACCACGACTGTGGTGGCGGCGACCAGCAGCGGACGGCCGAGTCTGATGCCGCAGAGGTTGTTGATCAGGCGCCCCCAGTTCGCGGAGGCCTGGTAGTAGTTCAGGCTGTTGATCCGGGCCTGTGAGACCACGATCAGGATCAGACCGAACACGCCGAGGCTCGCCAGGATCGCCTGTACCACGCCGGTCTCTGCGGTGGGCTGGTCCGGTATCGCCGCGCGGACCAGGAAGATGCCGACAGCGCCGTTCACCGCGAACAGCCAGATGTAGAACACCCAGCCGAAGGTGACGTTGCGGTGGAATCCGTCGTCCTCGACCTTGGCGAACCGCGCGAAGTCCACCGTGGTGGGCATGCACAGATAGATGCCCATGTAGAGGACTGTGCCCAGCAGCCAGCCCGGCAGGGCCCGCGCCTCGGGCGGGATCACACCGTCGAAGGAGAGCCAGTTCGAGCTCTCCGGGAAGCGCACGGCGGCAGCCACGACCGCGGCGATGATGCCGATGACGTAGAGCGGCAGCAGGATGCCGTTGAGCCGTGCCATCCAGGTCTGCACGCCGCCGAGCATCAGCGGCAGCATGACGACCGCGATGATCGCGTACCAGATTCGGATGTCCCAGTTCGGGGTGTAGTGGCCGAACGCGACAGCGAGCGTACTGCTCTCGAAGACCGCGTAATACGTGGTGTTGGCCGCGATGAGCAACGCGGTGAGCGAGGCGCCCAGCACCCCGAACATCCGGCGTGAGAGCAGGGTGCTGTTGAGGCCGCTGCGCAGGCCCCACCGGGTGAACACGGCGTTGATCAGTGAGTAGGTCACGACCGAGACGCCGATGGCGATCAGCGCGTCGACAGTTCCGTACAGGCTGGCCGCCAGTGCGCCGTAGAACAGCCAGACCATCGCACTGAGCAGGGACCAGTACGACATCGTCAGCTGCCAGCGCCCGACACGCGCGGTCAGCGGAACCACGTGGTTGCTGTAGTCGTCGGCCTGCTGCTCGGCCACGACGGCGGGATCGTCGGTGGACCTGGTCCGCAGCGGGCAGGCGGGAACTTCCTGGGCTAGCGACATGGTCGCTCCATGGGAGAGGAGTCCGGGGGAAGGTGCACACGAAAGTGCATGCAGAAATGAATACTTCGCGCCATCCTGATATCTCGTCAATGACCGTGCAGAGGAATTTCCCTGCCCGAAACACGCCCCGACCAGGGAAAACGTACGCCTGAGCGGCGGCGTGCGGGCATGCTGAAGGGCCGCCCGGCCGATCGGGAGACCTGGCAGTTCAACGGCAGCAGCGGCTACTGCAGCAGCCTTGTGGTTGGGGCCGCCCCAGTAGCTGTACGGCCCTTGGGGCGGCCTTCGCGCTCTCCGATGCCAGGGGTTGGTCTCCGGTGCCGGGGGTTCGGACGGTGGGCCGCTGTGACGCGGCCGTCAGCCGCGCCCCACGGCTGCGTCGGCCCGCTCGACGGCTTCAGCCGTCAGCGAGCGGCCGCCGGCGGGGCTGCCGATGCCGCGGATCCCGAAACCGCTGTCCGCCCACAGGCATTCGCCGGTCACCACTCGTGCGCTGTCGGATGCCAGGAAGGCGAACACGTCGGCGTAGTCGGCCGGTTCGGGGATGAAACCCAGGGGGATGACCTCCTCCGCACCTGGCAGCACCGCGTCGATCGGCTGCTGGTCGAGCGTGTGCAGGCCCTCCATTCGGGTGCGGGCCACTCCGATGGCGACTCCGTTGACCCGGATGTGCGGGGCCAGTTCCCAGGCGAGTTGACGCACGATGCCGAGGTTGGCGTGCTTGCTGGAGACGTACAGGGCGCCGTCGTCCACTGCGCGGTAGCTGGCGAGCGAGCACGAGAAGATCATGCTGCCTCCGGTGCGCAGCAGCGGTGCGAGTGCGGCGCGCGCGCCCAGCAGGTAGCCCTTGACGTTGATGGCGAAGATCTCGTCGATGGCCGTCTCCAGGCGGTCCAGCGGGATGCCGGCCAGCGGCAGGTTGCCGGCGCCCACCCCGGCGTTGCCGACGAACACGTCGAGTCGGCCGAATCGGGCCACGGTCTCGTCGACTGCCCTGCGGTTGTCGGCGAGCACCTCGACAGAGCCCGCGACGCCGTGCACGTCGTCGCCGAGCTCGGCGCACAGCTTGGCCAGGCGATCGGCATCGCGGTCAAGGATGCCCACCTTGGCTCCGGCCCGCACATAGCCTTCGACGACGGCGCGGCCGACACCGGCGGCACCACCGGTCACCAGTGCGACCTTGCCGCTGAGATTCTCCATTGGGTTCTCCTGGTCTGCTTCGTCTGCTTCGTCTGCTTCGTTGTACGGCGGGTGGCTCACGCGGTGACCGCGCCGCCGTTGATGTCGATCACCGCACCGGTGGTGAAGGCACCCGCGTCCGAGGCGAGGAAAGGGACCACCGCGGCGATTTCGTCCGGCCGGCCCAGACGGCCGACCGGGATGCGGCTGCTCAGCGACTCCTCCCCGACGCCCTCGTCGGCGGCGGCGAAGTAGTCCAGCAGGTGCTCGGTCGCCACGGTGCCCGGATTGACCACGTTCGCTGTTACGCCGTACCGCGCCACCTCGACGGCCAGTTGCCGGGTGAAGCCGACCAGTCCGGACTTGGCGGCGACGTAGCCGATCGCGTTGTCCGGCTGCGGCGCGGTGGCCACCACCGACCCGATGTTGATGATGCGGCCCCATCGGCGCTGCACCATGCCCGGCAACACCGCCTGGCACAGCAGGAAGGGCACAGTGAGGTTGAGTGCGATCTGCTCGTCCCACTCGTCGGCGGTGGACTGCAGCGCGGTGACCGGGCGGGTGAAGCCTCCGGCATTGTTGACCAGGATGTCGACCGCTCCGGCGGTGCGCAGCAGTTGTTCGCGCCCGGCCTGAGTGGTCAAGTCGCCGACGCAGCCCACTGGCTTCCCACGGCCACGCCTTCCCAACTGCTCGACCTGCGCATCCACTTGAGCCGCGTCGCGTCCGCACACCACGACGGTGGCGCCGTGGTCCAGCAGGGCCGCGGCGATCGCCGCGCCGATACCGCGCCGGGCTCCGGTGACTACCGCTGTGCGCCCGGTCAAATCGAATGCGAGCGGGGCCACCGGGGCGGGCACGGTGCCGACAGTGCCGGTCATGCCGCGCTCCCGGACACGACCCGGCCGCCGGGCCGGTTGACACCGCGGATGCCCAGACCGCTGTCGGCGACCACCAGGCTTCCGGTCATCACGCCGGACAGCTCGGAGGAAGCGAGCAGGGTGAACACACCGTTGTAGGCGTCCGCGCCGGCGACGTGCTGGAGCGGCAGCATGTCCCGGGTACCTTCCAGTACCGAGTCGGTCGCGCCCTGGCCCAGCGACGCGGTGCCGCGCAGCCGGGTCGGCGCGACGCCCGGCGCCACGCCGTTGACCCTTACGTCCGGGGCCAGTTCGTAGGCGAGCTGGCGTACCAGGCCGAGCACCGCGTGCTTGGACGCGGTGTAGAGCGCGCCACCGCCGGCCGCGTTGGCGCTGGCGAAGGAACCGGTGAGGATGACGCAGCCCTGCGAGGCGATCAGATCGTCCAATACCGCGCGTACGCCGAGCATGGGGGCGAGAACGTTCACCCCGAACAGCTCGGTGAAGGCGCCGGGCAGCTGCGCGCCGTCGATCTGCTCCAGTGCGCGTGCGCCGTCGGTGATCCCGGCGTTGCCGACGAACACGTCGATACGGCCCCAGGCATCGCGTGCGGCGGCGGCCGCGGCCTGGTTGCCTTCCCAGGTCGAGACGTCGGCCACCACCGGCAGCACGGCGTCACCCAGTTCATCGGGCAGCGTGCGCACCTGCTCGGAGACGTCGACGGCGACCACCCGCGCACCCTGCGTGACATATTCGCCGACCACTGCGCGGCCGATGCCGGATCCGGCACCGGTGAGCACGACGACCTTCCCGTCCAGTACACCCATGTCTTTCCCATTCCTGTTCAATGGCCGATCGGTGGATCGGCCGCTCCATTTGCCCGGCCGGGCACCGCAGCGCGGGCCGGGCCGAGCCCACCAGCGGCTGGTGGACCCCGTGACCCGACGTACCGTCAGGCAGTTGTGTGATCGCCCGTCGCCGCGGCGCTCAGCACGACGTGCTCGCTGAGCCGATCGCCGTGCAGCTCCTCGGCAACCCGTCCGCCGCGGAAGACCAGTACGCGGTCGCACATATGCGCAAGGTCCTTGTGCTCGGCGCTGACCAGCAGTACCCCGATGCCCCGGGCCGCGGCCAGTTGGATCTGTTCGAGGATCTGCCGCCGTGCGCCCACGTCGACACCCTGGGTGGGTTCGTGCAGCAACATCACCCGGGGGTCCGTCGCGAACCACTTGGCCAGCAGCGCCTTCTGCTGGTTGCCGCCGCTGAGAGTGCCCAGCAGCGCGTCCGGGTTGGCCGGGCGGACGTCGTACAGGGCGATGTCACGCTCGGCCGCGGTCCGCCTGGAGCGGATTCCCACGCCGAGGGCGGTGCGGTGCTTGCGCAGGCTGGCCACGGTCATGTTGTCCGTCACCGTCAACTCCGCGACGGCGCTGTCACGTACTCGGTTGGCAGGCAGCAGCGCCATGCCGGCGGCTGCCGAACGGCGCGGGTTCATCTGCCGCAGGTCGTACTCGCGCCCGGCGACCCGGATGGTGCCGATGGTGCCCGTGGCCGCGCCGAACAGCTGGTAGGGGATCTCCTCCCAGCCGGATCCGACGAGCCCGGTGACGCCGACGATCTCCCCGGCGCGCAGCTCCAGGTCGAACGCGCCGGTGCCGGCTTCGCCGCCGTCGTCGGCCCCGTCTCCGGTACGCATGCCGCGCACCTCGAGAACGGGTGCGCCCAAGGTGCGCTCGACAAGCGGATACTGGCCGTCCAGCTGGGTGCCGATCATCATCTCCACGATGTCGTCCTCGGTGAGCCCGGCAACCGCGGAACGGCCGACCAGGTGCCCGTCGCGCAGTACCGAAAGCCGGTCGGCGACGGCGAGCACCTCGTCGAGGTGGTGGGTGACGAAGACGACGGCAAGGCCTTCGCGGGCCAGCTGACGGATCATTTCCAGCAGCCGCTCGATGCCGTCCCGGGGCAGGTACGCCGTGGGTTCGTCGAGGACGAGCACACCGTCGGACACACCCCGCAGCTCGTCGGTGGCGCGTACGAGGGCCAGCATGGCCCTGTCGACCGGGTGCAGGCCGGCGACCAGCGTGTCCGGCTCGAGGGACAACCCGAGCCGGGCCATGCTCTCGCGGGCGCGCCGGCGCTCGTGCTTCCACGAAATCAGCCGCCCGCGGCCGCGCGGGGTACCGGCGACGAGGTTCTCCAACACGGTCGCGGCTTCGACCAGGCCGAGGTCCTGATGGACGAAGGCCATACCGCGCGGGCGCGGCCCATGGCCGGTGAGCGGTCGGCCGCCGAGTTCTATCTCGCCGCCTCGGTCGCACGGCTGGTAGCCGGAGAGAATCTTCAGAAAGGTGCTCTTGCCGGATCCGTTCTGCCCGACCAGGGCGTGCACCTCGCCGGGCTGTACGTCGAAGTCGAAGCCGCTGAGCACCCGGGTGCCGCCGAAGGTCTTGGAGACGTTGCGGACTCCCAGGGCGGCCGGGCGGGTGTCCGGTGCCTCGCTGCCTGAGCCTCCCGTGCGCATACCCGGGGCCGGCTCAGCGGTGTTGCTGCTGCTGTGCGGTGCCATGTCTGGTTGCTCCGGATTCCGATTCAGGAGGTGTGCCACAGCTTCGGGTACTCCACGGCGGGGTCGACGCCGTAGACCTGTTCGTCGCCGGCCTTGAAATCGATCCCGGACATGTTGGTCGAGTCGAAGAGCCGGAAGCCGATGTTCTCCGATTCCACTGTGGGTTCGCCGGAAAGGGCGCGCAGTGCCTGGTCCGCCATCGCCCAGGCCGGCCAGGTGTACGGGGTTCCCACGTCAGCGCGCAACGGCCCCTTGCCGAAAATGCCGTTGAGTACCGACGGAGTTCCATTGAATCCGATGACCGAGACCCGACTGTCCGCACCCTTCTGCGAAATCGCCGGAAGAATGGGCTGACTGAAGGTGTCGTAGTCGGGCATGAGGACGTTGACCTTGCCGTCCAGAATGTCGGAGGCTGCCTGGGTGGTCAGCTGATTGAAGAAGTCGTTGAAATTCTGGTAGGTGAATTTCGAGAACGAGCAGCCTTTGCACAGCTTTTCGATGGTCTTCTTCTCAGCGGCTTGTTGGAGGGTCGACCCCGGGTCGTTGAGGACGCCGTAAGCGACCACATGCGCGTCGCCACCGGTGTGCGACACGGCCCAGGCTCCCATGACCTCGCCCACGCAGCTCTGGCAGTAGTCGACGTCGGCGACGATGCCCAGTTCCTTGCGCTCCTTCTCGGTCGGGAAGCCGGGGTCACCGCGGTTGAACGAGGCGACCACCTGGATCCCGGCCGCCTTGGCGGCCTTCAGCGGCGCGGATATGAGGTCGGCGGGGTAGGTCTGCAGTGCGATGGCGTCGACCTTCTGCCCGATTCCGGACTGGATGGCCTTGGAGACCTCGTCGACGTTGCCTTGGGCGTCAATGACCGAGACCTTGACGCCGAGCGGGGTGAGTGCCTGCTTGAGGGCGTCGGCCAACGCCTTGGAGAACGGCAACTGGAGGTTGTTGGCGATGTAGAGCAGCTTCTTGCCGGATGCCTTGGTGGCGTCGAACGCCGGGCCCGGAGCCTGCCACTGGATCGGCGCGCGGGCCTCGTCCAGGATCGCGTCGGCGGCCTTCACCGCCGCGGCGTTCTTCACCTGGGCGGGCGCATCGGCTCCGGCCGCGCTGGTACAGGCGGAGACGGCGATCAGCGAGAGGGCCGCCGCGGCGGCAGCGGCCAGGTCGAAGGCGCGCCATCGGCGGGGGGTGCCGCTTGGGCCGTTCGCGGACCTGGTCGTGGTCGTGGTGCTCGTCGTCATGTTCGTGGTCATCGGGGCTTCCCGTCGTTGGCGCGTCAGTCGGAATGCAGGCCGGAGCGTGCGGGGGCGGGTCCGGTGGACGGGATGTGCTGTGGTGCCGTGGTGACCTGGTCGGCCGTGCCGGAGCCAGGGTTGGGACCGGTGCCGGGCTCGAGGTCGGTGGCGCCGCCCGCCTGGGGTGTGTTGTCCGTTTGGGGTGTGTTGTCACGGACGTCGCGGCGACGGCGCATCTTGCCCGCGACGGTGGATGCGGCCACGGCGAGCATGACCGCGGCACCGTAGAAGACGTTGGACACCCAGCCGGACGCACCCATCAACTGGATGCCGGTGATGCCGGTGGTCAGGAAGTACACCGCGGCGAAGGTACCGACGGCGTTGAACCGGCCCGGCTGGATCGTGGTCGAGCCGAGGAACGCCGCAGCGAATGCCGGGAGCAGGTAAGGGGAGCTCACCGTCGGGCTCGTCGAACCCAGGGTGCCTGCGATCACCACGCCGGCCAGGGCTGAGAAGCCGCTGCAGGCCATGAGCGAGGCGACGCGCAGCCGGTCGACCGCAATGCCCGTCAGCCTCGACGCGTCACGGTTGCTGCCGACGAACCGCAGATGGATTCCGGCCGGGGTGAACTTCAGGACGAACCACAGCACCGCCACCAGCACCACGCCGTACCAGAACGACAGCTGCAGGCCGAGGAACTGATCCCGCATCGCGGAGACCAGGTCGGGCGAGATGTTGAACACGGTCTGCTGATTGATCGCCACCGCGACGCCCGACAGCAGCGTTCCGGCGCCAAGCGTCACAATCATCGAGTCGATGCCTATGCCCACCACGAACAGCGCGATCACCGCGCCAATGGCAAGTCCGAGCAACAGCACCACTGGGACGGTCAGGCCGATCGGCCAGCCCTTCACCACGTTGAGGTGTCCGACGAGGACGACCGAGACCGACATCGTGCCGGTAATCGACAGATCCACCTCGCCGGCGTTCAGCGCGATGCACAGGCCCAGGGCGAGCACCAGAATGACCGACTGGGTGCCGAGGATGGTCTGCACGTTCGACCATGTGCGAAAGGTCGCCGGGCCGAACGCGCAGAATCCCGCGGCGACGAGTGCCCAGACCAGCAGTAGCCCGTATTTGGAACTCAACGTTCCCCAGTCGATTCGCGGCCAGGTCATCATTGCTCCCTTTTGTCGGTTATGGATCCAGAGGCGATAATGCTTGTTCCTAGGGATGGAAGAAGGCTTCAAATCATGCACCAGTTGGCGCGGGGCAAATTCTTTGCAGGTTCACCAGAACCTGTCAAGAACGTTTCGAGCGCGACCAAACGAGTACTTTTGGGCAGCGCTGAATGACCTCCGCACATAGAGATTGAATCCCGTCCCGAAATCGATAATTTGAATTTCAGGGGTAGGGACTCTCGCGGCGGTTGCCGTGCCGGCCGCACGCACGCCGCAGGCGTGCAGCCATGGCGGTCCGCGGACTGCCCCAGTCAGGAGCTCTGCGAGCGCGCAGCACGGCGCCACAACAATGCCGCCGCAATGCGAGTACCACTGAAGCGGGGAGCCCGACTGGCCGCGGCCCGGGGACCGGACGAGGCCGCGGCTGCATGCAGTGTGGCGGTGCAACGACTGGGGCTCCGTGCCGAGTGCCACGTTTCCGGCGTGTTCCCCAGCCAGGTCTCCGGCACCAGGGCTCGGCAAGGTCCTGGGAGTCCCCAAGGTTCTTGGCCTGCCCTATGGCACAAGCCGCCGCGGCGCCTTACCGCCCGCGCGGCGAAGTCACTTCTCGCGCTTGGTGCGCCGCCCAACCATGGGGGAGGTCTCTCCCCGCCAGTCCGGACGCGGGAGAGGCAGGGGGTGGTGCTCCAGCACGCGCATGCCCTCATCTCCAAGTGTGCACAACACTGCATGCAAATTTGTATGTACCACTCTGGCCCCAGCCGTGACGGTTACGCAAGGCTCCAGCGTCAACGTAACCGGAGCGAAACGCGTGTCACGGAACGCCCATGGGAAGTAGAGCGCCCCTACAGACCGCTTGAGGTCGCTCGGACTGCAACGAACGTGCGACATCCCATGAGTTCCCCTGAGCCCCACTGACCTCGATTCTTCCGAGGGCTGACGGCGATGGTCCGAGCGGCTGGTTGCCCGGTATGTTCCGTGCCGAAACCCGGAGCTGACCGCCATGTCCGAACCGGCGCTGGACAAGCTCGTCGACCAACTGGCCCCGAAACTGGACGAGTTACGTGAGCAAGGACGACTCCAGCAGCGAGGAGGCGAACGCATCCGTGCCCGCGGCGCGGGGGCAAAGGACAAGCTGACCGTTACCGAGCGGGTCCTGGCCACCGTGCTCTACCTGCGCAAACTCGGCACCCGAGACCTGCTCGCACAGCTCTTCGGAGTCAACGGCAGCACCCTCACCAGAGCCGCTCGCCAAGTCCAGCCCCTCCTGGCCAAGCTCAGGGCTTGTCGTCGGTGAGCACGTGCCAGACTGCGGTGATGATCGAATGCTCGGTCTCGCCCGGAAATCAGCCGTACCGCTGGAAGAGCGCTTCAAGATAGCTCTCCAAACGTCCGGTGAGCCTCGGCGTGGTCAAGTCGGTGCGCCCCAACTCCCGCCAGGGACCAGCGACCTTCTCCGCATCCGGCGCAAAGGCCAGGGCGTCCAGGAGCCGCCAGTACAGGTGGCCCGCCGGCGCATGGGCCAACCGACCGCCTGCGGCGCGGTAGAGGTCAGCGAACAGCATGCCTATGTCGGCGCCGTGAAGGAGGGCGAGCGCAGTGGAACAGTGCGCGACATCGAGATCGGTCGGTCCCCAAGACGTCTCGACCCAGTCGACGACACCGCTGATGCGCAGGTCCCCACGCTGCCCGGTGAACAGCACGTTGCCGGGGTGGAAGTCCCGGTGCAGGAAGCACCCCTCGTAGTCGGGCGGATCCTGTCGAATGACGTCCACCGCACGGTCCCATAGTTCCGGCCGGGCCGTGTCATCCGGCAGACGCACCCGCTCGGGCGAGGCCCATGCCTGGTAAGTGCGTGGGTGCGTCTGATCGGTGATCTGCACCCGGTGGATCTGTACCAGTTGCCGAGCCAGAAGGCCGACCCGCGCCCTGACCCCGTCCTCGTCCAGCCGGACGCTGCCAGGCAGCATCGACATCAGCAAGGAAGGGTGGTCGCAGTACTCCCCGGTCGCGTCGATGGCCTGGAGGGTGGCCACTGGCACATCGGTGGCCCTCAGCAGCGTGAGGATCTGTGCTTCGCGTGTGAGCAGGCCCTCCGCATGCCGCAGGAAGAAGGGCTTGACGAAGGACCGCAGAACCAACTGGCGTCCGCCGCCTGTGCCGACGATGTGCAGTCGACGCATCTCCGAGGTCCATCCACCGCGAAGGCGCTCCGCAGCCTTGATCCGCTCCCCTTCGCCCAGGTGCTTCTCGACCCACCCCCGCGTGGCCGTCCAGCTTTGCTCGTCCATGTCCGCAGTGACGTGCTCCCGCCCCGCGTCCTCGACCATAGGGGGAGCCTACCGAGTCCGTTGATCACCGCGTCGCGTGTTGACCAAAGGTCAGGGCATTCAAAAGCGAAGGGGCGTGAGCGCCAATCGGGAACTGTGAATCGTTCCGGGTCGAACGGAGGCTCGATTCCCTGAGAGGATCGAGTCATGGCGCGTCCCTCCCCTTACCCGCTGAACTGCGGCGTCGTGCAGTGCGCATGGTCGCCGACTTCGTCCTCGGCGAGAGGGCATCCTGGTCGCGTGCTCGGACTGCGTGATGGGTGGCGTCGTCCTCTTCCTGCCCTTTCAGCTGCGGCCGAGAGCGCAGTTTGCGGTGCTGCCAGATCGGGCCCGGCGTCGCCGATCCGTCAGAACACTCGAATCGGGATCTCGGCGGGGTCGGTGAGCAGGTCGAGGATCTCGTCGTCGAGCCGGACCAGTGTCACGGAGGCGCCGGCCATGTCGAGCGAGGTGCAGTACTCACCCACGTAGCTGCGCCCGACCTCGATGCCTCGCTCGGCCAGCTGTTTGTGGGCCAGGCCGTACACCAGGTACAGCTCGCCGAGCGGTGTGCCGCCGAGGCCGTTGACCATCAGTGCGACGCGGTCACCGGAGGAGAAAGGCAGGTCGTCCACGACTGCGCTGACGAGCTCGCGCACCATAGCGTCCGCCGGCTGGAGCTTCTCCCGCTTGCGGCCCGGTTCGCCGTGGATGCCCACGCCCATCTCGACGGCGTCCTCGGGCAGGTCGAACAGCGGCGAACCCTTCGCCGGCGGCGTGCAAGCGGTGAGCGCCATACCCATGGTGCGAGTGACGGAGTTGACCTTCTCGCCGATCCGGTACACCTCGTCGAGGTCCGCACCCCGCTCGGCGGCCGCGCCGACGGCCTTCATCACGAAGAAGTTGCCGGCCACCCCGCGCCGGCCGACGGTGTACGTCGAGTCCTGTACGGCCACGTCGTCATTGATGAAGAGAGTACGGACGGTCACCCCGTCGGCCTGGGACAGCTCCTCGGCCATCTCGAACGCCATCCGGTCCCCGGTGTAGTTGTTGACCAGCAACAGCACACCCTTCGGAGAGGCGACCAGCTTGACCGTCTCGTAGACGAAGTCGGCGGGCGGCGCGGCGAACACGTCGCCGGGACAGGCGGCGTCCAGCATCCCCTTGCCGACGGTCATCACGTGCGCCGGCTCATGACCTGAACCGGAGCCCTGCACGATCGAGACCTTGTTCTGCTGCGGGGCATCGGCTCGCATGATCAAGTTGTACTCAGGCACGTACTTCAGCGTGTCGGGGTTGGCCAGGGCCAGTCCCTCCAGCATCTCCGCGACGTAGTCCTTCGGGTTGTTGACGAACTTCTTCATGCCGTAACTCCTCAGCTCCTCCTGGTCCTGCCGATCCCGGGAGGCAGTCCGGGCGCCAGACCCGGTGCCTGTCGTCAGTCGCGTGCGTCCCACTCGGCGGCGACGCGCTCCGCCATGACCGCGATCGCCACCGCGCCCGGGTCCGGCGAGCCGATGCTTCGCTCACCGGTGTAGCTCTGGCGGCCGCGTCTGGCCTGCATGGGCGCCGTCGCGTCGGCTGCGGCACGGGCGGTCGTGGCGGCCAGTGCGGCCAACTCCGCAGCGCCGGCCGCCGGTTCGCCATCGGCCAGCCGCTGCTCCAGGGCATCGGTCATCGGTATCAGCGCGTCCAGCAGCGTCTTGTCACCGAGGTCGGACCTGCCGCGCGCCTTGATACCCTCTGCGGCTGCCCGCAGCATGGCCACCGCATCCGCGGCGTTCAGCTCTGTCCGGTCCTTCACGGCCCCGGCGGCCCGCAGGAAGGCGGTGCCCCAGAGCGGGCCCGATGTGCCACCCACCCGCTTGGAGATCACCAGAGCCACCTTCTTCAGGAATTCGGCCGGCGAGTCCGAGACGAGGGCATCCCAGTCGGCGAGCACGATCTCGAAACCCCGGGCGAGCGAGTACCCGAAGTCCCCGTCTCCCGCGATGGCGTCGAGGTCACCGAAGGCCCTTTCGTTGTCCACCGCGGTCCGGGCGATAGTCCGTACGACGAAGGTGAGGTCGCTGCCGGGCATCGATGGCGATGGCATGACTCTCCTGACTGCCGCGATGTCAGTGCGGTCGAGGATGGGGAGGACCGAGCGGCCCGGGGTCGAGCGGGCCGTCGACGGGCGGACGGGATGCGGTGGACTCTGAGGTGCCGCCGACGGTGAGCAGGACGGCCAGGTCCGCGAGCACCACATAAGGCCCCGGGCGGACGTCGAGTGGATCGCTCAGCACCCGGGTGACGGTCTCCTCCGGGGGCGGATCGCCGAGTGAGGTGACCACCAAGGAGGCGCCGGTGAAGTCCTCCTTGCCGGTGTAGGCGCTGGTTGTGACCGCGCAGGCGAGCCCGGCGCCGAGCGCGGCCAGCATCCCGTTACGGCTGTCCTCGATCGCGACGACGCCCGCCGGATCCAGGCCGAGCCGTTGGACGGCGAAAGCGTAGATGTCCGGGGCGGGCTTCTTCCGCTGGACCACGTCCCCGGCGAACACGCTGAAGTGAGCGGCCAGTTCCGGACCCATGGCGAGTTCGAGCACGCTGCGGACGGACGCCTCCGCGGACGTGGAGGCGACCGCGAGCGTCCACCCGGCTTTGTGCGCCGCCGCTGCGATCCGCCGCACGCCGGGCCGGGGCGGAATGCTTCCGCTGCGGATGATTCCGGTATAGATCTCGGTCTTGCGCCGGTGCCAGCCGGCGACTTGCTCATCGAGTGCGGCCGGGTCGGCGGGCAGACCGGCGGCGGCGACGAAGTCGGGGGTCAGCAGCGTCCGCATCCGCTCCTTGCCGCCGCCGACCTTCACCTTCTCCGCGTACTCCTCGTCGCTCCACCGCACCGGCAGACCGAATTCCTCGAACGTCTCGTTGAAAGCGGGCAGGTGCCCGTCGCGTTCGGTGTCGGCGAGGACGCCGTCGCAGTCGAAGATGAGCGTGGGCACGGCTAGCCCGCCTGCCCGGCGCTGCCGAAGAGCCTCATCAGCGAACCGGCCAACTCGATGACGTCCTGGCGGACGGCCCGGAAGAGCGACGGCGGGTCCCACTTCTGCCGCTCCGCCGCCGTCTGCAGGAAGGCCAGGTTCGACTTCATGTACGTCTCCTTGAGCGCCGTCGAGATGTTGACCTTCGCGCACCCCCGGGAGATCAGGTCGCGGAACTGCTCGTCGGACAGTCCGCTGCCGCCGTGCAGCGCGATCGGCACCGGATAGGCCGCCACGAGGTCGGACACGCGCTGGGCGTCGAGCACCGGCGCCTGCTTGTACGACCCGTGTGCGTTCCCGATCGCCGGTGCGAAGACATCGACCTGCGTGGTCCGCAGGAACTCCAGAGCGACCGCGAGGTCCTGCTGCTCGGCGGCGATGTCGCTGCCGACACCGTCCTCCACACCGGTGATCGACTCGATCTCGCCCTCGACCGCGGCGCCGAACGTACGAGCCTCCGCGACGACCTCGACGGTCTGGCGCATGTTCTCCTCGACCGGCAGCTTGGAGGCATCGAAAAGCACCGAGTTCCATCCCCGCCGCAGGCACTCGGTGATGACCTCGCGTTCCGGACAGTGATCCAGGTGCAGCGCGACAGGCACCTCGATGCCGGCGGTCATCGAGGTCCACATGGCGTAGAGCACGTCGCTACCGATGGACCTGACCGTCTTCACAGAGGTCTGCACGATCAGTGGCGACGTGTTCTCCACCGCGGCCGCCAGCACGGCCTCCAGCGTGAGGTCGTTGAACACGTTGATGGCCGGTACGGCGTAGCGCTCGTCGAAAGGCTTGGCGAGGATCTCGGTCAGCGGTGTCACACCCACGACGCCTCCACGTCTTCACCCCCGCTCTTCCATTCCACGCCCGCGCATCACACCCCGCCACTTTTCGCCTGAGCAGACGGCCCCAGCGCGCCGACAGACAGGTCAGGGGCGGGGCAGAAACGTTCGGCACGGATAGCCAACAATCGCAACGGCAAGCACGACACGGACGGCCAGGGCCCGGACTGGAGTGGCGGTCGCCCCCCGGGATGGCCAAGGATCGCTTCGGCGGTCGGCCGGGGGCGCGAACTCTGGCGTTCTGGAAGAACGAGATCACCTTCACGCCGGGGCAGGTGGGCGACAACACCGTGGAAGCCGTGGTGTACGCGGGCGACGGGGGCATCTCCACCATCCCCGAACTCCGTCTCACCCTCATCCACCGGGCGCAGAAGATCGGCCCGCTGGACGCCGAACTCGTCGACCGGAAAGGCTACTTCTCCGCCGACCGCCTGCGGATTCCAATGCCCGGCACCTGGACTCCGAACCTCACCGTGCGGGTGACCGAGATCGACCAGGTCACCGTCTCCAAGACCATGACGATCAAGTCGCCACTGGCCTGACCGCCGCGCAGCGCCGTCTGCCCGCCGGGCAGGAGAAAACGGAAATGGCGGGGTCTGCCGGGCGCGCCCCCGACAGACCCTGCCCTGTGTGTCCGCCGGGTCAGGCGGCCAGCGCGGAGACCCGGCCGCGTGCGGGCCGCGGTTCCAGGACACGTTCGGCCAGGAAGCCGAAGAGCAGCCCGAATCCTGCCCACAGCACGGCCTGGATGCCGATGGATGCCATCCGGAACTCCCACAGGTCGGTCGCCGGGAAGCCCTTCGGGGTGCTGTCCCCGTGCGGCAGGACGACCATCGCGACCGACAGCGCCGCGACGAAGGCGACGCCGGCGGCGATGGAGGCGTTCCAGTTGCCCCACCCTGGGGCGAGCCTGCGGCCCAGCAGAATCGCGGCTATGCCCAGCAGCAGACTCAGCGCGATCATCAGTACGAACAGGATGGTGCGCTTGCCGATGGTGTCCGGGTTACCCACGGCGGGTGGGTTCGCCGGGTACTTCAGGATGGGGACCAGGTAGACGAGAAGGAACCCGGCGAGCGCGGTCAGTGCTGCGGTCGCCCGCGCCCCGAACCGGCCGATGCGGCCCAGTGCGAAGCAGAACGCGAGCGCCGCGATCCCGCCGATGGCGATGCCGAAGACGAGGACGCCCGTGGCGAGCCCGGCCGTCGACTGCAGGGAACGACTGACGAGTTCCTCGCCGCCGTGGTCATGGGAGTTGGCCTCTTCGAACGCGATGGCCGCGTCCACCGGGCCTTCCCCGACCAGAAAGGCGAAGACGAAGGCGAGCACGCCGGCGCCAAGGCCGGCGAGCATGCCGCGCACCAGCAAGGTGCGTACGGTGACGGAGTTCATGGAGGAGGGCTCCGTCAGTGGCAGGGGAAGCCGAGGAGGTGGCGGGCGTCGTGCACCCACTCGTGTACGCCCTCACCGGAGACCATGGCGGTGGCGCCCTGCTCGGCGCCGACGAAGTACAGCAGGACCAGCATCAGGACGCCGAAGAAGACAGCCCAGGGGGCGACCGTGCGCAGCGGCAGAGGCGTGAGGGTCTGAGTAGTGGGGGTGGGGGCGGCAGTGGACTGCGCCATGACGAGACCTCCTCGGGAACATCGCGTCCCGCATCGTGTGGAGCACTCGACGACAGCGTTGGGTCTGACTCACCACCCTCACCTGGCTGGAGGGGTGGCACACAGTGGCGCGACCGTGCCGGGCTTGCACCGGACTTCCGTGGCGCCGTCGTCCTTGTCGCCCCAGATGGTAGGGGCAATGGGGCCTTCGGCCAACATGGCGTACGCCACCTACGATGAACCGACCTCGGGAAAGGGCCTTTCATGACCGTCCGGCTCACGCTGGTGTGTGCTGCCGCTCCCGCGGAGCACGACGTGCGCTTCGGCGCGGACACGCCCCTCGACGAGCGGTCGCTGCGTGAGGCCCAGGCAGCCGCCGAGGTCCTTCCGGCGGGCGGCTCCTGGTATACGGCGCCTGCGCAGCGGTGCAGGCAGACCGCGCAGGCCCTGGGAGGGGACGCCGTCGCCGTGGAATCGGCGCTGCGCGGCATCGACATGGGCAGCTGGCGGGGCCGGACACTCGACGAGGTCGCGGCCAGTGACGGTGCCGCGCTTGCCCTATGGATGTCGGATCCGGACGCGGCCCCGCACGGCGGCGAATCCGTGGCTCAGGTGTGCCGCCGGATCGCGGCCTGGCTGGAGGAGCGGCCGGCCGATGCCGGGCGGGCGCTGGCCGTGGTCGAACAGGCCGTGGCGCGCGCTGCGGTGGTGCATGCGCTGGGCGCGCCGCAGCAGTCGTTCTGGCGTGTCGATGTTCCGCCGCTGTCCGCCGTCCAGCTCACCGGCCGGTCCAGCCGGTGGAACCTGCGGGCCGGTGCCGTCGGGTGCTCCGTACCGCGCTAGCCGGGGGTCGGTTCGTAGGAGCTGACGGTGTACAGGGCAACTTGGTCATGACCAAGTAAGGGGACGAGGTCGTGAATCTCGGTCCGTTCCTCCAGCACGGTCAACCCCGTCCCGACACCGAGGTCCGGACCATCGCCCACGCTCGGGGCCACGAAGACTGCGGCGCGGTCTGCTTCGGAGGGCTGCGCCCTGGGCCTACGCCCGCCTGGCCCTGCTCGGCGGTGTCCGCCCGGCGACCGGGTGCTGGACGTGGGCTGCGGCACCGGCTGTCTGACCCGGTGCATGGCGAAGGCCGTCGGCCCCGGTGGAACGGTGCTGGGCATCGACCCGTCGGTCGAGGGCAGCGGATACGCCCGCGGCAGGACGAGGCGCGCTGCTCGTACGAGACCGGCGTGGCCTGGGCGCTCACTGCCCCCGAGGCTTCCTTCGACGTCGTCGTCACCAGCCTGGCCGTCCCTCACCTGCCCGAAGACCTGCGGTCCGTCGCGCTCCGCGATATGTACCGGGTGCTGCGTTCGGGCGGGCGGTTGCTGGTCGCCGACTTCCGGCCGCCGCGCGCCCGGCTCGTGCGGCACCTGATCGCCGCGAGTGCCGGGCACGTCCGGGCGGAGTACCGCGTGGACCTGCCCGACGGGCTCGTCGCGGACGCGGGCTTCGAGGTGCGGGGGCGCGGGGACGTGCGGCCATGGCTGCGGTATGTGCAGGGAGTGCGCCCGGAGAAGTCGTCGCGGCCCGCGCTGCTGTAACGGCCACGTCGTGACAGCGGTGGTCGGTGCTGGACGCGGTGGTGACACGGGCGTGGCCGCGCCCCATGATGGGTGGGTCATGGTGGGTTCGGTGGATGTGTCCCGTGTGCGCCGTCGCGGCTGGGTGCCGCGTGTGGTGCCGGTGGCGGCTGCCCGGGCGGGGTTGTTCTCCGTGCTCGGTACGGCGGTCGCGTCCGCGGTCCACCATCTGGCCTTCGACTCCAGTCCCTCGTGGAGCGTGCGGGGTCTCGCCGGCCTGGTGCTCTTTGGTGTCGCTCTGCCCGGTGCGGGACAGGACAAGCCGCTGGCGCGGCAGTTGGTGCTGGCGGCCGGCGCGCAGGCGGTCGTCGGCTACTGGTTCGTGCGGGCCGACGGCGCCGTCTCCGTTCCGGCGCATGCCCTGTGGCCGTCCTCCGTGCACGCGGGCTGGCTGGTGGTGATCGGGCATGTGCTGCTGACCGTGCTGTGCGCGGTGCTGCTGCACGGTGTGGACACCTGCCGCCGGCGCGTGCTGTACGTGGCGGGGCGTGAGTGGGAAAAGCTGCGCGAGGTGCTGCGCAGGCTGTTCACTCCGGTCCGAACACCCGCCGATCCGACCGCGGCCCCCTGTACCGGGGGGCGCGCGTATGTCGGGCCCGTGCCCGGCGTTCCTCTCCAGGTCCTCCTCGCGGACACGGTCGTCCGGCGCGGTCCGCCTTCTTCCTCCCGGCTGCCGCGGACGCGGCGGCTTTCGGTGTGCATCTGAAGTTCAGACCTTTCATGCCATGCCGGGAGCGCGGGCTGCTCGACAGCGCCGCGCCAGGGGGGATTCACTTCATGTCCGAGAACGTCGTCGTCATCGGGGCGGGCCCGTACGGCCTGTCCACCGCCGCGCATCTGAAGGCGCGCGGCCTGAGTGTCAGGGTGTTCGGTTCGCCGATGGCGAGCTGGGCCGAGAACATGCCCGCGGGCATGCTGCTGAAGTCACCGCCGAGCGCGTCGATGCTGTCGGCGCCGCGTGCGGGGTTCACGCTGGACGACTACGCCCGACAGGCCGGCGAGACCCGGCTGACCGTGCACGACCAGGTGCCCGTCGAGATGTTCGTGCGGTACGGGCGCTGGTTTGCTGAGGAACTGGTGCCGGAGGTGGAGCGGGTCCGGGTCCTCGGGGTCGACCGGCAGTCCGACGGGTTCCGTCTCAAGCTCGCGTCGGGCGAGGAACTGCGGGCGGCGGCCGTCGTCGTGGCCAGCGGCATGGACGGCTTCGCGTACGTCCCGGAGCCGCTCGCCGATTTCGTCCCCGAGGGATTCGTCTCGCACAGCTCGCAGCACGCCGACCTCAAGGAGTTCGCCGGGCGGGACGTCGTCGTGGTAGGCGCCGGGCAGTCAGCTCAGGAGAGTGCCGCCCTGCTGTACGAGGCCGGGGCGCAGGTCCAACTGCTCGTGCGCGCAGAGAAGTTGGTCTTCGGCGCGGCACCGACTCCGCCGCCGCACTGGCAGCCCGACACCCCGCTGGGACGTTCCTGGGGGCTGTACGGCATCGTCCATCAGGCAGCCGCCTTCCGATTCCTGCCCGCGGCCACGCGGCTGCGGCTGGTCAAGCGGGTGCTCGGTCCGTTCGGGTCGTGGTGGCTCAAACCTCGCCTCGACGGGGTCGTTCGCGTACGGCTGGGAGAGCGCATCGTGGGTGCGCGGCGGCACGACGGTGGTGTCCTGCTCACCACCAGGGACGGCGAAGGACGTACGCACACGGTCGCGGCAGAGCACGTCCTGGCGGCCACCGGCTATCAAGTCCGCCTGGACGGGCTGGACTTCCTGGCCCCCGAACTGCGTGCCGGGCTCGCCCGCACCGGAGGCTTCCCGCATCTCGACGCGGGGCTCCAGTCCTCCGTGCCCGGCCTGTACTTCACGGGCATTCAGGCGGCGGCGACCTTCGGACCACTGCTGCGGTTCACCTGCGGGACCGCTTTCGCCGCACCCCGGCTCGCGGCGGCCGTCGCAGGGCACCTGGCGACGCGGTAGCGAAGGGCCACTGGAATACACCGGGAAAGGTGCGCTGGTTTGCGGGCACAGTCACAGGCGCTCGCAGACCAGGGTACCGCCGGCCGCGCAAGTGTCCGGCAGGCGCCGTGGTGGCACGGTCCGGACGGCAGGAGCGGGCGGGGCCCACGGAGCGTCGCGACGAGGGCTATGGCCTCGTGCTGCCGACATGAGGCATCGCCGACGCGGTCGTGTTCGACCGGCTCGGCTCACGCAACCCGCTACGAGCCCTGGAGCAGATCGCGACGGGTGCGCCGGGTCCACGCCTACGGTGCGGGTAGTGCTGCTCGCAGGGATGGGAAGGTGCTGGTCAGCCGGGGTTTGGGAGAGCGCGGAGCCTGCCCAGCGCATTGGTGGTCACATCGGTCCATCGCCAGTGCTTTGCGAGGCGCCGAGGATACGGCGGCGGCCGGTGGTGACGAGCTGGGGGTGGAGAACGGCCGAAGCCGCAGGCGGAGGGGGCGGGCATCGTCCGCCGGGCGGGTAGCCCGCCCTGCCGCTCAGGTGGCGGCGTGGGCGCGCATGTCGCGCTGTGACACGGCGAGGTAGCCGACGAATCCGATGATCGCGACCGTCCATGCGAGGGTGACCGGCGCCAGTCCCAGGCCGAGGCCGCCGCGGGTGTGGCCGAGCGCCATCCAGTCGGCGAGGGAGGCGCCGAGGGGTCGGGTGATGACGTACGCCGTCCAGAAGGCGGTCACCGCGTTCAGGGCACCGAAGCGATGCGCCAGAGCGGGCACGCATATGGCGGCCGCGAAGAGGGCGACCGACCCCAGGTAGCCGAAGCCGACGGTGGCAGTGAGGTCGCCCGCGGCGGTGCCGAGGGCGAAGGTGGCGAGAACGGCCGCCCAGTAGAACGCCTCGCGGCGGCGGGTGCGGATGCTGTGAATGGACAGCGTCCGTTCACTCACGTACCAGAGGACGAAGACCGCGGCCAGTACGGCGAGGAATGCCGGAGTCGACACGGCGTACGGCACGCCGAGGCCGACGTGCAGGACGTCGGCCGCCATGGTGCCGAACACGCTGACCATGACGACGGCGGTCCAGTAGGCCCAGGCGACGTACCGGCGGAGGGCGAACTGCACCGCCAGCGAGGCCCCCAGGGCGAGGCCGCCGAGCGCGACCGCCGGTATGGGGCCGAGCACACGGGCAAGGAGGTCCGACGCCGTCTCGCCCATGCCGGTGGTCAGCACCTTGGTGATCCAGAAGTGGACGGTCACCTCCGGCATCTTGTTCGCCATTCGGCGTACGGAGATGAGGGGGCGGTCGTCGAGGACGTGCTCTGTGGTCATGATCCGCACCCTGACACCCCGAGCCTGAATGCAACCTGAACAGCGTGCGAGCGCGTAGTACCGCGGTACTACCCGACGGGCGCGGATCAGTCCCCGGTACCACCGAATCGGGGTGTTTCGGACCCTAGCGTTGTCGGTGAGGCGTCAGGGGCCACGGACGGACGCCGGTGTCCGACAGGAAGAAACGCGAATGATCGACGCACAGCAGCTGACCAAGAGGTACGGCGAGAAGACAGCCGTCGACCGGCTGGACTTCGCCGTCAAGCCGGGCTCGGTGACCGGCTTCCTGGGGCCCAACGGCGCGGGGAAGTCCACCACCATGCGCATGATCGTCGGGCTCGACGCCCCGACGAGCGGGTCCGTGAAGGTCAACGGCCACCACTACGCCCGGCACCGGGCACCCCTCCAGGAGGTCGGCGCCCTGCTGGAGGCGAAGTCGATCCACCCGGGCCGCTCGGCCTACAACCACCTGAGGGCGCTCGCGCTGACGCACGGGATTCCCCGTCGCCGGGTCGACGAGGTCATCGACCTCGCGGGGTTGGGGAGTGTGGCGAAGAAGCGGGCCGGCGCCTTCTCCCTCGGCATGGGCCAGCGGCTGGGCATAGCGGCGGCGCTGCTGGGCGATCCGCAGACGGTCATGCTGGACGAGCCGGTCAACGGGCTGGACCCGGAGGGCGTGCTCTGGATCCGCAACCTGCTGAAAGCACTCGCCGAGGAGGGCCGGACCGTGTTCGTGTCGTCCCACCTGATGAGCGAGATGGCCCTGGTGGCGGACCATCTCATCATCGTGGGGCGCGGCCGGCTGCTGGCCGACACCACCGTGCGCGACCTCGTCCGTGAGGCGGGCGGCGACACGGTGAAGGTGGCCACGCAGGACCCTGCGCGGCTGCGGGAGGTACTGGCCGGTCCCGGTGTCGACATCACGGGCCGCGCCGGCTCCGAAGAGCTTCAGGTGACCGGGCTGAGTGCCCGCGAGATCGGCTTGAAGGCGGCCGAGCACGGGATCGCGCTGTTCGAACTGACCGCGCGGACGGTGTCTTTGGAGGAGGCATTCATGAACCTGACCAGGGATGCCGTGGAGTACCACGGCTCAACGGCCGGCATCGACACCCCCGCGGCCGACGGGAGGGCGGCATGAGCACCCTCACCGCTGCTGTCGAGGCGCCGTCGGCCGCTCCAGCCCGCCCCGCCTACCGGGTGACCGGACGGCGCGTGCTGACCTCGGAGTGGGCCAAGCTGTGGTCGCTGCGTTCGACATGGATCACCCTGGGCCTCGGCCTGCTCTTCCTCGTCGCCTTCGGGCTGATCGCCTCGAGCCGCTACAAGTCCGGGATCGGCTCAGGCCACCTGGACCGGGACTTCGCCAAGTCGACGGCCGTGAGCCTGTCCCTCTTCGGCACCAACTTCGCCCAGCTCGCCCTGGGCGTGCTCGGCGTGCTGGTCACGGCGGGGGAGTACTCCACCGGCATGGTCCGCTCGACGCTCGCGGCCGTACCGCGCCGGCTGCCCGTGCTGTGGTCCAAGGCGGCAGTGTTCGGGCTGGTCGCGCTGGTGGTCGGCACCCTCGGCGCGTTCGTCGCCTTCGGGTTCGGCAGCGGAATCGTCTCCGGCACGCCCGCCGCGATGAGCCTGACGCACGCGGGAGTCGTACGAAGCCTGCTGGGCGCAGGGTTCTACCTCGGCCTGGTCGGCGTGATCGGCACCGCCCTGGGCGCGCTGCTGCGGTCGGTGGCCGGTGGGATCTCGGTGCTGGTCGCCACGCTGATGCTGATCCCGGGGCTGATCTCCCTGCTGCCCAGCTCCTGGCAGGACGACATCAGCCCCTACCTGCCGAGCAACGCGGGCGAGGCGATGTTCGCGCTGACCCACGACAGCACCACCCTGTCGCCCAGCGCGGGGCTGCTGGTCTTCCTCGGCTGGACGGTGTTCGCGCTGGCGGGGGCGGCGTACCGGCTGGTGCGCAGCGACGTCTGACCGGCTGCACCATGGGCAGGTGACCACCTTGAAGACACCCACGTCCGCCGGCGACATAGGAGGCATGGGACCGCTGGTCGCCCGGCTCGCCCGGGCCGGCCAGCGGCTGCGGCAGGCGGACCGGGACCATCCATGGGTGCTGGACACCGCGGTGGTGGTGCTGGTCTTCCTCATGTTCTGCCTGCCGGACCTGCTGCACGGGGGTGCCGGGGACGGTGACGGTCCACGCCGGTTCCGGCTCGCGTTCACCCGGCTTCCTCCCGCGGCCGTGCTGCTGGTGCAGGCAGGCCTGGTACTGCCGCTGCTGTGGCGGCGGCGCAGGCCCATGGCGGCCTTCGGCGCCATCGCGGCCGTGTTCGTCCTCCAGTGGTCGCTGGGTGCCGCGCTGCGCGCGGATGTCGCCCTGTTCATCGCCCTGTACAGCCTGGCCCTGCACGGGCGGCTACGGCAGCTGCCGTGGGCCTGCGCGATCATGGCGGCGGGGATGGTGCTGGTCGCGGTGCGCGTATCGTCGGCGGTGTCCGTCTGGGACGCGCTGTTCTTCCTGCTCAGCACGGCGACCGCGGCCCTGGCGCTCGGCCTGATGGTCAGGACCCGCCGGGCCCAGCTCGCGGGACTGCGGGAGCGGGCGGCGCGTCTGGAGACGGAACGCGACCAGCGCAGCAGACTCGCGGCCGCGACCGAGAGGGCCCGGGTGGCCCGCGAGATGCACGACATCGTCGGCCACAACCTGGCCGTCATGATCACCCTCGCCGACGCAGGGGCGTACGCCACGGACACGGCTCCCGAACGCGGCAAGGAGGCCCTGCAGCTCATCGGCGACACCGGCCGGACGGCCCTCGGTGAGCTGAGGCGCGTGCTCGGCGTGCTGCGGGAGGCACCGGACGGCCCTCGCCAGGCGCCCGAACTCAGCCCGCAGCCCGGCCTCGTGGACATTGAGGCGTTGTGCGACGGTGTGCGCAGCGCCGGCCTGGACGTCGTCTACCGGACCGTCGGCGAGGTGGACGCCCTGGACCGCGGGATGCAGCTGACCGTCTACCGCATCGTCCAGGAAGCCCTCACGAACACCCTGAAGCACGCCGGAGCCGGAACGCGGGTGAAACTGTCGGTCATCGCGGAGGGCACCCGGCTGGTCATCCGCGTCCGGGACGACGGGCCGGCCGGACGCTCCCGACCACGGAACGAGGAAGGACACGGTTTGGTGGGCATGCGAGAACGAGCGGCGCTCTACGGAGGGAACGTCAGCGCCGGACCCGCGACCGGCGGCGGATGGACGGTGGAGGCCACCCTCGACACGGCACCCCAGGCAGGTGGCCGGTGACCACGGTACTCGTCGTGGACGACCAGCCGCTCCAGCGCTACGGCTTCCGGGTGCTGCTCGACTCCATCCCCGAGACGGAAGTGGTCGGCGAGGCCGCGCACGGCGCCGAGGCCGTCCGCAAGACCGCCGAACTGCGCCCCGACGTCGTCCTGATGGACGTACGGATGCCCGGTATGGACGGCATCGAGGCCACCCGCCGTATCACCGCCGCAGGCGGCCGCTCCCGCGTCCTGGTGCTGACCACCTTCGACCTCGACGAATACGTCCACGCCGCCCTCCGGGCCGGAGCCAGCGGCTTCCTCCTCAAGGACGCACGCCCCGAGGAACTCCTCGCCGGCATCCGCGCCGTCGCCGGCGGCGACGCCGTCATCGCACCAGCCCTCACCCGCCGCCTCCTGGACGAGTACGCCCAGCACGTGCCCGCTCGCCGGAGCGACTCCGACGAAGACCCGAGGCTGGGTGCCCTCACCGACCGTGAACGCGAGATCCTCGTCGCCATTGGCAAGGGCTGGACCAATGGCGAGATCGCCGCCCGCTTCGTCCTGTCCGAGTCCACCGTCAAGACGCACGTCGGCCGTGTCCTGGCCAAGATCGGCGCCCGTGACCGCATCCAGGCTGTGATCTTCGCCTATGACCTCGGACTCGCCCGCCCCGGTGCCGGATGAGCGGGCAGCGCAGGTCAGCCCGCCGGCTCCGAGGCATCACTGAGCGGCACGACTGCCGTCATGGCGGGCTCTCCCCGAGCAGTTCCCGCAGCGCCCGCGCCTCCTCCGCGCTCAGCCCGGTCACGAAGTGCTGGAGGGCGGCGATCGGGTCCGGTCCCCGGTCCAGGGCGTCGTGCATGGCCTCGGCGGTCAGCTCGGCCGCGTCCCGAGCCGGCCGGTAGGCGCCGCGCTTCCCGTCGGCATCCCGCAGCACCAGCCCCTTGTCGTACAGCCGCCTGAGGATGGTGTGCACCGTGTTGTAGGCAAGACCGCCGCCCAGCTCCGCCTGGATCTCGGCCGGGGTTCGTGGCCGCTCCGCCGCCCAGAGGGCGGCCAGGACCGCACCCTCCAGCTCGCCCGCACTACGCCGTTCGGGCCTCTCGTGTGGGCCGCTGTCAGCCATGTCCCTCACCCTGCAGAGGACATTTCCTCACTCGCCCGTAACCCTACAAGCCGTAGGGTCGGATGCGACCCTACGGCTGTAGGGGAGCCGATCTCGTGGCGTGCGACGACGAGAGGTGCATGATGGCCGACGGCTTGAACGCCACGACGACCGGTGCCCGTCGCATCGGCCTCCCACCGCAGGCCGCCCGGCCTCGGCGCCCCCTGGGCGACCCCTGGCTCGCGGGGGTCGCGGCAGCCTTCACGCTCGCCCAACTCATCCTCGTCCGGCCTGGTCTCGGTCTCGGCTGGGACGAGACGGTCTACGTCAGCCAGGTCAGCGGCCACGCTCCCGCCGCCTTCTTCAGCGCGCCCCGAGCCCGGGGCGTCCCGCTCCTTGTCGCCCCGATCGCGTCGTGGTCCGACTCCACCGCCCTCCTTCGGGTCTACCTGGCCGTCCTTTCGGGTTTGGCTCTCTACTTCGCCCTGCGTGTCTGGCGCGCGCACGTCATGCCGCGCGTCCTGCCGCTGGCGGGCGTCCTGTTCGCCTCCCTGTGGGTGACGCTGTTCTACGGTCCGCAGGCCATGCCCAACTACTGGGTTGCCGTGGGCGCGCTGGCCTGCGTCGGCTGCTTCCTGCGCGCCCGTGCGTCCACACGGGACCGGGCGGCCTGGTGGGGCGTGTTCGCGGGGGCGGCGCTGATGGCGTGGATGCGTCCGATGGACGCGGTCTACGTCGTGCTGCCCCTGCTCGCCCTTTCCCTGCGCCGCCCGCGTCTGCTCGCCGCGCTGGTCGCTGGACTGCTGGCGGGCGCCGGCGAGTGGGTGATCGAGGCGTACGTCGGCTATGGCGGCCTCGCGCAACGCCTCTCCGACGCCGCCCGGATCCAGGGCGGCCTCGGCCGGCACCTTGCCGTCGTCGACCAGCTGCGCAGTCTCGGCGGGCGCACGCTGTGCCGGCCCTGCGCCGGATCGGTCCCCAGCCCTCTGGTGACCCTGTGGTGGTTCGCGCTGCCGCTCCTCGCCGTCCTCGGCACGGTGGCGGCGGTCCGCGCCCGGCGCGCGCTGCCCCTCCTGCTCCCGCTGGCCTGCGCCGTCACGGCCGCCGTTCCCTACCTGTTCTTCATCGGCTATGCGGCCCCCCGCTTCCTGCTGCCCGCCTACGCCCTGCTCGCCCTTCCCGTCGCCCACGGGCTTGTGTACATGGTCACCGCCCCGGCCCGCGGGATCGCGCGCACCCTCGCCGTGAGCCTGGTGGCGGCCGGCCTGGCGGGCCACCTGGCAGTGCAGTACGTCGTCCTGGAGCGCACCGTGCACCGCTCCGCTGCCGACCGCACCGACTGGTCCCGCACCGCTGCCGCCCTCCACTCCCTCGGGGTACGGTCTCCGTGCCTGCTCAGCGGCTACGAGGCCGTCCCGATCGCCTTCTACACCGGCTGCGGCTCCGCCCAGACCGCAGGCCACGACACCAGCACCACGGCCGCCGAACTGACCCGAGCCGCCCACCGGACGCCCGTCGCTGTTCTCTCCCCGCCGGGCGGCCGTCCGCCCGGCGACGCGCGCACCTGGCCCGTGGAGCGGGTCGGTGTTCTCCAGGCGTACGTGGCTCCCTTCGTGCGGTGGGGGCGGTGACCGTCGTGACCGTGACGGAGGGCCCGCCGGTGACCGGGGGCAGGCGCCTGTACGGCCGGCTGGGGTCACGCTGGTGGTGCTTGTCGCCGCCTGCGGGATTCTCGCCGCGCACCGGGCCACGCTGGACAGCGGGGCCGACCGGCTGGCGGCCACCGACGGGGAGTGGCTGCTGCTCGCCTGCCTCGCGCCGCCGTGGCCACGTGGGCGGTACGGGACCTGGACGACGCCCTCGCCGTCGACGTGAGCGACGAGGGCGCTGTGGAGGACGAGCCGGCCCGACTGTTCGAGCGCGGACACACCGGCTCGACGAGTACGCCTTCGAAGGCTGGGGCGGGAGCCTGCGGATTCCTCCTCACCGAGGCCACCGTCAAGACGCACATCATCCGGTCTCCCGCCCAAGCCGCAGCTCCGGGACCGGGGTCCAGGTGGTGATCTTCGCCTACGAACACCGGCTGCGCCCGCATGGAGTCTGACCGCTCACGGACGTGAGGCCGCGGCGACGACCCGGCTCGCGGCTGTCTTCTGCAGCAGACCGTAGGCGAGCACGGGCAGGAGCAGGTGCGGCTTGTCGGGCAGCGTGGTGGTGATCAGGACCGCGCCGGCGCTGCTGTTGTTCATGCCGCAGGCGAGCGTCAGCGACGAGGCGGCGGGGGCGTCCAGGCGCAGCAGGCGCGCGCCGGCTCTGCCGAGCATGAAGGAGAGCAGACAGACGAGCGCTGCCACGACCAGTGCCGCGCCGAGCAGCAGCGGTCGCGGGCGCGCGAGGAAGGAACCCAGGGCGCCACTGGCGTTCACGTACGTCAGAAGGAGCGATCCGACCAGGGCCACGAGCACGACCACGTTCAGGACGCGGTCTCGCCACGCCGTGGGCAGCGTGAGCCGGCACAGGATTCCGGCCGCGCAGGGCAGGACCACGCTGACGAGGGCGAAGCCGTCGTGGGCTGTGTGCCCGGTCGTGGCGAGTGTGTCCGCGTAGCTGTCGCTGAGGAGCGGCAGCAGGGTGCTGATGACCAGCGGAATGGTGAGTGGGCTGAGCAGCGTGGAGGCGAGGACGAGTCCCACCATGGTGGGCTGGTCGCCGTCGCCCTTGCCGGTCCACACGGTGGCTCCGGCGGCGACGGGCATCGCCACGATCAGGATCATCGCGGTGACCAGGCCGCTGCCGCCGTCCGTATCGGGAGTTCGGCGCAGCAGGAACGCGACGACGGGGATGACCAGCAGCGGGATCACCAGATGCAGGACCAGCCCGGCGAGCAGGGCGGTGGGGCTGCGCAGCAGACGGCCCAGCTCACGGACGGGTACCTGGAGCCCGGCAGAGAAGAGCACCAGGGACAGCAGCAGTGGGGCGGTGCTCAACGGGAGGCCGGTCACGGTGCCGAGCGGCACGGTGTGGACCCGGCGCAGCCACAGGCCGGGACCGGGCAGAAGGAGGGCGGCGACATAGGACAGCACGACGGCCCGGCCGAGCCGGCGGCGCAGCCGGACCGTCACCCGGTCAGTGGGCGGGTGGGAGACAGTCGGATGGTTCAAGGCGGCCTTCTTCCATGGCGGCGGACGGGAAGGGGCGAAGCGCCGCTATGCAAAGGCGGAGGTCATGACGGGTCATGGCACTCATGGTGCTCGGGCCGGGTGGACGGGGCAGCCGATGCCACACGGCAGTCAGGATGCGTTCAGGTATCCCGTGGCACGGTCGGGCCTCATGACATACGAGACGTCAGAGGCCTCCGCGCCCTCGGCGGCCGGCACCCGGGCGGTGTCCGCCGGCCGGGGGCTGCGCTGGAACAAGGTGCCCGAAGTCACCGTTTACTTCTGGATCATCAAGGTGCTGTGTACGACGGTCGGCGAGACCGCCGCCGACCTGCTCAACGAGAAGGCCGGCCTCGGCCTGACCGGTGTGTCGTTGCTGATGAGCGCCCTGCTGGCGGTCGTCCTGGTCGTGCAGTTCCGCACCGGCGCCTACCGCGCGGGCGTGTACTGGCTCGCCGTCGCCCTGATCAGCGTCGTCGGCACGCTGATCAGCGACAACCTCACCGACAACATGGGTGTACCGCTGGCGACGAGCACCACCGTCTTCGCGATCGTCCTCGCGGTCGTCTTCGTGGTCTGGTACCGGCGCGAGCGGACACTGTCCATCCACAGCATCGACACCACCAGCCGCGAGTCCTTCTACTGGCTCGCCGTCCTGTTCACTTTCGCCCTCGGCACCGCGGCGGGCGACCTGGTCTCCGAGCGCATGGACCTCGGCTACTGGCTCGCCGCGGTCCTGTTCGCCCTGGCCATCGCCGCGGTCGCCCTTGCGCACTTCAAGCTCGGCCTCGACGCGGTGTGGAGCTTCTGGATCGCCTACATTCTCACCCGCCCGCTGGGTGCGTCCATCGGTGACTACCTCTCCCAGCCGACCGGCGACGGCGGCGTCGGCCTCGGCACCGTCATCACCAGTGCGCTCTTCCTCGCCGTGATCCTCGGCCTGGTCGTGTACCTGTCGGTGACCCGGAAGGACGTGACGGAGCCGCAGCGCACCGCGCGGCACGCGGCCTGAGCGGGCACGCGGCAGGCGTTCAGGACGCGTTCCGGCTGACGCTCCCGAGGTCGTTCCGGCGATCGCCGCGGCGCGGTTGCCTCTTCTCACAGGGCGCTCGTCCCCGTCGCGGGGCGGGCGCCTGCTGGGTTCCCATCCGGGCGGCGAGACGGCTGGTGATCTCTTCGCGCAGCCCCTCAAGCTCGGCGATTTCCGCACCGCGATCGCGCTGTTCCTGATCTTCGTGGTGACCCTGGTCGTGCAGCTCAGGTCCAACCGCTACAGCCCGTTCTTCTACTGAACCGTGATCCTGTCGACCAGCATGGCCGGCACCACGATGTCCGCCTTCGTCCTCACCCGCCCGCTGGGTGCCACCGCAGGTGACTTCCTGACCAAGCCGGTCACCAAGAGTGGCCTGAACCTCGGCACCGTAGGCTCCTCGGCCGTCCTGCTCGCCATCCTCCTTGGACTGGTGGCCTACGCGCAGGTCCAGGAGCCCAGGACCACCGCCCCGCACACGGGGCGGGAGCCGGTCATCCGGCAGGCAGACTGAGACGGCATCGCGCGCCGGCCCGCATGGAGTCGGCAGCCTGTTACCCGGCAGGCAGGTTGACCAGGAAGCGTGCTCCGGGCGTGTGCCCGGGGGCGTGGGAGACCTCGCCGCCGACGGCGCGGGCCAGGCGCCGCGCGAGCGGCAGTCCGAGGCCCGCGCCGTCGTGCCCGTCGTCGGAGTCGGCACGGCGGCCGGGCTGGAAGAGGTCGTCGACGAACGCCTCCGGCACGCCGGGGCCGTCGTCGGTGACATCGATACACACGCCGCCGGGCAGTTGCCGCGCGGACACGGTCACCGTGGAACGGGCGTACCGGACCGCGTTGGTCAGCAGCGGGCTGACGATGCGTTCGAGGAGAGCAGGCGCGACGCCGGCCTCCAGCTCCGGATCCGTCACCTCGACGACGGTCTTCACCTGCTTCCGGGAGTCGAGGTTCTCGACGAGCCGGTGCAGGACGGGTGCAACGGCAGTGGCGCCGGGGGCCGTGGAGCCGTTCTGTGCGCCTTCGCGGGCATCGTTCAGCAGCGTGTCGCAGATGGTGCGCATGGACTGGGCAGCCTCGGCGATCACTTCGTGGGTGGCACGGGTTTCGGCGGCGGAGCGGGGGCGGGCCCGCCACCAGTCGAGCTCGATGATGATCCGGGTGAGCGGGGTGCGCAGTTCGTGGGACAGCTCGCCGGTCAGCTGCTGCTCGTGGCGCAGCACGGTGCGGATCCGGTCCAGCAGCGCGTCCAACGAGGTGCCCAGGAGGGTGAGTTCGGCCGGATGGTGCTCGGCGCCGAAGCGTTCGTCGGAGCCGACGGCGCTCCACTGGGTGGCCTGGTCGGTCATGGTCCGCACGGGGCGCAGGGCCCGCCCGACGGCCAGGCGCGTCAGCGCGTAGGTGCACGCGAGCATGACAGCGTCCAGGATCAGTGAAGCCAGCAACAGGGTGTCCGCCGAGTTACGGTACGGGGCGAGATCCAGTGCCGTGACGACGGTGGCGGTGCTGCGGTGACCGGGCACGGGCCGGGAACACAGGCGGACGAAGCGGGGGCCTCCGCCCTTGACGGTCGTGCAGACCCGTGTCCCCAGCACGGCGAGCCGGTCGGCGGTCTGGGTCAGCCTGCTGTCGGGCGCGGTGGACGGCGGCTTCTCCACCAGCCGTGTCCCGGCGTAGATCCACACGTTCGCGTCCAGGAGGCTGTCGTTGACGGTCTCCAGAACCCGCACCCGGGGACCGCTGGTGTCGATGGTCATGGCGACGGCAGCCGCACGATTGCGCAGTTCGTCGTCCGCCTGGTGCTGCAGGTGACGGTCCATCACGGTGTTGAACGCCACGGTCAGGACGGTCATCAGGAGCGCGGCGGTGGTCAGCGCCACGAGGGAGAGCCGGCCGCGCAGGGTGCGGGGAGACAGGCGCTGCGTGACCCGGTTCATGACAGCCGGTGTCCGATCCCGCGCGCCGTCGTGAGGCTCAGGTCGCTGCCGGCCTCGCGCAGCTTACGGCGCAGCCGGCTCAGGTACTGGTCCAACGTGTTGTCGCTGACCTGTGCACCGTCCGGCCAGGCGGCCCTGACCAGGTCGCGGCGGCGCACGATGCCGCCGCCCGCGGTCACGAGCGTGGCCAGGAGACGGAACTCCGTCGGGGACAGGCTGACGTGGACTTCACCGACCCTCGCACTGTGCTGGGTCGCGTCCAGGACCAGATCTCCGGCCGTGGCCACGGCCGGTGGTCCGGCGCGTTTGAGCGCGGCCCGCAGCCGGGCGACGAGTTCGGCGAGGTGGAACGGCTTGGGCAGATAGTCGTCGGCCCCTGCGGAGAATCCGGACAGCCGGTCGGTGAGGTGATGACGGGCCGTCAGGAAGATGATCGGGGCGGCGAACCCGTTGGCGCGCATCGCCTGGCAGACGTCCCGGCCGTCCGCGTCGGGCAGCCCGACGTCCAGGATGACCGCGGCGATGCTGTCGGCGGCCAGCCGCAGGGCGGTGGCGCCGTCGGCGGCGAGCACGGGCTCGAAGTCCTCGTCGGACAGGCCGCGGCGCAGCACGTCACGCAGGGCGTGATCGTCCTCGACGACCAGGATCTTGTGGTGCATGGTCCTCCGTCGGATCTTCGGCCGTATATCGGTTGTGCCTGAGACGAACGAGGCGGGCAACCGCCGGGCCATCGCCCACAGACAGACCCCGAGCCACCCCGCGGCGAACAGCCAGCCACCGACGACGTCGGTGAACCAGTGCATGCCGAGACAGACGCGGGAGAGGCCCACCAGCACCAGCGCGCCGAATGCCGCCAGCAGCGAATGGGCGCCGAGCACGTTGACGGCCAGCCGCGAGGCAGGGTGGACCGGTGCGGTCATGGACGGGAGCCCTTTCCTGCGGACAGCTTGACGCGAAACGCTGACTGACTACAGTCTTGTAGACGGTAGCTGGAAGTGTAGACGCTCGAGTAGGGGCATCCGTTCCCGTCCCTTCCGCCGGACGGTGGATGGCCTCTGTTCCGGTGGGACCTCGCCCGTGAAACCGACCTCTACATGACGTAGTAGCTGATTACGTCGAGTGGCCGCACACGTTGCGGATGCCGCGAAACGGGGGCGAGGCAGAGGAGACCGTCGCCATGGCTGACATCCACGGCTGGAACCTGAGCTCGGTCGGCGCACCGCCCCGGCGCGCCTGAAGATGCCGGAACCGTCCGCCGTGCCGGCGCACGGACGGGCGCACACCGAGCAGGGTCTGCGGGCAGGCAAGGCCCGGCCGATCGCGCGACCTCGTGATCACGTGTGTCCGCGCGGATCAGAGTGACCCTGCCGCCCGGGTCTCGGGCGCGGACCGTTGGCCCAGGCCCTGCCGTACCAGGTGTGCGACACCTCCAGGGAGGGCGTTTCCCTGAGGCCATCCGTGGTCGCGCAGCCGGCCGACGTCGTAGCCCCGTTCCATGCAGGTGTCGAGGATCCGGGGGAGTGCACCCAGCGCCGAGCGCCAGGCGCCGGGGGCGGAGGTGCAGTCGGAGTCGTGGAGCAGGATCGTGCCGCCGCCGTCCAGGTCGGCAGTGACGGCGCGGTGGACGGACTCCGGGGTGGCGCGTGCCCTCCAGTCCTCTCGCCAGCAGGTCCACAGCACCGGGGTGAGGTCGAGGCGGCGGGCCGCCAGGTGGGCTGAGGTCGACATGACGCCGTACGGGGGTCGGAAGAGCGTGGGCCGCCGCCCGGTGACGGCGGCGACGGTGTCGCGGGCCCGGCCGAAGTCGTCGTAGGTGGCGCGCGGGCTGCGCAGGAGCAGGGGGTGGTGCAACCAGCCGTGGATGCCGATCTCGTGGCCGGCTGCGGCTGTCTCGCGGACCAGGGCGGGGGGAGCGGTGTGCCTCGCTGCCGAGCAGGAAGACCTGTTCTCCCGCCGTCTGCTCGGTTACGCGATGGGCGCCCGCCACGACGCCGGCCTGGTCGTGGCCGCCCTGCACATGGCCGCCGCGACTCGTGGCGGAGACGTGCGCGGGGTGATCTTTCATAGTGATCGCGGCAGCGACTCTTCTGGCGCTATCTGCTTGTCTTCCGTAGCACCGGCTGACGGGACCACGTGGAAGTTCCCCTCTGCTGCGCCCGTATCAACTGCAGCTTCCGATCATGGTGGTTCGCGGTGCGGGAAGGTCGCTCACCCAGGTTGTCGCGGCGGCGATCTCGCGGAGCCCGACGATCTCTTCGTGCTGGGCGGCGAGCTGGGGCAGAGCCTGGCTGCGGCAGTTGGTGAGCTCGTCGATCGTCTTGTCGGACTTGGCGAGCCGTTCCCGGAGCTTGGTGTTCTCTGCCTTGAACCGGGCGCCGGACGACCTGGGCTTCGCGAGGATCGGGGATCTCGTCGGCCTCGTGCATGGCGTGCAGGCGTCGTTCAGACTCGAGGCGGCGGTGTGCGTAGGGGCGGGTGCCGTAGAACGCGGTGCGGTCGACAGCGGCCTCGCTGGCGAAAGTCTTGATGTCGCACTTTCCGCCGGGTGGGATCCCGCCTCAAGGCGTCGTCCCCCTGCCCGTGACTGATATCAGTGCCTGCATTTCAACCGTTACTGGGCCGCTATCACTCTCATGACCCGCCGCCTCACTCACAAACCCGCACAGCAGCGACAGCACGACCGCGACGTCGCCACCTACTGCCTGGGGCTGGCCGAGGCCTGAGCGGGACGGAGCGCGTCGACGATGGGTGCCCAGGCAACCTTGCCGAGCAAAGCGTCGGCGCGGGGTGTCCCCCCATAGAGAAACGTCTGCGAGGCCTCGGCGGGGCTCTCGCCGGGGAACCGTGGCCGGTGCCCCGCGTCGTCACGAGCGAGCAGGTGGACCGAAGCTCCGGCTGCGCGACGTCGCGCAGCCAGTTGCTCGGCATACCGCAGGGAGGGCCACATGGCGTCATCACCCCCGGCTACAAGCAACACGTCAGCGCGCGCCTCCTCCACCGGAATCGCGGCGGCATCCAGGTGCTGAGCGAAGGTCCGCTCGCTGAGGTCGTACCACCCGCGGATGGCCACTGGACCATCGGCCTTTCCCGCCGGCTGCCAGGAGTCGTCCATGGGCACGAAAGGCAACGGCCGCCCTCGCCAGGTCCAGGAGGAGCGATACGGACGCTGACGGCCATCAAGACCAGGCCCGACGTTGCACCAGACCAGCGCGGTCGGCGACACGGCGACCACGACATTCACACGCGGCTCGTGTACCGCCGTGAGCAGTGCGGCCTCAGCGCCTTTGGACACGCCCAGAATGCCGACGTGCTCCGCTCCACGAGACCGCAACAGGTCCACCGCCGCGACGAATGTCTCCAGGGGGATCTCGCAGATCCCCGCTGGCTGACCAAGCCCGCCGAACCAGCGTATGGCCAAGGCGAGAAGACCCTGCTGAGCGAGAAGCCGCGCGCGCTGCCGGTCCACACGACCGCTCGACCCCGCCAGGACCAAGACGCCGGCGCTGCTGCCTGCCGCCGGCTCCAGCAAGACCCCTTGGCAGGGAGTCGTCACCTCGTGCTCGGTAATCCCCGATGCGCTCTCCCGGTCACGCATGCTCAGCGCCCGCTCCTCGGATCATGAAGGGAGGCTATCCGGCGGACCTTGTCCTGGAGAGGCAACGCCTACGTCAGTCGGCCACGGCGGCAGCGGACAGCTCCACCCGCGGCAGCGTCTTCAGCTTCTCCTTCGCAGGATCCCGCTCTGCCCTGGCCGGGGCAGCTTCGTCGCGATGAGCACCTTCAGAAGGCCTGGTTCGTCAGGCAGGAAGTGCGCAGCTGCCAGACCGAGGACGACGGCCAATCAGGAAGCAGGAGAAGTCGACGGCCCAGTCGCGCGCGCGGTACGCCGTGGCCGCCCGCCGGATGACAATTCTGGCCTAGCGCTGCCACGTGGCGGGCTGTCCAACGGGTGAACGCGTAAGCGAAAAGTGCGAATGATGCCGCGTCACATCCAATACGGGCAGGTGTGGCGTGCGTGGCTGGATGCTTCATGCGGTGACCTTGGCGATGAACACGGCGAGGTTCGTGACGGTCCGCTGGATCTTCTCCTCCAAGGTGAGCGACTCGGGGAGCCGCGCGCCGACGCCCGCATCCTTCTTGCCCCGCACGTACAGCGGGCAGGCAAGGTCGCTGCATATGTAGGCGCCCACGGAGTTTCCCTGCTGCCCGGCCTTGCCCGCCTTCGCGGCGACCATCAACGAGACACCCCCGGTGTGGGTGGTCATGCACATCGAGCACATGCTGCGCCGCATCTGCCAGGAGGTGGCACTGGGGCAGCGCAGGGCGAGCGCCACCGGGCGGCCGTCCAGCTCGGTGGCGAGGTAGGCGCGGCCGGGGGCCTGGGGGTCACGCCAGCCGAGGAAGTCCAGGTCGTCCCAGGGCCGCTCGGCCAGGTCGCGGGGGACGGACAGGCGCTTCGCCTCGCCCTTGGTGCAGTTCACGAACGCGGTACGGATCTCTTGCTCAGTCAGCGGTTTCACGAGGGGCAGGCTAATTTGCCTATAAGCTTTAGGCAAATGCATAATGGTTGTCGCTGGATAGGAGGAAGGTTATGGTTCGAGTAGGGCTGACACCGGAGCGTCTGACCCGGGCGGGGGCGGAACTGGCCGACGAGGTCGGCTTCGACCAGGTGACCGTCTCGGCGCTCGCCCGGCGGTTCGACGTCAAGGTCGCGAGTCTGTACTCGCACCTGAAGAGCTCCCAGGAACTCAAGACCAGGATCGCCCTGTTCGCGCTGGAGGAGCTCGCCGACCGGGTCGCCGCCGCCCTGGCCGGGCGTGCCGGCAAGGACGCCCTGGCTGCCTTCGCGGATGCCTACCGCGACTATGCCCGGGAGCACCCCGGTCGCTACGCCGCCGCCCGGCTCAGGCTCGACCCCGAGACGGCGGCCGCCAGTGCCGGCGTTCGGCACGCACAGATGACACGGGCGATCCTGCGCGGCTATGACCTGACGGAGCCGGACCAGACGCACGCGGTCCGGATGCTGGGCAGCGTCTTCCACGGCTACGTCAGCCTGGAGATGGCCGGAGGCTTCAGTCACACCGCCGTCGACTCGCAGGAATCCTGGGCCTGGATCGTGGATTCCCTCGACGCTCTGCTAAGGAACCGGACCACACCCTGACCAGCAGGGGGCCGCGCCGCCGAAGGCGGTCCGCCGCGCCGCGCACCGGCGCATCCGAATAATCCGGAAATCTTGATCAGCAGGCTGGAGCAATGAACACTGAGCACGACTGGATCACCACACCTGTCACCGCGGACATCCTGCGCGGTTTCCTCGACGTGGAACCGACCGCGCACGGCCTGCTGCCGCATCGGCTGCCCGCCTGGGCGCGCCGGCAGATCCCTGACAACCAACTGGCCGTGGCCGAGGCCCAGCCCTCCGGTGTGCGGTTGGCCTTCCGCACCCGGGCCACCACCATCGAACTGGACACGTTGCCTACCAAGCGGGTCTACCGAGGCTTCCCGGCCCCGGCGGACGGAGTGTACGACTTGCTGGTCGATGGCCGTCTCGCCGCCCAGGCCACGGTGGCCGACGGTAACGTCCGCACCATCATTGACATGGTTACCCAGTCCTCCGAGCTGTCGGAGGGGCCTGCCGGCACCGCCAGGTTCACCAATCTGCCGGCGCGTGACAAGGACGTCGAGATCTGGCTTCCGCATACGGAGATCACCGAGCTGATCGCCCTGCGCACCGAAGCCCCCATCGAGCCGGCGCCGGACAACGGACGCAGGGTGTGGCTGCACCACGGCAGTTCCATCAGCCACGGCTCGAACGCCGCCCACCCGAGTGCCATCTGGCCGGCCCTGGCAGCCGCCCAGGGCGGAGTGGAGCTAATCAACATGGGGTTCGGCGGCAGCGCACTGCTCGACCCGTTCACCGCCCGCGCGATGCGGGACACTCCCGCGGACCTGATCAGCCTCAAGATCGGCATCAATGTCGTCAACACCGACGTGATGCGCCTGCGCGCCTTCACCCCCGCAGTCCACGGCTTCCTCGACACCATCCGCGAGGGGCATCCGACCACGCCACTGCTGGTCGTGTCCCCCATCCTGTGTCCGGTTCAGGAGGACACCCCCGGCCCTCTCGCGCCAGACTTCGACGGCGGGACCTTGCGGTTCAAGGCCACGGGCGATCCAGCCGAACGCGCCGCCGGGCGCCTGACGCTCAACGTCATCCGCCACGAACTCGCCCGGGTCGTCGAGCAGCGGGCGGCCGACGACCCGAACCTGCACTACCTCGACGGACGCAACCTGTACGGCGAGACGGACTACGCCGAATTCCCGCTGCCGGACGAGGTCCACCCTGATCCCGCAGGACACCGCCGCATCGGCGAGAACTTCGCGCGGCTGGCGTTCGCCGATGGCGGCCCCTTCGCCACCAAGACCGGCTGACCAAAGTCGCGGTCACGCAGACCGCGATCGCTACATGGCCGTACTGATGCTGGCGAAGTTCACGCCCGCGATGCCCCCCACACCGACTCGCGCGTCGCGTACACGCCGTTTTGTTGACGCGCCGAGCCGCTTGTGTTCCAGATCGCCATGCCAACCGGCGAAAGATCACAAAGTGGCTGGAAGCCCGGCCCTCAGCAGACAGAGACCGTTCCCGTCGGCCGAAAAGCCGCCCGCACGCCCAGCTGCTGAAGCCGAGTGATCACTCGATCAGGATCCCTGTTCGACCTGACAGACCCGTTGATCGGTAAGCTGATGGCTTTTCAGGTCAGATTCAGCCCGCCGTCCAGCACGATCACCTCGCCGGTGAGATAGGTGCTGGCGATCACCGACGCCACCAGGTCGGCCACGTCGGCGGGCTGGGCCGGACGGCGCATCGGCGCACGGTCGCGCCACAGCTCGTGCGCCTGCGCCCAGTCCTTCGTCATCGGCGTGTCCACCAGCCCCGGCGCCACCGCGTTGACCCGCACCTCGGGCCCGAGCGCGGCCGCGAGCAGCCGGGTCACGTGATTCAGCGCGGCCTTGCTCGCCGCGTACGGCACCGACGAGCCCTTGGGGCGCACCCCCGCGTGGCTGGTGACGTTCACGATGCTGCCACCCGCGGGGGATTCACGCAGCGCCGGAAGCGCCGCCGTGCACAGCACCCATGGAGCGATCAAATTGACCTCCAGCAGTTGCCGCCAGTCCGCCGGTGTCGCCGCGGCCAAGTCGTCGTGCGGGATCGGCCAGCTGATGCCCGCGTTGTTCACCAGCACGTCCAGCCGCCCGTACCGGCCGAGCGCCGCCTCGACCAGCCCCCGGGCCTCCTCCTCCACCGCCAGGTCCGCCCGCACGTACGCTCCGCCGAGCTCCGCCGCCAGTGCCTCCCCGGCCTCCGCACTGCGCCGTGAGTGCACGACGACCCGCATCCCGTCCGCCGCCAGCCTCCGCGCGACGGCCTCCCCGATCCCCGACGTGGACCCGCTGACCAGGGCGACGGGCCGATCCGCTTGTTCGCTCATGCCCCGGATCCTGCCACGGTGGCGCAAGCACGAAAGTCTGCGACGACAGCCTCCTGGTGCCGCTCGGTTGGATCGCATCCCGAGCTACCAAGAGGAGGCTGTCATTGTGCCCAGGCCATCGCGGGACGCCCGAACAGGATCCCGTTCGACTGATCAAGCCTGTCGAGCGGAATGCGGATGGCTTCTGAGATCGACTGCAGCGTCACCTTGCTGGTGAGGGTCGGCGTGATGACGTACCTCGTGCGCGGTGTGAAGGTCGATGTCATCGTGGGCGGCGCCGCGGTGCCGACGGCGATCGCCGCCCGGTGGCTTGTGCCGGTCGGTGTCTTCGGCACTGGGGTCGTGGGCGGTCTGATGAGCTTGTTCTACCGCGGCTGCGCATCGGCCGGGGCTGTCGCGGTCGGCGGTGGGCCGGGTGCGGATCGCGGTCGTGTCGTGGCGGGTGTCGGTCAGGAGTGGAGGCAGGCTTGCGGGGTGGGCACGGCAGCTGGGTGCCAGTTCTGCTCCGACCGCCCGGACGTCCTCTTAGGGAGAAGCCATGCCGCAGTCGCCGCTTCAGCCGCAGCCGCCCTCGCAACTGCCGCTTCTGCTGTGGTTGCTGTCGCAGCCGCCGTTTCAGTCGCGGCCGCTGGTGCAGCTGCGGTGGGCGTCATCTGTCCGGTCTGTGCGGTGGGAGGCGGGGGAGGGGCTGTGCGTGTGATCGGGCTGATGTCGGGCACTTCCTACGATGCGATCGAGGCCGCTGCCGCGGATCTCGTCCTGGACAGCGATGTCCTGCGCCTGCACTTTCTCGGGCATCTGTCCGTCCCCTATCCCGATGAGGTGCGGGGGCTGATTGCCGCCGCTTTGCCGCCGGCCGTCACGACGACCCGGGCTGTGTGCATGCTGGATACCCGTATTGGCCAGGCTTTCGCCGGCGTGGCCGAGCGTGCCCTTGGTGAGTTGTGTGACGGCTGCGCGGATCTTGTGGTCTCGCACGGCCAGACCATGCACCACTGGGTGGAGGACGGTGTTGTCCGTGGCAGCCTCCAGCTCGGCCAGCCTGCCTGGATCGCCGAGGCCACCGGCCTGCCGGTCGTCTCCGACCTGCGCAGCAGGGACGTGGCGGCGGGTGGGCAGGGTGCTCCGCTGGTCGGTATGACCGATACCCTGCTGCTGCGTGGCTTGCCGGGCACGCCTGCCGCGCTCAACCTGGGCGGTATCGCCAACATCACCGTCCTGGTGCCCGGTGCTGGCCCGCTGGCCTTCGACACCGGCCCCGCCAACGCGCTGCTGGACGCGGCCGTAGGGCATTTCACCGGCGGCGCCGTCGCCTACGACGCGGACGGGCAAAGGGCCGCCGCCGGGCGGAGTCACCCCGGGCTGCTCCGTGTCCTCCTGGACGATCCCTACTACCGCAGGTCTGCCCCGAAGAGCACCGGCAAGGAGCACTTCCACCTGCCCTATCTGCAACGAGCCCTCGAGACGTTGCCCGCAGTCCGTCCCGAGGACGTACTGGCCACGCTGGCCCGGCTGACCGCGGCCACCGTCACCGACGCGTGTCGCGCCCACGGGGTCACGCAGCTCGTCGTCTCCGGCGGAGGCGTTCGCAACCCCGTGCTGATGGGCATGATTGCCGAGGAACTGCCCGGTGTGCCGCTGCGGCCCAGCGACGAGCTGGGCCTTCCTTCCGACGCCAAGGAGGCCTTGGCCTTTGCCGTGCTGGGTTTCCTCACGGTCCACGGCCTGCCCGGCACCCTTCCCTCGGGCACCGGAGCCCGCCGGGCCGCGCTGCTCGGCAGCATCACCCCCGGCCTGTCGCCGCTGCGTCTGCCCGAACCGGCCGCACATCCGCCGCGCGTGCTGCGGATCGCCCCCTGACCCTGACCCTGACCACGGCACCGAGAACCCCATGAGCCTTGCCGCCACCTCCCCGCCCCGGACGCGCCCCGGACACGACGCTTCCGTTCGCCGTCCTGCCAGTCCACCGCAACGGCTGCGAGGCAACCCCGACCACGCTGGGGTCGAAGTCCATCAGCCTGGCTGGAAGCTTGGTACCTCTGCCTCAGTGATCGGCCTGGCAGCGTCGGTGGACCTCGGGCGGTGCTACTGGCCGTCCGCCGGCGGCAGGTCTTGCTCGGTCCAGAGTGTCTTGCCGGTGGAGGTGTAGCGCGTGCCCCAGTGGTGGGTCATCTGGGCGATGATGAACAGGCCCCGGCCTCCCTCATCGTCGCTCGCGGCGTGCCGCAGATTGGGCGTGGTGTGGCCGGTGTCGGAGACTTCGCAGATCAGGGTCCGGTCGCGGATCAAGCGTACCTGGATCGGGCCGCCGACGTAGCGGATGACGTTGGTGACCAGTTCGCTGACGATGAGCTCGCTGGTGAACGACAGGTCGTCCAGCCCCCAGTCGCGGAGCTGCTTGCTGACGGCGGTGCGGATGGTGGCCACCGCCGCAGGGTCCGGGGGCAGCTCCCACTGGGTGAACTGGTTCCGGTCGAGCAGGCGTGTGCGGGTCAGGAGCAGCGTCGCATCCTCGTCCACCGGCCCGGGCAGCAGGGTGGTCACCGCTCGGTCGCACAGCTCCTTCAGGGACGCTCGCTCGTCGGCGAGGACGTGGGACAGCTGCGCGAGCCCGGCGTCACGGCCGTCGGCCGCCTGGAGGAGGCCGCCGGTGAAGAGGGCGACGAGACTGCCCGGTGGAAGCTCCAGTTCCGTGCTCTCGTAGGGCAGGCCACCGATTCCCAGCGGCGGTCCGGGGGGCAGCTCCGGATGGGCGACGACGCCCGTGTGCGGTTCGACGACCGCCAGCACCGACTCCCCGGCCCGCGCCAGGCTGCACTTCCCCGAGACGGGGTCGTACACCGCGTACAGGCAGGACACGCCCAGGGCCTCGTCGGCATGCGGCCTCAGGTGGCCCGGGCCGCGGCCGACCCCGCGCTCGTGCGCGGTCTGCTCGACCAGGTCGTCCAGGCGGGACAGGAGCTCGTCCGGGCTCAGGTCCAGCCGGGCCAGGACGCGCACACCCGTACGCAGGCGTCCCATGGTGGCCGCGGCGCGCAGGCCGTGACCGAGCACATCCCCGACGACCAGGCCGACCCGGGTGCCCGACAGGGGGATGACGTCGTACCAGTCGCCGCCCACCCCGGACCCGCTGTCGGCAGGCAGGTAGCGGCTCGCCGAGTCAACGGCCGCGTGCGGCGGCAGGCGGCGCGGAAGGAGGCTCCGCTGGAGTTTGAGGGCCACGGTGTGGCCACGGGTGACCACAGGCATCAGCAGGAAACCGATCAGCAGGGCGCCCAGGCCCAGGACGGTGACCCCGCCCGTCCTTCCGATCAGCGGCACGTCGACGGTGGTCGCGCCGTACCCGGGGTTCGCGTAGACGACGAAGGCGGCGTAGAGGAAGAGCAAGAGCATGATCAGCCCGCCGAGCCCCGGCAGCACTCCCTTGAAGATCAGATCTTTGGCGCTGCGGGTGAGGACCTTGCGGTGGTACCAGAGGCAGGCGAAGCCGGTCAGCCCGTACTGGAATGCGATCGCCAGCCCGATCGAGTCGATCGAGTCGGCCAGGACATTCCGGCTGAACGACGCCAGCAGGACCAGCACGGCGATCGAGGCCGCTCCCATGCCGACGGTTCCCCAGGTCGGGGTGAGAAACCTGCGGTGGACCCGGGCGAACCGAGGCGGGACGGCCTTGTGGACCGCCATGGAGAAGACGGTCCTGGCCAGGGGCAGGATGGTGGTCTGGGCGGAGGCCAGCGCGGAGGTCAGCACCATCAGGATCAGCAGTCTCGACAGGAGCAGCCCCGTGTCCTGGCTCCCGAACACGGCCTCGCCCAGTCCGGAGAACACATCGTCCGAGTTTTGCGCGTTGCCGAGCCCGATGCCCGAGGTGCCGACTCCCGCGAACGCCTGCGCCGAAGTGGACACCAGCCCGTACATGATCAGGAGCAGCACGATGGACACGACCGCGGCGCGCCCCGGGATGCGCGTGCCGTCGATGGTTTCCTCGTTGACCGAGAACGCGGTGTCCCAGCCCCAGTAGATGAAGACCCCCGCGAGGATGCCCGAGGTCAGGGCCTTTACCGAGGGCACCTCGAAGGGGTTGAACCAGGAGGCGGAAACGTGGATCGCCGTCGCGGGAGGACTGGTGTAGACCCTGACCAGCGCGGCGACGGCGAACAGGATCAGCATCACCACTTCCAGGCACAGCAGCCAGCGCTGGACAGCGGCCGAGACCCCGATGCCGACGTAGCAGATCGCGGTCATCACGGCGATCCAGACGATGCCCGCTGCGGTGGTCCACAGCCGGTTCTCCCCCAGTTCGTTCAGGCCCACCAACCGGAAGCCGTAGGAAGCGGCGATCTCGGCCAGGTTCGCCATGACGAGGACGTTGGCGACGATGAGGCCCCAGCCGCCCATCCAGCCGGTGCGCGGTCCGAAGGTGCGGGTGGCCCAGGTGAAGGTGGTCCCGCAGTCGGCGTTGCTCGCGTTGAGCTCCCGGAAGGCGTACGCGACCAGCAGCATCGGGATGAAGGCCAGCATGGTGACGATCGGGGCCTGCAGCCCGACCCCCGCCACGATGATGCCCAGCGCGGCGGCGAGGCTGTACGCCGGGCCGGTGGAGGCCAGGCCCATGACGACCGAGGAGAACATGCCCAGGGCATCGTTCTTGAGCCCTTTCCGGCCGGCCCCCGTCCCGGGAGCGGGGCGGCCGGCGGACCCGCCGCCTCCAAAGTGCCTCACACTTGATTCCAACGCTGGGCCACTGCCTCCGCAACAGCGCAGGGGACAGCAGGAAAGCCGCAGGTCCCACAACCGGGCAGCCCGCGCGCCGCCCGCGCGCCGCCGCACCCTGTGGCCGCCACGGTGCACAAAGGGCGATCCGGCCATTCTCTGCCGCTCACGGCGCGCGCCGCCTTGACGGCGGGTGGTGAGGAGCGGCGGGCGGTGCCGGCCGGAGCGGCTGGGGCTGACGAGATGATGCGCTTCGCGGAACGTCTTCGCGCGGAGGTGGCGGAACCCTCGGCGGCCCCGGGCCCGGCTGAGCCGACGTAGGTTCTGCGGGCCGTTCCCAGAGGCGGCGGAGGTCCTCGGCGAGGGGGCGGGCGAGGCGGAGCTATCGGTTTGTAGGGCGGGCGCGGTGGTGCCGGTTTGCGGGGTGTGGCGGGCCTGGGCTTTCCGGGGCGGTGGGCCAGCGGTGTGGTGTCGGCTGCCGTGCGCCGTGCGTGCACGGGTCTGGGGGCGGGGCGGGTCCAGGGGTGCGGGCGGGTGTGCGGCAGGGGTGTCCGCGTCGCTACGCTGCGTGCCGCCGGCAGCTGTTCAGCGAAGACCGCGTGTCGGCGGGGGGTGTTCAGTGAGGCTGGTTTGCGGGCGGCTGGTGCCAGGTGACGGGTAGTTCGGTCGGGAAGCGGCGGATGGTTTTTGTGTCCCAGTGCACTTCCTGTGGTGGTACTGCCAGCTGCAGTCGTGGGAAGCGGTCCAGTAGCTGTCTGATGGCTACTTCCAGTTCTGCCATGGCCAGTGGGACGGCGATGCAGCGGT